>NZ_JAMQTH010000006.1:0-447346 GCF_032883035.1 Mycobacterium appelbergii
CACAATCCATCAACACCCACACACATATGTGAACTGGGGTCACCACCCCCACCACCAATAACACACCAACCCCCACACAAGAGGGGTCAACAAAAAAATAGAGTTACGGCGGTCCATAGCGGCAGGGAAACGCCCGGACCCATCCCGAACCCGGAAGCTAAGCCTGCCAGCGCCGATGATACTACCCCTACGGGTGGAAAAGTAGGACACCGCCGAACACAAATTAGGAATCGCCCCCCACGTTTTGCGTGGGGGGCGATTCTCTTTTCTCCAATTGAGAAGATTATCGCCACTGCGGGACGTGCCAGTATCCTTTGCGGGGAGGGCGGGTAGAAAGGCACACGTGGTCTCAGACAATCAAGGCGGCGGCGAGCGTCGGCCGCGGCGTGCATCGAACGGCCGTCCCCCCACCGGTGGCGGCCAACGGCAGCGTGACCAACGTGGGCATGATCGCCGGCCGGCAGCCCCGCGATCCTCCGGTCCCGGGCGGGCGCGTTCGGCCCAACCGGCCAGCACCGAGGATCAGTCTTCGGATGCGCCACGGCTTTCGGCGGACATCGAGGCCAGGCAGCTGGCTCCGGATGTCCGCCGGGAACTGACCACGCTGGACAAGTCGACCGCAGATTTCGTGGCCCGCCACCTGGTCGCGGCGGGCAATCTTCTCGATGAGGACCCGGAAACTGCGTTGGCGCATGCCCGTGCGGCCCGGAGCCGCGCGGGGCGGATCGCTGCGGTGCGCGAAGCGGTCGGAATTGCGGCGTACCACTGCGGTGACTGGGCCCAGGCGCTCGCTGAGCTGCGGGCAGCCCGGCGGATGGGCAGCAAGTCGCCGTTGCTGGCGATGATCGCCGATTGTGAACGCGGCATCGGCCGGCCGGAACGTGCCGTGGAACTCGCCCGCAGTGCCGAGGCCGCTGAGCTGACCGGTGCCGACGCCGATGAGTTGCGGATCGTGGCCGCCGGTGCCCGCTGTGACCTCGGACAGTTCGAACAGGCGTTGGCCATCCTGTCGACACCGCAGCTGGATCCGAAGCAAACCGGTCAGGCTGCGACCCGGTTGTTCTACGCCTATGCCGACACCCTGCTGGCCCTGGAGCGTCGCGACGAGGCGTTGAAGTGGTTCATCAACGCAGCGCGTGCTGACGTTGAAGGTGTGACCGACGCGGAAGACCGCATCACGGAGCTGTCCTGAGATGACCACCCTTGCGCGGCAACATGATTGCCTGCTGCTCGATTTAGATGGCACGGTATTCCGAGGGCACGAGCCGACAGTGGGTGCCCTCGACAGCCTGGCCGGCGTCGAGGCGCGGGTGCTCTACGTCACCAACAACGCGTCGCGGGCGCCGGCGCAGGTCGCAGAGCATCTGTGCGAGCTGGGTTTTCGGGCGAAGACCGACGATGTCGTGACGAGTGCGCAGAGTGCCGCGAGCCTGCTCGCCACGCAGTTGGCCCCCGGTGCAGTGGTCCTCGTGGTCGGCACCGACGCGCTGGCGGACGAGGTGACCAACTGTGGCCTGCGGCCCGTGCGGTTGGCCGCGGACAATCCGGTCGCGGTCGTGCAGGGGCATTCCCCGCAGACCGGTTGGTCCGAGCTGGCCGAGGCGGTGCTCGCGATCCGGGCCGGTGCCCTGTGGGTGGCGGCCAACGTCGATCTGACGTTGCCGTCCGAACGTGGTCTGCTGCCGGGTAACGGCGCGATGGTCGCGGCCGTGCGCGCCGCCACGGGTCGTGAGCCCCAGGTTGCAGGCAAACCCGCACCGACGCTGATGAAAGACGCCCTGAGTCGCGGCAGTTTCGACCGTCCACTTGTGGTGGGCGACCGGTTGGACACCGATATCGCGGGAGCCAACGGCGCAGGCCTGCCGAGCCTGATGGTGCTCAGTGGTGTCAGCACGGCGGCAGAAGCGCTGCGGGCCGTCGCGACGGAACGACCGGATTACATCGCGCCCGATCTGCGTGGCCTGCACGAGGATGCCGCCACCCTGGCGGTCGCGCCTCACCCCGCCTGGCGCATCGACGTTGTCGGGGATTCGGTGACAGTGCACGCCACCGGGGCCGACCCGGCCGACTCGCTGTCTGTGGTACGCGCGGCCGCCCATGCCGTGTGGGGCGCCGAGCTCGACCATCAGAGCTTCGCGGTGCAGGCGGGCGATGACGCAGCGCGCCGGGCACTGCAACGGTGGTCGCTGCTGTCGGCGCCCATCGACTAGCGTGAAGACCGCTATGACTACCGATCCCGACGAACTCCGGGCACAGGTCGCTGCGCTGTTGGCCGACCTGCCGGATCCGTCCGTGGAGGGCGCGCAGCTCACGGACGCTGACATCGACCTGCTGGCCGCCCGGTTGGAAGAGGCGCACAACCTGCTTGTCCATGCGCTCGAGGCGGTCGAGAAGGGTCCGGCCGGTGGTAGTGCCGGGTCCGTGGTGCCTGAAAGGTGAGCGCCTGTGGCGCGGCGGGCTCGTGTTGACGCCGAGCTGGTGCGGCGCGGGCTAGCCCGGTCGCGTCAGCAGGCGGCAGAGTTGATCAGCGCAGGCCGGGTCCGCATCGACGGTATGCCGGCCGCGAAACCGGCGACGGCGATCACGGTGGACGCCAACCTCACCGTCTTCCGCAGCGACGAACGAAGCTGGGTGTCGCGCGGCGCACACAAGTTGATCGGCGCGCTCGATGCTTTCGGGATTACGGTCGCCGACCGGCGTTGTCTGGATGCCGGCGCGTCGACGGGTGGCTTCACCGAGGTGCTGCTGGACCGCGGTGCTGCCGAAGTCGTGGCCGTGGATGTCGGATACGGCCAGCTCGCCTGGTCGTTGCGGTCGGATTCGCGGGTGACGGTGTTGGAACGGACGAATGTGCGGGAACTGACTGTCGAGGCGATCGGTGCGCCGGTGGGTCTCATCGTGGCTGACCTGTCGTTCATCTCGTTGGCGACGGTTCTACCCGCGCTGACTGCATGCGCGGAACCCGACGCCGATATCGTTCCCATGGTGAAGCCTCAGTTCGAGGTCGGTAAGGATCGTGTGGGTGCCGGCGGAGTCGTGTTGGACCCCGAGTTGCGTGTCGACGCCGTGTGCGCGGTTGCGCGCAAGGCGGCCGGACTGGGCTGGCCTGCCGTCGCGGTGACGGCCAGCCCGCTGCCCGGACCGTCGGGCAATGTGGAGTACTTCCTGCGCCTTCGCCAGGAGGCCGACCGGTCGCTGCACGGTGACGCGCTTGAACAGGCCGTGCGGCTCGCGGTCGAGGAGGGTCCGCAATGACGAGCGAACGCACGATACTGCTGGTGGTGCACACCGGCCGGGCGGAGGCGACCGAGGTCGCCCGCCGGGTGGAAAAAGTGCTCGGCGACAACGATATTGCGCTGCGAGTGCTCTCTGCCGAGGCGGTCGACCGGGGCCCGCTTCATCTGGCCCCCGACGATATGCGGGCATTGGGCGTGGATATCGAGGTGGTCGACGCCGAAGAGCGCGCGGCCGAAGGCTGCGAGATCGTACTGGTACTCGGCGGCGACGGGACCTTCCTGCGCGCGGCCGAGTTGGCCCGCAATGTCGAGATCCCGGTGCTCGGGGTCAATCTGGGTCGCATCGGTTTTCTCGCCGAGGCCGAGGCCGAAGCCATCGACCGGGTGCTGGAACACGTCATCACGCGCGACTACCGCGTCGAGGAACGCATGACCCTGGATGTGGTGGTACGGGTCGGGTCTGAGGTGGTGAACCGCGGCTGGGCGCTCAACGAGGCCAGTCTGGAGAAGGGTCCACGGCTGGGGGTACTGGGCGTGGTGCTCGAGGTGGACGGCCGCCCGGTGTCCGCGTTCGGTTGCGACGGGGTGCTGGTGGCGACGCCGACCGGTTCCACCGCGTACGCGTTCTCCGCGGGCGGCCCGGTGCTGTGGCCGGATCTGGAGGCGATTCTGGTGGTGCCCAACAATGCTCACGCGTTGTTCGCCCGGCCCATGGTGACCAGCCCGGCGGCGTCGATCGCCATCGAGATCGAAAGCAGCGGTCATGATGCGCTGGTGTTCTGCGACGGTCGCCGGGAGATGCTGTTGCCCGCGGGCGGCCGTTTGGAGGTCACCCGGTGCGCCACCCCGCTGAAGTGGGTACGTCTGGACAGTGCGCCCTTCACCGACCGCCTGGTGACCAAGTTCCGGTTGCCGGTCACCGGCTGGCGGGGGCAGTAGACACCCGTGCTCGCCGAGATCCGAATCGAAGCCCTTGGTGCGATCAGTGCCGCAACCGCGGAGTTCGACCGCGGGCTGACCGTGCTGACCGGTGAGACCGGCACCGGCAAAACGATGGTGGTGACCGGCCTGCACCTGCTCGGCGGCGGCCGCGCCGACGCCACCCGGGTGCGTTCCGGTGCCGACCGGGCGGTCGTGGAAGGACGGTTCAGCACAACCGAACTCGGCGAAGATGTGGCTGGCCGGGTGGAGCAGCTGCTGGACCTCTCCGGTGCCGAACGTGACGACGACGGCAGCGTGATCGCAGCGCGGTCGGTCAGCCGGGCCGGACCGTCGCGCGCCTATCTGGGTGGGCGCAGCGTGCCCGCGAAGTCGCTGAGCAGCTTCACCGCCGAGGTGCTCACCCTGCACGGTCAGAATGACCAATTGCGGCTGATGCGGCCGGATGAGCAGCGCGGCGCGTTGGATCGGTTCGCCTCGGTGGACAAACTGCTGACCCGCTACCGCCAGATCCGCGAGGAGTGGGCGGTGGCCCGGCGCGATCTGGCCGATCGCCGGCTGCGTGCGCGTGAACTGGCGCAGGAAGCCGACCGGCTCAGTTTCGGGATCAACGAGATCGATGCGGTGGCACCGCAACCCGGTGAGGACGAGGCGATCGTCGCCGATATCCGGCGGCTCTCGGAACTGGATGCGCTGCGAGATGCCGCACAGACGGCGCGCATGTCGTTGTCCGGCGCGCTCGACGGCGATCCGTCTCCAGATACGGTGTCGGCCAGCGACGGTGTGGGCCAGGCGAAGTCCGCGCTGGAATCCACCGATGACGCGGCCCTGCGATCGTTGGGCGTGCGCCTTGCCGAGGCGGTGGCGGTGATCGGTGATGTGACTGCCGAACTCGGCCACTACCTCAGCGAATTACCCAGCGATGCCAGCACCCTGGAAACCAAACTGGCCCGGCAGGCCGAGCTGCGCACGCTGACCCGCAAGTACGCCCCCGATATCGACGGGGTGCTGGCCTGGTCGCGGGACGCCGCCGACCGGCTCGCGCAATTGGATGTGTCCGAGGAAGCCCTCGCCGGACTCGAGCGCCGCGTCGGTGAGCTGGAAGCCGCGCTGGTGGTTGCGGCGGGTGAGCTCACCAAGGCTCGCACCAAGGCCGCGAAGGGTCTGGCCAAGGCGGTCACGGCGGAGCTGACCGGGCTGGCGATGGCCAACGCGATGTTCACCATTTCGGTGGGACCGCTGACCGCACGCGCCGACGACTCGGCCCCGGTGACCCTGCCCGACGGCACGGTGGCACACGCCGGGCACGACGGCGTCGACGCGGTCGAGTTCGGCTTCACCGCGCACCGCGGCGCCGATGTGCTGCCGCTGACCAAGAGCGCCTCCGGCGGTGAGCTGTCCCGGGTGATGTTGTCCCTCGAAGTGGTGCTGGCCGCATCGGCCGAGGGCACCACGATGGTGTTCGACGAAGTCGATGCCGGCGTGGGCGGACGTGCGGCCGTTCAGATCGGACGCCGGTTGGCCCGGCTGGCCCGCACCCATCAGGTCATCGTCGTGACCCATCTACCCCAGGTGGCGGCCTACGCCGACATTCACCTCGTGGTCGACAGCGGCAACGGCCGCAGCAAATCCAGCGGTGTGCGCCGCATCGACGACGACGACCGGGTCGCCGAGCTAGCTCGGATGCTGGCCGGACTCGGCGAATCGGACAGCGGCCGGGCACATGCCAGGGAGTTGCTGGAGGCAGCGCAGCAAGACCGCCGCCAGGCTGATTAGCCTGTTACTGATGTGACTAAAGCAACTTGTGAGGCTGGTGTTACGGCGCGCCTCCGCTGTCAGGTGACCGATCCCCGACAGAATCGGCGCATGAAGATGTCAGCGCTGCTAACCCGCAATGCCACCGCACGCCCGGGTGTCACCGGAACGGCCCGCGTAGACCGCGACATCGATCGGCTGCTACGTCGCGTCGGTCCCGGCGACATCGTCGTCATCGACGCTCAGGATCTGGACCGGATCACCGCGGATGCACTGGTCGAGGCCAACATCGCCGGGGTCGTCAACGCCTCACCGTCGATTTCCGGGCGCTATCCCAATCTCGGCCCCGAGGTGCTCGTCGCCAACGGGGTGATGCTCATCGACGAGGCTGGCCCCGAGGTGTTCAAGAAGGTCAAGGACGGCGCCCGGGTACGCCTGCACAACGGCGGCGTGTACTCCGGCGATCGCCGCATCGCGTTGGGCACCGAACGTAATGACCAGGAAATCCACGAGCTCATGCACGAGGCCAAAAGCGGCCTGGTCGCGCACCTGGAGGCGTTCGCGGGCAACACCATCGAATTCATCCGCAGCGAGAGCCCGCTGCTGATCGACGGCATCGGCATTCCGAACATCGACGTCGACCTGCACCGCAGGCATGTGGTGATCGTTGCCGAGGAGGCTGACGCCGCCGACGACCTGAAGGCCCTCAAGCCGTTCATCAAGGAGTACCAGCCGGTGCTGGTCGGCGTCGGCGTCGGCGCGGACGTGCTGCGCAAGGCCGGCTATCGGCCGGCCCTCATCGTCGGGGATCCGGACAAGCTCAGCGTCGAGGTGCTGCGCTGCGGTGCACAGGTGGTGCTGCCCGCCGACGCCGACGGACACGCCGCCGGGCTGGAACGCATCCAGGACCTCGGCGTCGGAGCGATGACGTTCCCGGCGGCCGGATCGGCCGCCGACCTGGCGCTGCTGCTCTGCGATCACCACGGGGCGTCCCTGATCGTCACCGCAGGTCACACCGCCAACATCGAGGAGTTCTTCGACCGGTCCCGCCAACACAGCAACCCGTCGACCTTCCTGACCAGATTGAAGGTGGGGGAGAAGCTCGTCGACGCCAAAGCGGTGGCCACCCTGTACCGCAGCAGGGTCTCCGGCGGTGCGATCGCACTGCTGGTGCTGGCCATGCTGGTGGCCGTCATCGTCACGCTGTGGGTGTCGCGGGCCGACGCGGCAGTGCTCGACTGGCTGGCCGAGTACTGGCACCGCTTGACGGTCTGGGTACAGGGTCTGATCAACTGAGCCGGCGGTCGAACCGTGATTTCGCTACGCACACACGCAATTTCCCTGGCCGCGGTGTTCCTCGCGCTGGCCATCGGGGTGGCGATGGGGTCAGGGCTGCTGTCGAACACCGTGCTCTCGGGGTTGCGTAACGACAAACAGGACCTGCAGCACGAGATCGACACACTCACCGAGGACAAGAACGCCCTCAACGAAAAGCTGAATGCTGCAGGCGAATTCGATGCCCAGATGGCGCCGCGCATGGTCCGTGACGTGCTCAAGGACAAGTCGGTGGTGGTGTTCCGGACACCCGATGCCGCCGATGACGACGTCGACGCCATGTCGCGGTTCATCGGCCAGTCCGGCGGCACCGTCACCGGAACCGTCGCGCTGACCCCGGAGTTCGTGGAAGCCAACTCGGCGGACAAACTGCTCTCGGTGGTGAATTCGCCCATCGTCCCGGCAGGTAAGCAGCTCAGCACCGCCGCGGTCGACCAGGGATCGCAGGCCGGTGATCTGTTGGGCATCGCCCTGCTGACCGACAAGAATCCGGCGGCCCCACCCGTCGACGACACCCAGCGGCAAACCGTGCTCACCGCGCTGCGTGACACCGGATTTCTCACCTATGACGATGAGCACATCGGGGCGGCCAACACCGCGTTGATCGTGACCGGGCCTGCACTCGGCGAGGATGCCGGTAACCGCGGCGCGACCGTGGCGCGGTTTGCCTCCGGTCTGGCCGGACACGGCTCGGGCACCCTGCTGGTGGGCCAGGGCGGATCGGCGTCGGGATCCGGCCCGGTGGCGGTGACCAGGTCCGATGCCGCCTTGACCGCTGCCGTCGCCACCGTCGACGACGCCGACTCCAGCGCCGGGCAAATCACCTCCGTGTTGGCACTGGGCGAACTCGCGGCAGGCGGGCGGCCCGGGCAGTACGGCACCGGCCGGGGCGCCACCTCGGTGACGGTCCCGCAATAACGGGCACCGTCGTCCTGCCCGAAGCCCCGCGCGGCGCGCCGGGCACGGCTTGTCGGGCTCGGTGTTAAGGTGAGATTCCGTGGGTAGGCAGGCCCCAGCTAGGTTCCGCGATCCCCTGCCCGTCATCACGGAGGTTGCTTTTGCCCGCGTTACGCAAGCACCCGCAAACTGCCACGAAACACCTGTTCGTCACCGGTGGTGTGGCTTCTTCACTCGGTAAGGGTCTGACCGCTTCCAGCCTCGGTCAGCTGCTGACCGCGCGGGGCTTGCAGGTGACCATGCAGAAGCTCGACCCCTACCTCAACGTCGATCCGGGCACCATGAACCCGTTCCAGCACGGTGAGGTGTTCGTCACCGAGGACGGTGCCGAGACCGACCTCGACGTCGGCCACTACGAGCGCTTCCTGGACCGTAACCTGTCCGGCTCGGCCAACGTGACCACCGGCCAGGTGTACTCGTCGGTGATCGCCAAGGAGCGTCGCGGTGAATATCTGGGCGATACGGTGCAGGTGATCCCGCACATCACCGATGAGATCAAGAGCCGCATCCTGGCGATGGCCGAGCCCGATGCCAAAGGCAACCGGCCCGATGTGGTGATCACCGAAATCGGCGGAACCGTAGGCGATATCGAATCGCAGCCGTTCCTGGAGGCGGCCCGGCAGGTGCGCCACGACGTCGGGCGGGACAACGTGTTCTTCCTGCACGTGTCGCTGGTCCCGTACCTGGCGCCGTCGGGCGAACTGAAAACGAAACCGACTCAGCATTCGGTCGCCGCCCTGCGCAGCATCGGTATCACCCCCGACGCGCTGATCCTGCGTTGCGATCGGGAGGTGCCCGAACCGCTGAAGAACAAGATCGCGCTGATGTGCGACGTCGACGTCGACGGGGTGATCTCCACGCCGGATGCGCCGTCGATCTACGACATCCCCAAGGTGTTGCACCGCGAGGAGCTCGACGCGTACGTGGTGCGCCGGCTGAACCTGCCGTTCCGCGACGTTGACTGGACCCAGTGGAACGATCTGCTGCAGCGGGTGCACGAGCCGCACGAAACCGTGCGGATCGCGCTGGTGGGCAAGTACATCGACCTGTCCGACGCCTACCTGTCGGTTGCCGAGGCACTGCGTGCCGGCGGTTTCAAGCACCGCGCCAAGGTGGAGATGCGGTGGGTGGCCTCCGACGACTGCGAAACCGAGAACGGCGCCGCAGCCGCGTTGTCCGATGTGCACGGGATCCTCATCCCCGGGGGTTTCGGGATCCGTGGCATCGAGGGCAAGATCGGCGCCATCTCGTACGCCCGCAAGCGCGCGCTGCCGGTTCTGGGATTGTGTCTGGGCCTGCAGTGCATCGTGATCGAGGCGGCCCGTTCCGTCGGGATCGCCGGCGCCAACTCCGCGGAATTCGACCCGGACACCGCGGACCCGGTGATCTCGACGATGGCCGACCAGAAGGACGCCGTCGCCGGCGAGGCAGACCTGGGCGGCACCATGCGGTTGGGCGCCTACCCGGCCGTGCTGGACAAGGGATCCGTTGTGGCGCAGGCCTACCAGGCGACCGAGGTCTCGGAACGGCACCGCCACCGGTACGAAGTCAACAACGCCTACCGGGACCGGATCGCCGAGAGTGGGCTGCGGTTCTCCGGAACCTCGCCCGACGGTCACCTCGTGGAGTTCGTCGAGTACTCGCCCGAGGTGCATCCGTTCCTGGTCGGCACCCAGGCTCACCCGGAACTGAAGAGCCGGCCCACCCGGCCGCATCCGCTGTTCGCGGCGTTCATCGGCGCGGCCCTGAACTACAAAGCCGAAGAGCGGCTGCCCGGAATGGACCTGCCCGAGCAGTTCTCCAACGGGGCCGAGCACGCCGAATCCGAGCTGGAAGCACCGCTGGAGAAATCCGACGTCCGTGGGTGAACACGACTTCGAGACGCTGAGTAGCGAAACCGTTTACGTCGGAAACATTTTCGCGCTCAGGGCCGACGAGGTCAGCATGCCGGGTGGCAACTCGGCGCGCCGTGAGGTCGTGGAGCATTACGGCGCGGTGGCAGTGGTCGCCCTCGACGATGACGGCAATGTGGTGCTGGTCTACCAGTACCGCCATCCGCTGGGCCGTCGTCTGTGGGAACTGCCCGCAGGCCTGCTCGACCTGGCCGGCGAGCCACCCGAGATCACCGCGGCCCGCGAACTCAAAGAAGAGGTCGGCCTGGCGGCCGCGCAGTGGCGGGTACTGGTCGACCTGGATTCCACGCCGGGGTTCTCCGACGAAAGCGTGCGGATTTTCCTGGCCACGGGACTGACCGAGGTCGGTCGTCCCGAGGCTCACGACGAGGAAGCCGACATGATCCTGGAACGGGTGCCGCTGGCCGATGCGGTGGCCCGGGTGTTCTCCGGTGACATCGTCAACGCCATTGCGGTGGCGGGCCTGCTGGCCGCGCACACGGTCTCCGATGTGGAAACGCTCCGGCCGGTCGAGGCGCCCTGGACGGACCGGCCATCGGCGTTCGCCCGGCGCAAGAGTGCGCCGTGACGACGTCGTCCCCACTGCGGGCGACGCTCGAAGGCCAACTTCAGGGCTACCTCGATCACCTGACCATCGAGCGCGGGGTCGCGGCCAACACCCTGAGCTCCTACCGGCGTGACCTGCGGCGGTATGCCGACCACCTGACCCAGCGCGGCATCGACGATCTGGCCAAGGTCGTCGAGGCCGACGTCAGTGAATTTCTGGTGGCGTTGCGCCGCGGTGACCCCGACGCCGGCGTCACCGCACTCTCCGCGGTGTCTGCGGCGCGTGCCGTGGTCGCCGTCCGCGGTCTGCACCGGTTCGCCGTCGCCGAGGGCCTGACGGAACTCGACGTCGCCCGCGCCGTCAAACCGCCCACGCCCAGCCGGCGGCTGCCCAAGAGCCTGACCCTCGACGAGGTACTGGCCCTGCTCGAAGCCGCAGGCGGTGACAGTGAGGCCGACGGTCCGCTGACGCTGCGCAACCGGGCGCTGCTGGAACTGCTCTACTCGACGGGCGCCCGCATCTCCGAGGCGGTCGGGCTCGACGTCGACGACATCGACACCCAGGCCCGGTCCGCGCTGCTGCACGGCAAGGGGGGCAAACAGCGCCTGGTGCCGATCGGCCGACCGGCGGTGAGCGCGCTGGACGCCTATCTGGTCCGGGGCAGGCCCGATCTGGCCCGCCGCGGCCGGGGCGTCCCGGCGATCTTCCTGAACGCGCGCGGTGGCCGACTCTCCCGCCAGAGCGCGTGGCAGGTGTTGCAGGACTCCGCCGAGCGTGCCGGGATCACCTCGGCGGTGTCGCCGCACACCCTGCGGCACTCGTTCGCCACCCACCTGCTCGACGGCGGCGCCGACGTCCGCGTCGTGCAGGAACTGCTCGGCCACGCCTCGGTGACCACGACGCAGATCTACACCATGGTCACCGTGCACACGTTGCGCGAAGTGTGGGCCGGGGCGCACCCACGGGCCAGGTAGGCGGGCCTACCCCAGAAATTCGGACTCCAGCACCAGATCGGGGAGCAGCCTCTGATATTCGGCATGGGTCTTGTGCTCGGTCGTCTCCCAGTGCGTGCCCTGTTGTTCCCGCATGTAGGCGAGGTATTTCGGGGCGCCGGGCAGCCTGACGTTGTCGGCCACCACGATGGCCCCTGGGTGTAGCCAACCGCGCTGCAACAGGCTCTGCAGGTCCGGTAGGTACGCGCTCTTGTGGTGATCGAGGAAGACGAAGTCCAGCGCACCCGCATCGAACCCGTGTTGTGCGAGCGCGTCGAGGGTCCGCCCACCGTCCCCGATGGTCCCGACCACGCAGGTGACGCGGTCCGCCACGCCGGCGTGCGTCCAGATGCGTCGGGCGATTTCGGCGTTGACGGCGGAGAACTCCACCGAGAACACCCGCGCGGCCGGTGCCGCTCTGGCGATTCGCAGGGCGCCGTAGCCGCAATAGGTGCCCAATTCGAGGGCGAGGCGTGGCTTTGCCCGGACGACGGCGGCGTCGAGCAGCGCGCCCTTCTCGTCGCCGACGTTGATCAGGAACGACTTCTCGTAGGCGAATCTGTCGATGGTCGCCAGCACGTCCTCGATGTCGCCGGCGCGGGCGTTGGCCAGGACATACTCGGCCGCCGCGGCCTCCCGGCCGTCACCCCACTGCCCGGTTCTGCCGAAGTGCCTGGCCCCGATTCCCATCCGGATAAACGACCATCGCAACAGCGGCAGTCGCTGCTTGAGAGTCATGTCGCACAGCCTAGGCCGTGCGATTGCCCGCGGGTCTGTCCGTTTTGGGAGCCGGACGACGTTAAACTTGCCCGGATGTTCGCCAAGTCTGTGGGTTGCCTGACCAGCGGTGGTCGCGCGTGACGCCCGACGGCGACGGACCCGATACCGCGCCCGAAGTGGGCCTGACCGGTCGTCCATCACGGTTCATCCCCGAACCACAACCAAAATCGACACACGGCCCGGCCAAGGTTGTCGCGATGTGCAACCAGAAGGGCGGGGTCGGCAAGACCACCTCGACCATCAATCTGGGCGCCAGCCTCGCCGAATGCGGTCGGCGGGTGTTGCTGGTCGACCTCGACCCGCAGGGCGCGTTGTCGGCCGGCCTCGGCGTGCCGCACTACGAACTGGCGCACACGGTGCACAACCTGCTGGTCGAACCGCGGGTGTCGATCGATGACGTGTTGATCAAAACCCGGGTCAGCGGCATGGACCTGGTACCCAGCAACATCGACCTGTCTGCCGCCGAGATCCAGTTGGTCAACGAGGTGGGCCGGGAACAGTCACTGGCCCGTGCGCTGTACCCGGTGCTGGACCGCTACGACTACGTGCTGATCGACTGCCAACCATCGCTGGGCCTGCTCACCGTCAACGGACTGGCCTGCGCCGACGGCGTGATCATCCCGACCGAGTGCGAGTACTTCTCCCTGCGCGGTCTGGCGCTGTTGACCGACACCGTCGAAAAAGTGCACGACCGACTCAACCCACGCCTGGAGATCAGCGGCATCCTGATCACCCGCTACGACCCGCGCACCGTCAATTCGCGTGAGGTGATGGCGCGGGTGATCGAGCGCTTCGGTGATCTCGTGTTCGACACCGTCATCACGCGCACCGTGCGGTTCCCGGAGACCAGCGTCGCCGGCGAGCCGATCACCTCGTGGGCGCCGAAATCCGGCGGTGCGGCCGCCTACCGGTCACTGGCGCGGGAAGTCATCCACCGGTTCGGCGCGTGAACGCCACTGAAACCCAGCCGGACGCGTCACCTGGTTTCAAAGTCCGGTTGACCAACTTCGAGGGGCCGTTCGATCTCCTGCTACAGCTGATCTTCGCCCATCGGCTTGACGTCACCGAGGTGGCGTTGCATCAGGTCACCGACGACTTCATCGCCTACACCAAGGCCATCGGCGCGCAGCTGGAGCTCGACGAGACGACCGCCTTTCTGGTGGTCGCGGCTACGCTGCTGGATCTGAAGGCGGCGCGGCTGCTGCCCGCGGGCGAGGTGCAGGACGAAGAGGACCTGGCCCTGCTGGAGGTGCGGGACCTGCTGTTCGCCCGGCTGCTGCAGTACCGGGCGTTCAAACACGTCGCCGAGATGTTCGCCGAACTGGAGGCCGCGGCGCTGCGCAGCTACCCGCGCGCGGTGTCACTGGAAGATCCCTTCGCCGAGCTGCTGCCCGAGGTGATGCTCGGGGTGGATGCCGACAAGTTCGCCCAGATCGCCGCGGCGGCGTTCACCCCGCGGCCGGTGCCGACGATCGGCACCGAACATCTGCACATGTCCCGGGTGTCGGTGCCCGAGCAGGCCGAGCGGCTGCTCAGCCTGCTGGAACAACGCGGCGTCGGCGAATGGGCGACATTCTCCGAATTGGTGGCCGATTGTTCGGCCGGGATCGAGATCGTGGGGCGCTTCCTGGCGCTGCTCGAGCTGTTCCGGACCAGGACGGTAGCATTCGAGCAAGCAGAACCGCTTGGTGTGCTCCAGGTTTCGTGGACCGGGGATCGGCCGACCAGCGAACACCTGGAAACCGCTGAAGCGGAAGAAGAGATAGAACAATGACTGAGGATATTTCGGCCGACGCCGATCTGGGCATCGACGTCGCCACCGTGCCGGAGCTGGAGGACGGTGAACTCGGCGCGGTGCTCGAGGCGCTGCTGCTGGTGGTGGACACCCCGGTGTCGGTGGATGCCCTGGCCTCCGCCACCGAGCAACCGGCCTACCGAATCGCGGCCAAACTCCGTGTGATGGCCGACGATCTGGCGGCCCGCGACAGCGGTATCGACCTCCGTGAGGCGGCCGGCGGCTGGCGCATGTACACCCGCGCCCGGTACGCCCCCTACGTGGAGCGGCTGTTGCTCGACGGGGCACGGACCAAGCTGACCCGCGCGGCGCTGGAGACCCTGGCGGTGGTGGCCTACCGGCAGCCGGTGACCCGGGCCAGGGTGAGTGCGGTGCGCGGGGTGAACGTGGACGCGGTGATGCGGACGCTGTTGGCGCGCGGGCTGATCACCGAAGCGGGCGTGGACCAGGATTCGGGAGCGGCGACGTTCGCCACGACGGAGCTGTTCCTGGAACGGCTCGGCCTGTCGTCGCTGACCGATCTGCCCGACATCGCGCCGCTGCTGCCCGATGTCGACGTGATCGACGATCTGAGCGAAACACTCGGTGACGAACCGCGTTTCGCCAAACTCAACGGCGGTTCGTCAGGTACCGATCAGCCGATAGCCTTCGATGTGGACAAGGACTGACATGGCTGACGAAGAAGGCGTGCGACTGCAGAAAGTGTTGTCACAGGCGGGTGTTGCGTCGCGCCGCGTGGCGGAACGCATGATCACCGACGGTCGGGTGAAGGTCGACGGGCGGGTGGTGAAGGAACTGGGCACCCGCGTGGACCCGACGGTCGCCGAGATCCGGGTGGACGGCGCCAGGGTGGTGTTGGACGACACCCTGATGTATCTGGCGATCAACAAGCCGCGTGGCATGCACTCCACCATGTCCGACGACCGCGGCAGGCCGTGCGTCGGTGACCTGGTCGAGCACCGGGTGCGGGGCAACAAGAAGCTGTTTCACGTCGGGCGTCTTGACGTCGACACCGAGGGACTGCTGCTGCTGACCAACGATGGTGAGTTGGCACACCGATTGATGCACCCGTCCTACGAGGTGCCCAAGACGTATGTGGCCACGGTGGTGGGCACAGTGCCGCGCGGACTGGGCAAGAGGCTGCGGGCGGGCGTCGAATTGGAAGACGGCCCAGCCCATGTCGACGACTTCGCGGTGGTGGACACGGTGCCCGGCAAGACGTTGGTGCGGGTCACGCTGCACGAGGGCCGCAATCGCATCGTGCGGCGCATGCTGGCCGCGGTGGATTTCCCGGTGCAGGAGCTGGTACGCACCGACATCGCCACGGTGTCACTGGGTGATCAGCGCCCGGGCAGTATCCGAGTGCTCAGCCGCAAAGAAGTTGGCGAGCTGTATCAGGCGGTGGGGTTGTGAGCGGATCATTGGTGGTTACAGTGGACGGCCCGGCCGGCACCGGAAAGTCTTCGGTATCAAGGGCTTTGGCGAGCGCACTGGGTGCGCGCTATCTCGATACCGGGGCGATGTACCGCATCGCAACACTGGCGGTGCTACGGGCCGGGGCCGACCTGGCCGACCCCGAGGCGATCGCCCGGGCGGCCGCAGACGCCGGCGTGAGCGTGGGGTCTGAGCCCGGCGAGGACCGGGCTTACCTTGACGGGGAAGACGTCTCGACCGAGATCCGCGGCGATGCGGTGACGCGTGCGGTGTCGGCGGTCTCCGCGGTGCCCGCGGTGCGGGCCCGGCTGGTCGATTTGCAGCGTGAGCTTTCGGCGGGTGGGTCGCGGGTCGTCGTGGAGGGCCGTGACATCGGCACCGTGGTGCTCCCGGATGCGGATGTGAAGATATTCCTGACCGCCTCTGCCGAAGAGCGGGCGCGGCGGCGCAACGCGCAGAACCTCGCCAACGGGCTGGCCGACGACTATGCGACGGTGCTCGCCGATGTGCAGCGACGCGATCATCTCGACTCAACCCGCGCGGTGTCCCCGCTGCGGGCCGCCGAGGACGCACTGGTGGTGGACACCAGCGATATGGATGAAGCCGAGGTGGTCGCGCATCTGCTCGAGCTGGTCACCCAACATGCGGGGGTACGGCGATGAGCGATGGCACGTGGACCGACGAAAGTGAATGGGAGTTCGGCCAAGAGGTCGCCGAAGCGATCGAGGACGCAGCTGCCGCACCGCCGGTGGTCGCGGTGGTCGGGCGCCCCAATGTGGGCAAGTCCACTCTGGTGAACCGGATCCTCGGCCGGCGCGAGGCAGTGGTGCAGGATATTCCGGGCGTCACCCGCGACCGCGTTTCCTACGACGCGAACTGGCTGGGCCGCCGGTTCGTGGTGCAGGACACCGGCGGCTGGGAACCCGACGCCAAGGGGTTGCAACAACTCGTCGCCGATCAGGCGTCGGTCGCGATGCGCACCGCCGACGCAATCATCCTGGTGGTCGACGCGGTGGTCGGAGCGACCACGGCCGACGAAGCCGCCGCGCGACTGTTGCGGAAGTCGGGTAAGCCGGTCTTCTTGGCAGCCAACAAGGTTGACACCACCCGCGGTGAATCCGACGCCGCGGCGCTGTGGTCACTGGGGGTGGGGGAGCCGCATCCGATCAGCGCCATGCACGGTCGCGGTGTCGCGGACCTGCTGGACCATGTGATCGAGAAACTGCCCGAGGTGTCCGAACTCGCTGCCGGTGGGGGCGGGCCGCGTCGGGTGGCTCTCATCGGCAAACCCAACGTGGGCAAGAGTTCGCTGCTGAACCGGCTGGCAGGCGATGAGCGTTCGGTGGTGCACGACGTGGCAGGCACCACGGTCGACCCGGTCGACTCGCTCATCGAATTGGGCGGAAAGACTTGGCGTTTCATCGATACCGCCGGGTTGCGTCGCAAGGTCGGGCAGGCCAGTGGGCATGAGTTCTACGCCTCGGTCCGCACCCACGGCGCCATCGACGCCGCCGAAGTGGTGATCGTGCTCATCGACGGATCACAGCAGCTGACCGAGCAGGATCAGCGCGTGCTGACGATGGTGATCGAGGCAGGCCGTGCACTGGTGTTGGTGTTCAACAAATGGGATCTGGTCGACGAGGACCGGCGCTACCTGCTGGACCGCGAGATCGAGCGCGAGCTGGCGCAGGTGCAGTGGGCGCCGCGGGTCAACATCTCCGCCAAGACCGGGCGGGCGGTGCAGAAGCTGGTGCCCGCGCTGGAGACGTCACTGGCGTCCTGGGATGCCCGGATCTCGACGGGTCGGCTGAACACGTTCCTCAAAGAGGTGGTGGCTGCCACGCCGCCGCCGGTGCGTGGCGGAAAGCAGCCACGGATCCTGTTCGCCACCCAGGCCGCCTCGCGGCCACCGACGTTCGTGCTGTTCACCACCGGGTTCCTGGAGGCGGGTTACCGCCGTTTCCTGGAGCGGCGGCTGCGGGAGACATTCGGTTTCGAGGGCAGCCCGATCCGGGTGAATGTGCGGGTCCGCGAGAAGCGCGGCAAGAAGTGATTTCGGCGTGATTGGTTGCGCTGTACGTAACTGATCACGCCGAAACCGCCCGGGTAGGGTCGGCCGAGTGCCCGTAATCGACATGATCCTGATTGCCTTGGCAGGCGTCGGGGCAGGAGCCATCAACGCAGTCGTCGGATCAGGCACTCTGATCACGTTTCCCACGCTGGTCGCCTTGGGCTATCCGCCGGTGACCTCGACCATGTCCAACGCGGTCGGTCTGGTCGCCGGTGGCGTCTCGGGCACCTGGGGCTACCGCCGCGAGTTGCGCGGCCAGTGGAACCGGCTGCGTTGGCAGATTCCGGGCTCGCTGATCGGTGCAGGCATCGGAGCCTGGCTGCTGCTGCACCTGCCGGAAAAGGTATTCGTCACCGTCGTGCCGGTGCTGCTGATCCTGGCGCTGGCCATGGTGGTGATCGGCCCCCGGATCCAGGCGTGGGCGCGGCGCCGGGCCGAGGATTCCGGGCAGTCCGCAGACCACGTGAGTCCGCGTCGGATGGCGGCCCTGGTGCTCGGCACCTTCGCCGTAGGGATCTACGGCGGCTACTTCACAGCCGCGCAGGGCATCCTGTTGATCGCGGTGATGGGCGCGTTGCTGCCGGAGTCGATGCAGCGGATGAATGCCGCCAAGAACCTGCTGTCGCTCCTGGTGAACATCGTTGCCGCGGTGGCGTACACGATCGTGGCGTTCGACCGGATCAGCTGGGCGGCGGCGGGCTTGATCGCGGCGGGCTCACTGATCGGCGGGTTCCTCGGCGCCCACTACGGTCGCCGGCTGTCGCCGAACGCCTTGCGTGCGGTCATCGTCGTGGTGGGCCTGATCGGGCTGTACCGGTTGCTGACGGTGTAGGGGCCGCGCTGCGCACCGTCCTTGCGTTCGGTAGGATTCCTGAATCTGTCCAGGTTCGAGAGAAAGGTCGGCCGGTGTCCGAACGTGCATACCGCAACGCACCGTCGACCCGTTCTGCTCTCGAACCGTTCTGGCCCTCGCGCCGGCTGATGGCTTTCGACGAGTGGTGTCGCGCGCGTCGTTGATACGCGCCCGTCAATCCATAAGGTCGCCCGTGTCCCGGTGACCATCGATCGAAAGCAGCCGAACCTATGCGTTCGCTTCTGATCTTCACGCTCGTCGGTGTCGGAGCGCAGCTCGTCGACGGTGCACTCGGTATGGCCTTCGGGGTGACCGCATCGACACTGCTGGTGCTCAGCGGCGTTGCTTCCGCGCAGGCCAGTGCCGCGGTGCACCTGGCCGAGGTCGGGACCACGCTGGCCTCGGGTCTGTCGCACTGGCGGTTCAAGAACATCGACTGGCAGATCGTGCTGAAGCTGGGTGTGCCCGGCGCGGTCGGCGCGTTCCTCGGCGCCACCTTGCTTTCGTCGCTGTCCACCGAGGACGCCGCACCGTTCATGGCGGCGATCCTGGTGTGCATCGGTGTGTATGTGCTGCTGCGGTTTTCGTTGCGGACCCCGCCGGCATTCCGCACCGGCGGCACCCCGCACAGTGCGAAGTTCCTGACCCCGCTCGGTATCTTCGGTGGTTTCATCGACGCGTCCGGCGGCGGCGGCTGGGGCCCGGTGACCACCAGCACGCTGCTCTCCCGCGGCAAGGCCGCCCCGCGCACCGTTATCGGTTCGGTCAGCGCGTCGGAGTTCCTGGTGGCCGTTTCGGCGTCCCTGGGCTTCCTGGTGGGCCTGCGCGAGGAGTTCCTGAACAACATCCCGATCGTGGCGGGGCTGGCGCTGGGTGGCGTCATCGCCGCACCATTCGCGGCCTGGCTGGTTTCCAAGGTCAGCCCGGCGCTGCTCGGTACCGCCGTCGGTGGCGTCATCGTGCTGTCCAACAGTCAGAAGCTGGTGAAGTACTTCGACATCCAGGGCCCGGCGTCGACGGTGCTCTACAGCTCCATCGTCGTCGTGTGGGCGGCGTTGGTGGTCTACGCATGGCGGACCTCGAAGGCCCCGGAATATCTCCCCGAGAAGCTCGATTCCCCCGCCCCGGCTGTCGACGAGCCCGCCGAGTCGGACCTGAAGGGCTAGTCGGCCCCGTCAGCGGGCTGCCGCAGCCCGACGTACATCGTGTTGTGCAGGGTCAGTACGTGTTTGCGCGCAATCTCGGAGGCCGCGCGGCTGTCGTGTCGGTACAGCGCGTCCACCAGCTGCGCGTGTTCGAGGTTGACCTGGTGCAGGTAGCTGATGGGGTACGGGATGAAGTAGCGGTAGAGCCCGTGCAGCACGTCGCAGTAGGTGTTCATCGCCCAGTCGAGATGGCTAGCCGCGGCCACTGATTCGTGGAAGCGCTGATCGGCGTGGTGATAGCTGGTCCAGTCTGTGGTCGCGGCAGCCTCGGCGACGATGGCCGCCAGCTCGTCGATTTCGTCATCGGTGGCGGCGTGTGCCGCGGCGGCGCTGAGCGCGTCCTCGGACAGCGCGCGCAGATCGATGAGGCGGTGCACCTCGGCGGCATCCGCCCGGAATGTGGCCGAAGGGCGGTCGGTGCCGGGGGCAACCCCGGTACCGCTGCGGGCGACGAACGTTCCGCCGGCCCTGCCGCGTCTGCGGACCACGAGGCCCTCGTCGGCCATGGACTGCAGGGCCCGACGGACGGTGGCGACGCTGACGTCCAGGGCCTCGGCGATATCAGGTTCGGCCGGCAGCCGTTCCCCGGTTGCCATGAGCTCCAACTCCATGGCGAGCTCCAGTCGGGCCCGTACCGTGTCGGCGGCACTGAGACGGGTGATGCCCGCGACCGCGGGTGCGCTCAGTGCGGGGTGCGCGTCGCCGACCTGCAACGTCATGAAATTCAGGGTACTGGAACTATTGCTTTATTTGTTCATGCTGAACTAATATCTGCCTTAATTCGCTCATCTTGAGCTATTAGCCGTCGGAGGTCTCCAGTGCCCGGATCGATCACCGTGGCTGCCGTTCAGGCGGCGCCCTTGGCGATGGCGGGCCTGCCCGTGTTCGACCGCGGCGAGACGGTCGCGCAGTTCGCGGCGGACGTGATGCGGGTGCGGGAGGCCATAGCGGGGCCTGCGCTGATCGTCTATCCCGAGATCCACCTGTTCGGCACCGAGGAGACCGAGTCGCTGGGCGCGGCTGCCGAGCCGCTGGACGGCCCGCTGATCGCAGCGTTGGGAGGGGTGGCCGCGGCAGCTGATGCGTGGCTGGTGCCCGGCTCGGTGCTGGAGCTCGGAGAGCACGGCGAGTTCTTCAACACGGCACCGGTTTTCGCGCCCGACGGGCGTCTGGTGGCGTCCTACCGCAAGATGTTCCCGTGGCGACCGTTTGAGAAGTTCACGCCCGGGAACCGGTTCGTCACCGTCGACATCCCCGACGTCGGCCGCCTCGGGTTGTCCATCTGCTATGACGCCTGGTTCCCGGAACTGAGCCGCCACCTGGCGTGGATGGGCGCCGAGGTGATCGTCAACCTCGTCAAGACCACCACCCCGGACCGGCACCAGGAGCTGGTGCTGGCTCGCGCGAATTCGATTGTGAACCAGGTGTTCACGGTGAGCGTCAACTGCGCCGGACCGGTCGGGATGGGGCGCAGCATCATCGTCGACCCGGAAGGTGCTGTGTTGCAGGAAAGTCCGGACGAGGCACCCGGAGTGCTCTGTCAGCACATCGATTTCGAAGCCGTCGCCGCGGTCCGCGAACGCGGCACCGCGGGAACCAACCGGATGTGGGACCAGTTCGGGCCATCCGACAGCCCGATATCCCTGCCGCTGTACGACGGTCGCATCGACCCGCAGCGCTGGTCGCCCTCGAGCCATCCCCAGTGAAAGGTGCACTGCAATGACAGACACATCGAGCAGGCACCCGACTCTGGTACGCGCCCTCGGTTTGCGCTCACTGGTGCTGTTCGGCCTGGCCTACATGACGCCGCTGATCGTGCTCGGCATCTTCGGCGTCGTCGCCGCCGAGACTGCCGGGGCGTCGGCGTCGGCTTACCTCATCGCGCTGGTGGCCATGCTGTTCACCGCGTCCAGCTACGGTCGCATGGCGGCCGCCTACCCGGTGTCGGGCTCGGCCTACACCTACGTGCGGCGCACCATCGAGCCCCGCGTCGGCTTCCTGACCGGCTGGGCGGTGCTGCTCGACTATCTGTTCCTGCCCATGGTGATCTGGCTGATCGGGGCCGCATACCTGCAGGCCCAGTTCCCCGCAGTGCCAGGGTGGCTGTGGGTGGTCGGATTCATCCTGATCACCACCGTCCTCAACTTTGTCGGCATCAAGGTCGCCGACAAAGCCAACTACCTGCTGATGGCGTTCCAGTTGTTGGTGATCGTGCTCTTCGTGGCACTGTCGGTTGTCTCGGTGTTTCGCGACGCGGGAGCCGCCGGGCTGGTCAGTGTGAGCCCATTCGCCGGGATCGGCGCCAGCTTCGGCGGAGTGACGGCCGGTGCGGCCATCGCTGCCTACTGTTTCCTGGGTTTCGACGCCGTGACGACCTTCACCGAAGAGACCGTTGATCCACGCAAGAACATGCCACGCGCCATCATGCTCATCGCACTGATCGGCGGCTCGATCTTCCTGATCGTCGCGTACACGACCCAATTGGTACATCCAGGAGGGGAATTCAGCGACTCCTCGTCGGCGGCGCTGGAGATCGCCAAACAGATCGGCGGCAATCTGTTCGGGGCGGTGTTCCTGGCCGGCCTGATCCTCGCCCAGTTCACCTCCGGTATCGCCGCGCAGGCCTCGGCGTCGCGGCTGCTGTTCGCCATGGGTCGCGATGGCACTCTGCCCCGGTCGGTGTTCGGCACGCTCAGCGCGAAGTTCCGCACCCCGGCGGTCAATCTGGTCATCGTCGGCGTGGTGGGTCTGCTGGCAGTGTTCCTCGACGTGGCGACCTCCACGTCGTTTATAAACTTCGGTGCGTTCGTCGCGTTCACCCTCGTGAACGTGTCGGTCATCGTCTACTACTTCCGTCGTCGCGCGGCCGGCGAGGCGCACAACCCCTTGCTATACGTCGTGGCACCGTTGATCGGCGCGATCATCACGTCGTATCTGCTGATGCAACTCGACAATCGGGCGATCATCCTGGGGCTGAGCTGGTTGGGCATCGGCGTCATAGTGCTGGCCGTGACGAGCCGCGGTTTCAAGCAGCTGCCGCCGGAGATCGCTGTGGACGAGGCCGAGACCGCGATCGCCGAACCCGCGGCGCCGTGAGACCGTGAAGGTCGCCCTGGCGCAAATCGGTTCGGGCACCGACCTCGCTGCCAACCTGGCACTGATCACCGCGGCGGCCACCGCTGCACGCGATGGGGGAGCCGAAGTGGTGCTGTTCCCCGAATATGCGATGTACGAAAAGCCGGTCGTGGACAGTACTTTCGCCGAGGTGGCCGAGCCGCTGCACGGCCCGTTCGGTTCTGCGGTGTCCGCGTTGGCCGCACGGCTGGGCGTCGCGGTGGTGGCCGGTCTGGTTGAGACCAATCCGGTCGATCCCACGCGGCCGTTCAATACCTTGGGTGCATGGGGCGCCTCAGGGGAGGTTCTGGGACGACATCGCAAGGCCTTGCTGTACGACGTCGGGGCGTTCAGTGAATCGACGTACATCAGCGCCGGGGAGGTGAGCGACCTCTCGGTGGTGCGCATCGGCGGCACCGGGTTCGGGTTGCAGACCTGCTATGAACTTCGGTTCCCCGAGATCAGCAGGCGCCAGGCGCGGGCGGGTGCAACGGTGCTCGCGGTGCTGTCGTCGTGGGTGCCGGGGCCACGCAAGATCGCGCAGTGGTCGACGCTGGCCAGTGCCCGGGCGATCGAGAACATCTGCCACGTCGCCGCAGTTACACAATCCGCGCCGGTGTCGATCGGGCACAGCCTGGCGGTGGCCCCCGACGGCGTACTGCTGGCCACCCTGGGCAACGCTCCAGGCCTGGTTACGGCGACCATCGACCACGATGCCACGCATCGGCTGCGCCAGGCCGACCCCGGCGCGCTCGCCGTCGACATGTGACCGGTGGGGCGGATTACGAAAAGGATGGGCGGCTGCGATAGGATTTCGTCCGCTGCCGGTGCAAGCCGGAAGCAAGCGGGCTGTGGCGCAGCTTGGTAGCGCACTTGACTGGGGGTCAAGTGGTCGCAGGTTCAAATCCTGTCAGCCCGACACAAAAGCAAAGGCCAGGTCCGGCGTAAGCCGGCCTGGCCTTTGTGTTGCGGAGGGGCGGACATGACGCTGGGAGCCGAAGCGCCCGCCGAGGTACGAGGCGGTCGCGCCGGCGGTCCCTGTCAGCCCGACCATGAAAAGAAACTCGCCGGTGAAGCCGAGCGAGTTTTTTCATGGTCGGGGGACAAGATGCCGGGCCCGTGGGCGGATTCTGTCAGCCCGACACATCAAACCGCCTGATGCTGGATAGTGATATCGACCTGTTCCTGGTGCGCGCCTCCGTGTCCGAAACTGATTGTTACGACGAAGGCCCTGTCCTCTGGGAGCAGCAGGTGACTGAACTCGCCCGACTGGTCACCGCGTGGACCGGCAACGACGCTCGCGTCGTCGAGTACACCGACGATGAGCTCCGTGCCGCGGTCATGGCTGGCGAGCCGCTGCTCGATGACGTGTCTAGGCAGGGCCTGACCGTCGCCGGCGCACGGGCATGGTTCAACAAGCAGCTACGCGCGATCGGCGAGGCCGCCCCGACAAAGAGACCTTGATGGCTGGACAACGCGAGTGCGACCCCGTAGTCACCTCCGGGCGACTGGCCAAGGCGAACGAGTTCTTCGACGCCGCTGAACATCTGGAAGAACGACATGCCGAACGCGGCCGGGAAAGTGATCTGTTGGGCGCAGATGCAGCTACCCAGTAGATCTGTTCCAACGGTCGGCTACGTACGCCGCGCCAAGTAGACCACGCGTACTGCCAACACGGCCAGGCCGAGTCCCACCGCGATCACCGCGACCCGAAGAACCATGGAAGGTATTGTCGCCGGGAGCTTTTCGTGGGCTGACGACACAAACCTCACGGGAGACGGTGATGCGGCGCGGTTGACGGCATCGGCCAATTCGCGGGCGGAGTCTTCGGTGAAGTTGCCGGTGATCTGGGTGCGACCGTAGGGGATGGCCTCCCGTATCTGCGGGGCGCTGACAACTCGGGTGTCGAGGGTGAAGGCCGCGTAGGTGCCGATGTTCGCATCGGTGAAGTCAGTCCAGAGGCGTGTCGCGTAGTCATCGAATTGCAGGTCGACGACGTACTGATCGGACTGGCGATTCAAACCTGCACTTGCGTGTTCGATGTGCTCGCCGCCGACGAGCGACTTGTCCAGTAGGTACACGTCCTGTCGGTCTGTTGAGCACGTGACCAGCGGCAAGTTCGGGTCGTCCTGGCCCGCCAGCGCATCGTTCTCGTCACAGCGCGTGCTGTGAAACTGCATGGCCCGGGTCTGAGTCGCCTGGGTTGTGCTCTGCCGAAGCTCTTTCTCGTTGGCGACGACCTGTGCAGGGCTGCCGCCGGACCCCGCGGACAGAGGCGGTGCGCCCGGTGGCAGTGGGGGTTGAGCCTTGACGGGCGTGGTCAGGATCAACGGACGGAGGTTCAGCGTTGGTGGCACCCCAGGTCCGAACATGCTGCGCAGGGCACCATTGTCGAGGTCGTGGCCAGGGAACGTGGCGACCACGTCGCTGCCGTCGGCCGTAACCTCGACGTCGGAGACTCCCCGTTCGGCCAGGCGTGTCTTGACATCGTTCACCGCCGCTGCCGTGACGTCCTCCGATGGCGGTGAGCGTTCCTGCCCCTGCAGCGCGAATGTCGCGCGAGTGCCGTCTCTACCTGCCCAGATGCTTTTGGTGAGAAAGACCGCCACCAGGTAGCCGAGGACGAGTACGGCCACCAGAAGAATCACTGCGACACGGGACACGGGTGTGGGGCCGTTGCGCGGCGGCGGAGCACCGGGCGGGAATGCCGGCTGTGGTTCGAGTTCTGACACCTTGTTCCTCTCCACGGAATTACGAGAGTCGTTCTGGGTGTGCCATCAATACTCCGACGAAGCGGTGCCACATGGCAATGGGTGCGCACCGCGCTGATCAAGACGCGCACAGTCGGCGGCGGGCATGGAAGGGTAACGGCCATGCCAGAGGACTTGACCGCCGAGGATGCCGCCGCGCGGCTGAACACTGCCGACACGCTGGGCATTCCTCTCGGCCCCGGTCAGCCACCCGCGTTTCTGCGTGCGCTCGGGGAGCGCGAGGACTGGACCGAATTGCAGGTGTACGGGGCGCTGCTCGCGGTCGGCACGGACCTGTTTTCGCGACCCGGCGTTCACTACCTGTCGGGCTTCTTCGGTCCGCTTGAGCGCGGGCTTCGCGACAGCGGTGCCAACATCGGGTTCACGCCCGCGGACTTCCGGCGCTTCGGACCTCTGCTCGAGCGGCAGGCGCCACGCGTGATGACAACGGTGGCTGCGCCGCCCGACGTCGACGGCTGGTGCTCGCTGTCGTTGCACGCGGGAGGCACCATCGGCGAATTGCACCGCGCGGGTGCCGATCCCGATCGGGTGCTCGTCGTCGAGGCGTCCGATTCGTATCCGCGCACATTCGGCTCGGGCGAGGAGCCTCGGAGGGCAGAAGCGCAGCGATCCGGGAATGGATACCGTCACGCGGTGCACATCGACGAGATCGACATCCTCGTGCACTCGACCGAAGCCCCGCTGTCGCTGCCCGCACCGCCGCCAACCGATGTGGACACGGCCATCGCCCGGCACGCCGTCGCCTTCATCCGGCCCGGGTCGACGCTGCAGACCGGGATCGGCTCGATCCCGAGCCAGATCGCCGCGCAGCTGGCCGAGGGTGACGGCGGCGACTACGGGCTGCACACCGAGATGTTCACCGATGGCTGTATGCAGCTGCATCGTGCAGGCAAGGTCACCAATGCGCGCAAGGGCGTGTACGACGGGGTGAGCGTGACGACCTTCGCGTTCGGCTCGCCGGAGCTCTACTCGTGGTTGGACGGCAATCCCGACGTTGCGTTCCTGCCGGTCGAGATTGTCAACTCACCCGAGGTCATCGCCGCCAACCGCAACATGATCTCGATCAACGGCGGGCTCATGGTGGATGTACACGGCCAGGTCGTGGCCGACACGATCGACGGCGACCAATTCAGCGGGATCGGCGGAGCCGAGGACTTTGTGGCAGGAGCCGGACTCGACCTGTCGGACCGTTCGCTGATCTGCCTACCCTCAACATTCGAGAAGAATGGCGATCTGCTGTCGCGGATCGTGCCGTGGTTCGGGCCGGGGGCGGTCATCACGACCCCGCGTCATCATGTCGACGTGATCATCACCGAGTACGGCGCCGCCGAGTTGGAAGGTTTGACGGTGCAACAGCGCGGTGAGGCGCTCGCGGCGATTGCGCACCCGAAGTTTCGCGATGGGCTGCGGGAAGCGGCGGAACGTGCCGCTAACGGGCGTTCACCGGTGGGTTGAGCAGTCCGAGCAGCTGCAGATCCGTGACGTATTTGACCAGGACTGGTTTCGAGACGTGTGGGATGTCGTGGCTGGGGCCGATTTTGGCCTCTTGGACGGCGGTGCGGAACCGGTCGGCCGGTGCGTAGGACCCGTTGGTGGGTGCCGGTGGTTGCAGTTCTGGTTGGCTCTGCTTGAGCACGGTCAGCATCTGCAGTACCGAGTTCTGCCGTTGCTGTTCGGGCAGGGCGCGTAGCCCGGTTTCGAAGCGTTGCAGCCAGTGTCCGAAGTCGGTGATGCATTCGATCGGGTAGCCGGCTTCGATGAGCCAGTCGAGGTAGGTGTCGATCCCGATGCCGTCGTCGTGGGGGTTCATCACGTGATAGGTCTGGAAGCTCGGGGTGTCCGAACGTGCCACCTGCCAGCCCAGCCGGGTGATGGCCTCGGCGACGAAGTCCACCGGCAGCCCGTCGAAGTGGGCCCGCTGGCGGTTGCCGTCGGCGTCGAGTTGGTAGAACGACGCGGGTGCGACCCCGGTGGCCACGATGCTGAGCACCATCCGGGTGACGGTGTCGGAGACGTTGAGCTGACCGGCGAAGGTGGGCTCGACCATGATCATGCCCGACCGGAACACCGCCACCGGTAGTCCGCACAGGTCGTGGGCCTCGCGCAGCAGGACCTCGCCGGCCCATTTGCTGTTGCCGTAGCCGTTGGCGTAGCCGGCGTCGACGGTGCGGGTGGCGCTGACGGTCCGGATGTCGGCGTCTTCGGTGAACATTGCCGGTTCGATCTGGCGGCCGACATCGGAGGTCGAGACGAAGGTGTAGGGCTTGAGTTTGGCGGTCAGGGCGAACCGGATCAGTTCGGCGGTGCCGATCACGTTGGGTCCGAACAGTTCCCAGTAGGGCAGCACACTGTTGACGAAGGCCGCCGAGTCCACGATCAGATCGACGCTGTCGGCCAGTTGTTGCCAGGTCTGTTCGTCGAGGCCCAGGTTGTGTTCGCCCTTGTCGCCGGCGATGACCCGCAATCGTTCCGAGGCCAGTTCCTTGAAGTGCTTGCGCAGCACCGGGTCGGTGTCGAAGGTCGCTTCCAGGCGCCGGCGGGCGTCTTGGTCGGAGGCGGCGCGCACGAGGCAGATCACGGTGTCATCGACGCGTCGCATCCGTTGGAGCCAATCCAGCAGCAGATAGCGTCCGAGGAACCCGGTCGCCCCGGTCAGCAGAACGGTCTGCACCTGCCCGTCCGGGCGCGGCAGACTCGGAGCCGCCCGCAGCACACCAGCATCGATGAACTTGGCCAAGGTGAGATCAGCGGCATGAATCTCGTTGGCGCCGTTGCCGTGTACGGATTCGACGGTCGGACCAATGGGCGCGGCAGCGCCGGCGTCGTTGTCCACGTGCTGGCTCAAGGCCCGCACCGACGGCGCCTCGAACAGCGTCCACACTCCGAGTTGGGTATCGAGGGCGGAGTTGGCTGCGGCCACCACCCGCATCGCCGAGATCGAGTCGCCGCCCAGTTCGAAGAACGAATCGTCGACGCCGACCTCTTCGATGTCCAGCACCCGGGCGTAGATGCCGGCGATGATCTTCTCGACCCTGGTGGCGGGAACGCGGTATCGATTGGTGCTCCGGTACTCCGGAGCCGGCAACGCGCGCCGGTCGAGTTTGCCGTTGACGGTCAGCGGCAACGCCGGAATCACCACGACCGCGACCGGAACCATGTACGCCGGCAGGCGTTTCGCGAGCGCGGCACGCAGGTCCGCCGGCTCGGCGCTGCCTGCGACGTAACCGACCAGACGCTTGTCACCGGGACGGTCCTCACGGGCGATCACCGCCGCCTGATCCACCCCGTCCAACTCGGCGAGCGCGGCCTGGATCTCCCCGAGTTCGATGCGATAGCCACGGATCTTGACCTGCTCATCGGCACGACCCAGGTACTGCAACTGCCCGTCGGCACCCCAGCACACCAGATCACCCGTGCGGTACATCCGGGCACCGGACTCCCCGAACGGGCACGCCACGAACCGCGACGCCGACAATCCCGGCCGGTTGACGTAGCCGACGCCCAAGCCCCGGCCTGCCAGGTACAGCTCACCGACCACGCCCACCGGCACCGGACGCAACCAGCCATCCAACACGAACACGGCGGCCCCCGGCACCGGCGAACCGATCGGGACACCGCCCGAGGAGCCTTCTGCCCCAGCTTTTTTCAACGGCGCACTGATCGCCGCGTAGATCGTCGCCTCGGTCGGGCCGTAGGCGTTGAGCATCACCCGGCCCGGAGCCCAGCGATCCACGACCTCGGTCGGGCAGGCCTCGCCGGCCACCACCAAGGTGGTGTTCTCCAGCCCCACCGGGGACAACATGCCCACCGCCGACGGAGTCTGGTACAGCACCGTGACCCCTTCGGCCACCAGCAACTTGTGCAGATCATCCGGCGAGCCCGCAGCCCACTCCGGCACGATCACCAGCCGCGCACCGTGCAACAGGGCGCCCCAGATCTCCCACACCGAGACATCGAAAACCAGTGAATGCCACTGCGACCACACCTGTTCCGGACCCATCGGCAGGTCGGCGTGCAGTGACTCCAACACCTGCGTGACGTTGCCGTGGGTGATCGCCACACCCTTGGGCACCCCGGTCGTACCCGAGGTGTAGATCACGTACGCCGGATCGTCGGCGGCCGGGGAGGCCAACCTGGTGCGCGCCCGCGCCGCCGCGGAACGCTCGTTGAGATCGATGACGTGCACATCGAACCCGTCCAGGCGCGAACGCAAGTTTTCGGTGGTGACCGCCGCGACCGGACCGGCGTCTCTGAGCATGAACTCCAACCGCACTGTAGGCACCGCCGGATCGATCGGCACATACGCTGCCCCGGTCTTGAGCACCGCCAGGATTGCGACGATCGCCTCGGCAGAGCGCGCAACCAGTAGTGCCACACACGCGCCCGGGGCCGCGCCGTGTGCGGTCAATGCATGCGCCAGCCGAGTCGAGGCCGCGTCGAGTTCGGCGTAGCTCATCGAGCGGCCGTCGAAAGTCAGCGCGGGCGCGTCCGGGGTCTGCGCCACCTGCACGGCGAACCGCTGTGGAATCGACGTCGTGGTGTCGACCGGCTCGAACAAGACTGTCCGGTGGCACCACTCGTCGAGGCGCACGTGCTCAGCCGAGTCGAGCACATCGATCGACAAGAGCGGCCGAGTGGGATCGTCGACCATGGCGGTCAGCAATCGCCGGAACCGCTCGAACAGCGCTTTGATGTCCGCCCCGTCGAAGGCCCCGGCGTCGAACTCGACCCGAAAGCCCAGTTCCTGACCAGGCAGCGCCATCACCGACAGCGGGTAGTGGTTGTACTCGCGGCTGCTGAACTCCGTGATCGACAACTCATGGGCGCCTGACATCGCGCTGGTGTCGATCGGGTAGCTCTCATACAGGAAAAGGGTGTCGAAAAGCTGCTCGTGACCGGCGACATGGTGAATCTCGTTGAGCGCCAAGTGCTCATGCTCGATTGTGTCGTTGTGGGCGCGTTGCAGCTGAGCGAGCAGGTCGGCAACGGTGGTCGTGGCAGTGGCGCTCGCCCGCACAGGCACAGTGTTGATCAGCAGGCCGACCATCGATTCGGCACCGGCCAGCTCCGCCGGCCGCCCGGACACCGCGGTCCCGAAGGCCACGTCACGCTGCCCGGTCAGCACCATCAGCAGCTGCGCCCAAGCCGCCTGCAGCACGGTGCTCATCGTGGTGTGGCAGGAACGCGCCAACTGACCGAGGGCCCGTGTTGTTTCGGCCGATACCTGATACGACTCCACGCTGCGCTGCCCGCTCCGGACGGCCCTGCCGACCAGCGTGGGGGCGTCGAAGCCGTTGAGTACGGTACGCCAGGCCGCCCGCGCCGCGTCTCGATCCTGGCCGACCAGCCAGCTGATGAAATTACGATACGGCGCCGACGGGGGGAGCCGCCGCCCGAAGTAGGCGGCGAAGATGTCCTGCAGCAGGATGGGTAGCGACCAGCCATCGATCACGATGTGGTGGAACGTCATAACGAACCGGTGCCGGTCGCCCGCGGTACGGATCAAGGCGGCACGGAAGCTGGGACGGCGTGCCAGGTCACAGACCGCGGCACGCTCGGCGGCGCTGAGCTGCCGGATCTCGTCGTCGGGCTCGCGGTCGTCGCCCCGCAGATCCAGATATCGCCACGCCATCACCGGGTCGGCGGAGATGACCTGTACGGGCTCGCCGAACTCGTCACAGAAGCGGGCCGCCAGGTTGGGGTGGCGGCGAACCACGGTATCCAGTGCGTCGCGTAGGCGGCCCTGGTCGAGGACTCCGCTCACGGTGATGTCCAGCTGCACCGCATACAGGTCGACGATTGAGCTGTCTTCCTGCTCCTGAACGAGGGTCGAGTGGAAGAGCAGTCCTTGCTGCACCGGGGTCAACGGCAGGACGTCGGCGATCTGGTACCGCTGTTGGAGCTCCTCGATATGCTGCTGGCTCAGTCGCGCCGGCGCGATGTCCGACGGAGTCAGGCCGCCGCCACCGGAGTGGACGTGCGCACAGATTCCGGCCAGCGCCTCGAACCACAACTGGCTCAATCGCTGTACCTGGGCCTCGCCGACGGATGACGGTGCCCACGTCCAGGTAGCCCGCAATCGCGGGCCGGTATCGTGATCATCGATGGTGACGGCGTTGAGTTCGACCGTGTGCATCAACGGCATTCGCACCGCCGTGGCCGCCGCCGTCGACGACAAACCCGCCTCGGATATCTGCCACGATGCCATCGAAGGATCGGATGCCGGCGCGCCGAGCCGTCCCAGGTAGTTGAATCCGATCGTCGGGTCGGTCGCGACCAGGTTCACCTCGGGATTCAGGTAACGCAGCAGTCCGTAGCTCAGGGGATCGGGCAGGGCGCGAAGTTGTTCCTTGGCGTTCTTGATGATCAGGCCTAGCGCGGCGGCACCGGAACTCACCTGCGCCCAGGACAGGTCGCCCACAGCCAGCGACACCGGGGACTTGGTGGTGAACCACCCCACCGTGCGCGACAAGTCGACATCGGTGGCCAGATCTTCGACGCGGCCGTGGCCCTCGACATCGATGCCGATCGGGGCTCCGCCAGAGCCCAGGAATTCATTCCAGGCCAACCCGAACGCGATCAGCAGTACATCCTGCACCCCGGCATGAAACGCTGCGGGCACCTCGCCCAGCAGTTGGCCGGTGGTCTCGGTGTCCAGTGACACCGACATCTCCCCGGCACTCACGTAGGTGTCCACGGTCGGGTCGGCTGCAGGCAAGGCAGCCGGGACTGCCGCCAGCCGGCGCCACGAATCGGCCAGCTCGACCACCGCGGCGCTGCGCGCATGCTCGTCCAGCAGTGCCGACCAGCGGGCGAACGACGTCCCGCCGGTCGGCAATTCCACGGGCTGCCCGCTGTGGTGCTGGGCCCAGGCGATGTTCAAGTCTTCCAACAGAATTCGCCACGACACGCCGTCGACAGCCAGGTGGTGGATCATCAACACCAACTGAGTGGTGGCGCCGACCCACAGCGCGCTCAGCATTGCCCCCTGCGCAGGGTTCAGCCGCGACCGCGCCGCCACCAACGCCTCATCGGACAATACATCGACGGTATGCAGGCAATCGGCGGCATTCACCGAGCCCACCTCGGGCACCAGCAGCGACCCGCCGTCGTCCTCGACGCGCAACCGCAATGTGGCATGCCGATCCAGCAGGGCCTGCAACACGACTGCGACGCCAGCCTCGGTAACCGAGGCCGGGGCCTGCACCACCATCGTCTGGTTGAACTCATCGATCGGTCCGTTGATGCTGTACAGCCAGCGGATGATCGGGGTCGGCAGTACCGGCCCGATACCCTCGTCGGCCACGGCGGCCTCGCCAGCTGCCGCTTGAGCCACGGCGGCCAACCGGGCCACGGTCTGTTCGACGAAGAGGTCGCGCGGGCGGCACGACACACCGGCGGCGCGAGCGCGCGCCACCACCTGCATCGACAGGATGCTGTCCCCGCCCAGATCGAAGAACGAATCATCGACCCCGACCCGCTCGACGCCGAGCACCTGTGCGTAGGCGTCGGCCAGGATCTTCTCCACCGGCGTGCTCGGCGCGCGGTAATCTCCAGCGGTGCCGCGGTATTCCGGCGGTGGCAACGCGTGTGTGTCCAGTTTGCCGTTGACGGTCAGCGGCAGTGCCTCCAACGTCACCACGGCGGCCGGCACCATATGGTCCGGGAGCTGTTCGGCGAGCGCGACACGCAATTCGGCCGGATCAGCGGTCCCGGTGATGTAACCGACCAGGCGCTTGTCGCCAGGACGGTCCTCACGCGCGATGACGACAGCCTGTTCTACGCCGCCCAGCCGTGCGAGCGTGGCCTGCACTTCGCCGAGTTCGATGCGGTAGCCACGGATCTTGACCTGCTCGTCGGCCCGGCCCAGGTACTGCAGTTGCCCATCGTCGTCCCATCGCACCAGGTCCCCGGTGCGGTACATGCGCGTGCCAGGCCGCCCGAACGGGCATGCCACGAACCGCGAAGCGGTCAAGCCCGTGCGGCGCCAATACCCAACGCCGACACCGCGACCCGCCAGGTACAACTCACCGACCACACCGGCGGGCACGGACCGCAACCAGCCGTCCAGTACGAAGAACGCCGCGCCACGCACCGGCGAACCGATCGGCGGGGCACCCGAGCCCGCCGTCAACGGTGTGCTCTTCGATACCCACATCGTGGTCTCGGTGGGTCCGTAGATGTTGACCATCACCCGACCCGGCGCCCACCGATCGACCAACTCGACCGGGCACGCCTCGGCGCCGATCAGCAAGGCCACCGAATCCAAACCCGCCGGGGACAACCCCCGCACCGCGGAGGGCGTCTGGCTCAGCACGGTGACGTGTTCGTCGACCATCAACGCGTGGAAGTCATCGGGTGAACCGGCTACCGACTCCGGCACCACCACCAGCCGACCACCGTGCAGCAGCGCACCCCAGATCTCCCACACCGAGAAGTCGAAGGAATAGGAGTGGAACTGTGTCCACACCTGGCTGGGCGCCAACGGCACGCCGATATCCAGCGAGTCGAAGAGCTGGGTCACGTTGCGGTGCGTCACCGCAACGCCTTTGGGCACCCCGGTGGTACCCGAGGTGTAGATGACGTGGGCAATGTCGTCGGGACGCGGCCCTGGCAGCGCGCTGCCAGGGCAGGCGTCGATCCTGGGGTCGGTCACGTCGACGACCAGCACGTCATGACCGTCCAGCGCGTCGGTGAGGGCAGTGGTCGTGACCGCTGCGATCGGCGCGCCGTCGGTGATCATGAACCCGATACGCGTCGCCGGAAGCGCCGGATCGACAGGAAGATACGCCGCGCCTGTCTTGAGCACCGCCAGAATCGAAACGATCGCCTCACCGCAACGGGGAAGCACTATCGCCACGCGCTCGCCAGGGCCGGCGCCGTGGCCGACCAAGAAGTGCGCCAGCCGGTTGGAGGCTTCGTCCAGCTCGCGATAGCTCCACGACTGCTCCCCGGAAACCAGCGCCGCCGCACCGGGTGCACGGCCCACCTGCACTGCGAACAACTCCGGAACGGACGCGAGCGTGCCCACCGGCTGGGTCAACACCGCCCGGTTGCCCCACCCGTCCAGCTGCTCGTGTTCATCGTGATCGAGCAGGTCGATCGATATCAACCGCCGTGACGGGCCACCACCCATGCTTCCCCCGAAGACCTGACCAAACAGATTTCTCGTCCTGGCCGCGTGGGAGAGGTGGCTTGCCCCTCCCTGCATCAAAGGATAGTGGCGTAATTGTCGTTATGTTTATTTTTCGGACGGCGAACGGGTATTGGTTCGTGCTTGTTCTTACACCTTCCGCAACGAACCCGCGATGTGCAATGCCGGGTGCGTAAGTGCCGCAAGGGCACTCGTCGCCAAGATGCGGACCCTTGACACGAAATGGAATCGATTCCATACTAACGTGGAATGGATTCCATAGGGCCCCGGCACATCGACATCGAGGTTGACACGCACCATGACAGAACCCCGTCCTGACATCGCGCCGTTCTCCATGCTGCTCCGCATCGCGGGCGACGAAGATCAGATGGAAATCTGGTCGGCGCGTACGAGCATCCAGGGCTGGCTGGCGTTCGAACGTGCGCTCGCGCTGGCACAGGCGGACGAAGGGGAGATGACGACCGACGACGCGGCGTGCATCGTCGCTGCGGCCAGACTCGATACGATCGATGAGAAGGTGCTCTGGGAGACCGCGCGCACGGTCGGCTATCCGATCCTGGGCCTGGTGCGCCAGATTGCCGGGGCGCTGCCGCCGGGCCCGGCGGGCCGCGTCCACTTCGGCGCCACCACCCAGGACGTGATGGACACTGCGCTGGCGCTGCAGATGGCGTGTGCGATGGACCGGATCGACACCGGCATAGTAGATCTCGGTAACGCGCTGAGTGACCAGATCGAGGCGCATCGGCTCACGGTCATGGCCGCCAGGACACACGGTCAGCAGGCGGTACCCACCACCTTCGGCGCAACCCTGGCCGGCCTCCTGGGCCAGTTGACCCGCCACCGCTCCCGGATTGCCTCGGCGCGCCCGCATCTCGAGGTCGTCTCGCTCTACGGTGCGGGTGGCACCGGTGCGGCACTCGGACCAGGAGTGGCGAAGGTCCGGCGCCGGGTGGCCGAGCGACTCGGCCTCGGTTTCAGTGATGTGCCGTGGCATGTCGAGCGGGATGCTCCCGCGGAGTTCGGATGGTTGTGTGCCACCATCGCCGGTGGTTGTGCGAAATTGGCGCGCAACGTGATTGATTTGTCGCGCACCGAAGTCGGTGAGGTCAACGAGAGGTTCTCCGATCACCGTGGCGCGTCCTCGACCATGCCGCAGAAGATCAATCCGATCTCCTCGGAGATCGTTGTCGGACTTTCCGCCACCGCCAGTGCCCTGACGTCGGCGTTGACCCGCTTCCAGGAAGCAGGCCACGAACGCTCCGCCGGGGAATGGCAGATCGAATGGCATGTGCTGCCGCAGCTCGCCGTGCTGGCGGGCAGTGCCCTCGCTGAGTCGGTCGACCTGGTCCGGGGCTTGCGGGTGAACACCGAACGGATGCGGCAGAACCTGCAACTCGATGGGGGTCTGGTGCTCGCCGAGTCGCTGATGATGCAACTGGCGCCGGCGCTCGGCCAGACCGGCGCCCACGATCTTGTGTATCAGGCGGCGCAACGAGCGCGCCGCGACCGCCTGCACCTCGTCGAAGCAGTGGCGGCCACCGCTCGTGAGCAGGGTTTGGCGCTGGGTGACCTGCCCTTCTCGGCCGATGACTATCTCGGGGAGGCGGCACAGATCTGCCGCACCGCCGTCGACTCCTGGCGAGGCCTCGCAGGCCCGGCCCCCGCCCGGCCCGCGCTGTCGAGCCTCGCGCTGGCCTGACGGCCACGATCAACCTCAACGTACGCAAAGGAGCGTCCATGCCCGACTCTGCACCAGAGGTGACCAAGTCGCCGCCTGCGCCCAGCACTGTCGCCTTCGCCAGCTTCATCGGCACCACCATCGAGTGGTTTGACTACCTGGTGTTCGGCGCGACGACGGTGCTGATCCTCAACCCGCTGTTCTTTCCGTCCGAGGACCCGCTGAACAGCACCCTGGCCGGGTTCGGAGCCATCGCCGTCGCCTTCATCGCCAGACCGCTCGGCGGCTTGTTCTTCGGGCACTACGGTGACCGATTGGGCCGCAAGCGCATGCTGGTGCTGTCGGTCTTGTTGATGGGTATCGGGACGTTTGCCGTCGGCCTGCTACCCACGTATCACCAGATCGGCATGTGGGCGCCCATCATGCTGGTCGTCCTACGATTCTTCCAAGGTTTCGCGGTTGGCGGTGAGTGGGGCGGCGCCGTGCTGATGTCTCTGGAACACGCACCGCCGCATCGCCGCGCGTTCTATGCGAGCTTTCCCCAGGCCGGCGTACCTGCAGGCGTGGTGCTGTCGACCGGTGCCATTGCGATCATCACCGAGGTGTTCTCGGAAGAGGATCTGCTGGCCTGGGCGTGGCGGCTGCCGTTTCTGGCGTCCGTTCTGTTGGTCGCCGTCGGTCTGTGGGTGCGCCTGCGGGTGACCGAATCTCCGGAATTCCTTGCGCTGCAAGACAAGCACAAACTACCCAAGGTGCCCGCGACCGATGTGGTGAAATCACACAAGCATGCGCTCATCGCCGGGATGCTTGCCAGTCTGGCACCGAACGCCATGTTCTACCTTGCCAGCACGTTCTTCCTCAGTTACGCCACCACGACTCTCGGCGTCGCCCGTGACACTGTCCTGGTCGCACTCATCGTCGCAGCGGCCATGGAAGTGGTGACGCTGCCGCTGTTCACGGTGCTGGCCGATCGGTGGACTACCCGAAGGTTCCTGGTATTTGCCTCGCTACTCGTGGCTGCCGGTGCGGTACCGGTCTTGCTGTTGATCAACACCGCGACGGTGACCGGGGTGTTCGCCGCGTACCTCCTGGCGTTACCGCTGCTGCATGCGGTGTCCTACGGGGTGGTGGCGGGCTTCACCGCAGACCTGTTCCCGGCCGAGGTCCGCTATACGGGGTCGTCGATGGCCTACCAGTTCGGTGGTCTGGTCACGTCGGCGCCGGTGCCGATCATCGCGTCTATGCTGCTGACCAGCACCGGCTCGTCCACCTCGATCGCGCTGTACGTGATCGCCGCCTGCGGATTGGGCGCGATCGCCGTCGGATTCGCGCCACAGCCGCCGTCGCTGCCGGTGACCCCGCGTGACGAAACCACAGCAGTGAAAGAAGGTGCGCCATCATGATCGCCAAAGGCGCGGTACTCAACTCCGTCCACAACCAGCAGCCCTTCGCCGAGCACCGGCCGTTGACCGTGTGCGACATCGAGATCGGGGACCCGCAGCCTGGTGAGCTTCTGGTGAAGATGGAAGCGGCCGGGCTGTGCCACTCCGACCTGTCCCGGGTCAACGGCGACCGGGTGGGCGTGGCACCGGTGGTTCTCGGCCACGAAGGTTGCGGACGGGTGGTGGCCGTCGGTGGCGGTGTGGACGACATCACCATCGGGGACAAGGTGGCACTGGTCTTCCATACCCGCTGTGGTGAGTGTGACGCCTGTACCGGAGCGCGCTGGTCACTATGCCCCACAGGACTTTCCACCGCCGCCAGCGGAGAACTGCTGCGCGGAGGGCGACGGTTGCGCCTCGACGGCCAGGAGATCAGCCACCACGCAGGCGCTTCGGTGTTCGCCGAGTACGCCGTGGTGGACCGCAGGACGGCGGTGATCATTCCCGACGCGATCCCGAGTCCGGTGGGAGCCCTGCTCGGCTGCGCTCTGCTGACCGGAGGCGGTGCGGTGCTGAACGCCGGGCAGGTGGCGGCGAGCGATGACGTCGCCGTGGTGGGACTCGGGGGCGTGGGTCTGGCAGCGGCGATGGTCGCCGCGGGTCGAGGGGCCCGGGTGACCGCAATCGATCTGCTCGAGGCCAAGCTGGACATGGCCCTGTCGGTCGGTGCCCACCACACCATGACCCCCGACCAGGCCCACGCGTGCGGTCACAAGTTCGACGTCGTCATCGAAGCCGTCGGGCGGACCCAGGCGCTCGAAGCCGCGGTCACACTCACCCGGGTGGGCGGACGCACTGTCACCGTGGGCCTGCCGCATCCGTCGGCCCAAATCAGCGTATCGGCGGCTGCCCTTGTCCTGGAAGCGCGTTCGCTCGTCGGGTCCTATCTTGGGTCCGGGGACCCTGCCGCCGACATCGCAGAGTACGCCGAGATGTACCTGCGCGGGGACCTGCCCGTCGACAAACTCATCTCACAGCACATACACCTCGATGACCTCAACGAAGCCCTTGACAGCCTGACGGCCGGCGAGGTCGCCCGTCAGGTCGTCGTTTTCGACCACTAGCTCTCGACAACTGGAGATCAGGAGACAGCGTTGACTGCACACCATGCCGTTCTGGACACCTTCTGCAAAGGTGTTTGGATCAACAACAAGTCCGCAGATGCCGCGGACGGCAGGACATTCGATATCGAGAACCCGGCCAACGGCGAACCGCTGTGCCGCGTCGCCGATGCGGGCGAGACCGAGGCGATGCAGGCGCTCGACGCCGCTGTCGCCGCCCAGGCGGCGTGGGCGGCGACCTCGCCCCGGCTGCGGTCGGATATTCTGCGCCGAGGTTTCGATCTGCTGACGGCCCGCACCGAAGAACTCGCCCAGCTGATCACCCTCGAGATGGGTAAGTCGGTCGCCGAATCGCGCGGTGAGGTCGCCTACAGCGCCGACTTCCTGCGCTGGTTCTCCGAAGAGGCCGTGCGCATCCGGGGCGACTACACCGCGAACCCGACCGGACCCGGACGGATCGCGCTGATCCGTCAGCCCGTCGGGCCGTGCCTGTTGATCACCCCGTGGAACGTGCCGTTGGCGATGGCCGCGCGAAAAGTGGGTCCGGCGTTGGCTGCCGGTTGCACCACGGTGCTCAAACCCGCCGAGCAGACACCACTGACCGCTCTGCTGTTCGCCGAGATCATGCAGGAAGCGGGCCTGCCTGCCGGCGTGCTGAACGTCGTGCCGACATCGCGGCCCGAGGTCGTTGCCACGCCGCTGCTCGCTGATCCCCGCCTGCGCAAGGTCTCGTTCACCGGCTCGACCGAGGTGGGGCGTCTTCTGATCCGGGCGTCGGCCGACAACGTATTGCGCACGTCGATGGAGCTGGGCGGCAATGCGCCGTTCATCGTGTGCGCCGACGCCGATGTCGATGCGGCCGTGGCCGGGGCAATGGTGGCCAAGATGCGCAACGTTGGGGAGGCCTGCATCGCGGCGAACCGGTTCTACGTGCACGAGGCCGTGGTCGACGAGTTCAGCGAGAAGCTGGTGGCGCGGCTCGAGAGGCTCTCTGTCGGCGACGGTTCGACGCCGGGGACCGATGTCGGGCCACTGATCGACGGTGAGCAGCGGGACAAGGTGGTGGCGTTGGTGGCCGACGCCGTCGACCACGGCGCCGAGGTGGTGCTCGGCGGCGCCCCACCCGAAGGAGCCGGGTATTACTACCCGCCGACCGTGTTGCGGGGCGTCTCGCCCAACTGCCGGATGAACTCGGAGGAGATCTTCGGCCCCGTCGCGCCGCTGACCACTTTCACCGACGACGAGGAAGCGCTGCGCCTGGCCAATGACACCGAATATGGCTTGGTGAGTTATGTTTTCACGTCCGACTACGGGCGCGCGCTCTGGTTCGCCGAGCGCCTCGAGGCGGGCATGGTAGGTCTGAATCGCGGCTTCATCTCCAACGCCGCCGCACCGTTCGGCGGTATCAAGCAGTCGGGTCTGGGACGCGAGGGCGGTGATGTGGGCATCGATGAGTACCTCGAGGTCAAGTATGTCGCCATGGGGCCGGAGTGAGCGAACCGGCCCGTGTTGAGCGGGATTTCGCCGGTGAGGTCGAAGTCCGGGCCGACCACTTGTGGGGCGCGCAGACCCAACGCGCGCTGAACGCGTTCACGATCAGCGATCTGAGAATGCCGCAGGCGCTCGTGCGCACCCTCGGGTCGCTGAAACGTGCGGCAGCACAATCCAACAACGGTCTTGGACTGCTCGATGACCGGCTGACCGCGGTTATCGTGCGAGCGGCAGGCGAGATCGCCGCGGGAGAACACGACGACCAGTTCCGGATCGACCTGTTCCAAACCGGCAGCGGCACCAACACCAATATGAACGCCAACGAGGTGATCGCAAACCGGGCCAACCAGCTGTTGGGTCAGTCACTGGGCGCCAAAACTCCGGTGCATCCCAACGATCACGTCAACTTGGGACAGTCCTCCAATGACGTGACGCCGACGATCATCCACGCCACAGCGCAGACCGCCCTGACCCATCGTCTCCTGCCTGCATTGCGGTACCTGTACGCCACGCTGGCCGATCTGGCCCGGCGCACCGGAGACGTGGTGAAATCGGGGCGCACGCACCTGCAGGACGCCGTCCCGATCAGGATGGGCCAGGAGTTCGCCGGTCACGCCGGACAGATCGCGCGTGGAATCCGCCGTATCGAGGCCACCCAGGCCGGCCTCGCCGAAGTCGCGCTCGGCGGCACCGCGGTGGGCACCGGTGTCAACACCCATCCCGACTTCGCGGCCCGGGTGGTGGCGAAACTCGCTGATGAGTTCGATATCGACTTGCGCGAGACCGGCAATCACTTCCAGGCGCAGAACTGTTCGGATGCCGTAGTTTTCGTCTCAGGAGCGCTGCGGACGGTCGCGGTGAGCCTACTCAAGATCACCGAGGACATCCGGTGGATGAGCAGCGGTCCGGTGGCAGGCTTGGCGGAGATCACGGTACCGACGTTGGGGATGGGGTCCTCGATCATGCCGGGCAAGACCAACCCGGTGATCGCCGAGGCCGTCAGCCAGGCAGCGGTCAAGGTGATCGGGAATGACGCGACCATCGTCGCCGCGGGCAGTCGCGCCAACTTTGAGATCACGGTGATGTCACCGGTGACGGCATATGCACTGCTGGAGTCGGTCGACATCCTCATCGGTGCAGCGACCACCTTCGCCGATCGGTGCCTGGCCGGGGTGTGCCCGACTGGCACCGGACCGCGTCTGGTGGCACACAACGCGATGCTGGCGACCGCGCTGGCGCCTCGAATCGGCTACGAGAAGGCCGCCGCTATCGCAAAAACCGCCGCGGCGCGTCAGAAGTCCGTACTGGACACCGCCCGGGCGATGAGCGATGTGCCTCAGGATGACCTGGTGACGCTGCTGGACGCTACCTCGATGACGGGACCGGTCGGCGTCGAGACTGATGAGTGATGGCGGCGACCGAATCGCGGATCCGGAGCTCACCCTCCATCTGAATCACCGCCGGCCGCTTCGCCGGCCTACCGTCCCAGGTGTCGATGGCGGCGAGGATCTCGCGGCTCGCACGCCGGCCCATATCGGCCAGCGGCGGGGCGAATGTGGTGATGGCCGGATTCCACACTGAATACCAGGCGGGGTCGTTGAATCCGGCGATCGACAGCTCTGTCGGAATGTCGATCGACCGCCGTTTGCAGACGGCCAGGGTGCCCAGCACGAACTGGGCGCTGAGCGCCAATACGGCCGTTGGCAGGTCGTCGGCGATCGATTCGATGGCCGCCGCGCCGGCATCGATGGTGAGTGCCGCAGACAGCACACGTGTGCGCGGCTGAGCGCGATCGTGTGTTCCCGCAGGCACTTCGGGGATATCCGCGGCCGCGATAGCCGAGCGGAACCCGGCGAGCCGGTCCTTGGTGGTGGAAAAGTCCGACGGCCCGACGAGTGCGACGATATCGCGATGGCCGACGTCGATGAGGTGTTCGGTGAGCAGCTGGACACCCTGGGCATCGTGGCTGAGCACGGCGGTGGCGGTGCAGCGCTGCGACCGGCGGTTCAACTGCACCACCGGAAGTGTCGTGGGCACCGAGCCCAGGGGATCGACGGGTACGTGGACCACGCCGTCCACCTGGCGGCTCAGCATTGTCTCCCAGGCCCGCTGCTCATCGCCGGCCGCGCCGCCGGTCTGTGCGACGATGAGCTGAAACCCGGCCGCATCCAGCTCCACCTGGAGCACCTCCGCGGCCGAGGTGTAGAACTCATTGCTCAGGTCCGGAATCAGCAGCCCGATGGCCCGGCTACGGCGTTCCCGCAACGCGCGGGCAGCGGCGTTGCCGCGGTACTTCAGCTTGGCCGCGGCGGTCTGGACACGGCTCTTGGTCGCTTCGTCCACATAGCCCTTGCCGCTCAACGCCCGCGACGCGGTACCTACGCCGACGCCGGCGAGTTTTGCGACATCGGCGAGGGTGCTCACGCGACCAATCTAGCTGAATGCCATGCCCCGATCATCGAGACGAGCCTGGTCGCCACCCCGGTGGATCCTTGGTTAGTAGGGCTATGTTCAGCGGTTGGCGTCGATCAGGTCCACACCCAGCTCGGTCGCGTGGTGAATGACCGCTTTGCCGTCGCGACGGCTGTGTGTCAACCGCGCCTGTCGCAGCGCTGACGCATGTTCGGACGCAGACGCGGGGCTGATACCGAGGTTTCGGGCGATGTCGCCGGTGGTGTGCTCACCGGTCAGCATCCGCAGCACAGCCGCCCGGGTTGGCCCGAGAATCGCTGCGAGCGAGTCGGATTCGGTGCCGATCCGGATGGTCAGATCGGTGGACGTGGGGTAAGCCAGGATGACCGGTTGGTCGCCAAGCTCCCCGACGAGCGGCGACTCGGCCCAGAATACGGCGGGTGTCAGCACCAGGCCCCGCCCGCGTAATGCGACGGTGTGGCGTTGTGGGCTGTCGATCTCCAGGCAATCTCCCTCCCACCGCGCGCCGGGGATCACCGTGCTGAGCATGGCGCGCACGCCGAGGTGTGCCATGACGCGCCCCTGACGGGCCAGCTCGATCCGGTGGTTCGCCTGGATCTCCGGCCAATACGGTTCCAGTACCGCCGCATACGCCCTCGTGGTCGCACGACCCAACGCCAGCATCGCCTCACGATTCCCGCTGATGGCGTGTCGCAGATAGTGGGGGGCACCGTCGCCCTCAGTGGGGCCGCGTCGGAAGACGGCAAGCTCGGCATTCGCCTGCCGCGGGCCCAGTCCTTCGATGGACCGCATGCCCTCGTCGAAGTCGTCTCCCAGCACCGTCGGCGACAATGACCACGAGAAGTGGCCCACCACCGCGCGTCCGGACGGTGCCGACAGGGGAAATGCCGCAAGCGCACGACAACGCCACCGCTGGCCCCACGGCGTGCGGATACCCTGCCGCAGCGCCCGTGCCGCGAACTTCATCTCCAACAGGGGAGCGGGCGAAGGCAGAAACCGCGTCGACGCAAAGTCGTCGGCGGTGAATATGAGCCGCAACCAACTGCCCTACAGTCCGCTGCCCAACGTTTCGAAGAGCACGCGATCACCATAAGCCCTGTTTGTGGGGTACGTCGGAGAACGGCGACAGTACCGACGGGCGAACGTTTCGGCGTCAGTCGAAACGTTGTACCGAGCCCGTGCATCGGCGCTTTAATCGGGCAAGCGGGGGCGGGTACGGATCGCGTGATGCGCGGACCGCTTGACTGTGAAGGATGCACAGTGACAGCCGTATCGGCGGGCAGCTAGCCCAAGGGGGAACGCGCCGGCCGGGGGACCGGAGCGTGTGCGCCTGCCCGCCGATCGGCCTTTCCAGAACGCTACTGGTTCGAAAAGGCCCCTACTGGTTCGAAAAGGCAGAGTCGAAGCTGGTCTGGGGCTGGTCCCACAGCAGTGAGCGAACGTAGGTGGCGGCTTCAGCGGCCCCGTGCAGTCGATCCATACCTGCGTCCTCCCATTCGACCGAGATAGGTCCCCGGTAACCAATGGCATTGAGGGCGCGGAAGGCGTCTTCCCATGGAACGTCGCCGTGCCCGGTGGAGACGAAATCCCATCCGCGGCGTGGATCGCCCCACGGTAGGTGAGAGCCGAGAACGCCGGCGCGGCCGTTGGCCGGGCGCAGCCGGGTGTCCTTACAGTCCACGTGGTAGATGCGGTCTTGGAAGTCCCAGATGAAGCCGACAGGATCAATGTTCTGCCACATCATGTGCGACGGATCCCAGTTGAATCCGAAGGCGGCACGGTGGTCGATTGCCTCCAGGGTGCGCACGCTGGTCCAGTAGTCATAGGCGATTTCTCCGGGATGCACCTCGTGGGCGAATCGCACCCCTTCCGAGTCGAATACATCGAGGATCGGGTTCCATCGTGCGGCGAAATCTTCGTAGCCCGCGTCGATGACGGCTGCGGGTACCGGCGGAAACATCGCGACGTAGGGCCACACCTTGGACCCGGTGAAACCCACCACGACATCGACCCCGAGTTTGCGCGCAACGCGTGCAGCTCGTTTCATGTCTTCGGCCGCGCGTCGCCGCACTCCCTCCGGTTCGCCGTCCCCCCACGTCGAGCGCCGCACGATGGCTTGGTGGCGGAAGTCGATCGGGTCGTCGCAGACCGCTTGGCCGGTGAGGTGATTGGAGATGGCGAACACCTTCAGCCCATGGCTGTCGAGAATGTCCATTCGCGATTGCAGATAGGCCGCGTCAGTGTCGGCGCGTTCCAGATCGAGGTGGTCACCGGATGCGGCGATCTCCAATCCGTCGTAACCCCATTCGGCGGCCAGCTCGGCGACCTTGTCAAACGGTAGGTCGGCCCATTGGCCGGTGAAAAGGGTGACAGGGTGGCTGGATTCGGTCATACGTTGCTCCATTGTCCGCTGGCGGCAGAGTCCAATACTGCCTCGACGATCCGTGTCGACCGCATCCCGTCGGCGAGAGTGGGTAACCCGTCGGGCCGTGCGCCGTCGATGGTGGCATAGGTATCGGCGACAAAGGCATCGAATGCATCGGTCCAGCCCTGGGCGTGCCCCGGCGGGGTGCGGTTGAGGCGGGCCTGGTCCGGAGCCGGATCGGCTTCGCCCCGGTGGAGCTTCAGCGTGCCGTGTTCGGTTCCGAGCCAGATGCTTTCGGGGTTCTCCTGGTCGAACACCGCTGATTTCCGGGTGCCGTCGACTTCGAGCCAGAGCCGGTTTTTCCTGCCGGCGGACACCTGGGAGATGACGGTGTTGGCGGTGATTCCGCGCGCAGTGCGGAACGTGGCGACGGCGATGTCTTCTGTATGCACCGGCGCCAGATCTCCTGTGCTCTGGCCACCGAACGAGACCATCGAACCCGCGGGCCGTTCCGGGTAGGTGATGGTCGTGCTGGCACTCACCGAGGTGAACGTCTCTCCCGACACGAATTCAGTCAGGTCGCACCAGTGCGTGCCGATGTCGGCGAACGCGCGGGAGGCACCTCCGGCGGCGGGATCGACCCGCCACGTGGAGGCACGCGGAGACAGCAGCCAGTCCTGCAGATAGGAGCCGTGAACGAGCGCGATATCGCCCAGTTCACCGGCGATGCGGCGGGCTCGGATTTCGCGGACCAACGGATGGTATCGATAGACGTACGGCACGGTGGCGATGACGCCCGCGGACTGCGCGACGTCCACCAGTCGAGCGGCGGCGTCGACGGTGGTCGCCACCGGTTTCTCGATGATCACGTGGATTCCCGCCGTGATCACCGCTTCCGCGTAGGAGGCATGGGTGTTGTTGGGTGTGCAGATGTGTACGACGTCGGGGCGGTCGACAAGAAGCGCGTCCAGGTCGGCATAGCCGTTGGGTACGGACCACTGCGAGGCGACGGCAGTGGACCGCTCCGGGCTGGAACCGAGGACACCGATGACGTTGGCACCCGAGTTGCGAGCGGAGCGCAGATGTACCGCGGCGATCATGCCGGTTCCGACTATGGCGATTCGGACGGTGGTCATCGCGGCTGTTCGATGAGTACGAAATAGGGCACGGAAACTCCGTCAGGGTGAGGCGCCTCTAATGACGTCGTCAGCGTACCCAATCTTCGTTGTATGGGTGCGGCAGACCGAAAATGTCTGCGACTGAACAGTTCTGAACTTCTTGCCGGTCGCTCGCCCGCTGGGGGAGACGATGTTTGCTGCGGGGCGTTCGTCGTGACGGGTGCCGCGGTTCCGGATGCGCTGCCGTGCGGCCGGCGCGACAAGCGCGGTGGACTGAGGCATTCTGACAGCGCCGGATAAAAGTGACGGTGCTCACAAATTGTGCTTGACGCGGTGGAGCTCACACCCGTAGGTTCAATTATCGATATCGATAGTGCAACGAGAGGGCCCGCAGTGGCGGAAGTGGTCTTGGAGATGCAGGCCATCAGCAAGTCTTTTCCTGGCGTTCGTGCGCTATCGCAGGTGGGATTGGAAGTCGAGGCCGGCGAGGTGCACTGCCTACTCGGGCAGAACGGGGCAGGAAAATCCACGTTGATCAAGGTCCTTGCCGGCGTACATCGACCGGACGAAGGCCGCATCTCGGTTTCCGGGCGGGACGTGGAGTTCGACAGCCCCACGGCGGCCATGGTTTCGGGGATAGCAACGATGTACCAGGAACTCGATCTCGTCGACCACCTCTCCGTTGCGGCGAACGTGTTTCTCGGTCACGAAAAGTCGTCATGGGGATTCACCCGGCGGTCGGATGCGCGCACCGCGACCGCCGCGCTCCTCGCACGTCTGGGACACAGCGAGATCTCGCCGGGCCAGCTGGTCGAGCACCTTTCCCCGGCCGGTAAGCAGATTGTCAGCATGGCGCGTGCGCTCTCCCGCGAAGCGCGCATCATCGTGATGGACGAGCCGTCGGCTGTGCTGTCACACGACGAGGTCGTCAATCTTTTCCGGATCATCCGCGAGGTCACCGCGGCGGGTGTGGCAGTCGTCTACATCTCACATCGTCTTGAGGAAATCCGTGAGATCGGAGACCGGATAACGGTTCTCAAGGACGGACGTACAGTAGCGGCGGGCCTCGATGCCCAGAAAACCACAACCGACACCGTCGTTTCGCTGATGTCCGGCAAGACCCTCGAAACGACTTTTCCTGCCCGACTGGACGCACAGTGTCGTGGCGAAGTCGTGCTGGATGTTCGAAACCTCTGCCGTGCTGGAGAATTCGAGGATGTCACCTTCTCTGTCAGGGCAGGTGAGGTGGTCGGCATCGCAGGGCTGGTGGGATCCGGACGATCTGAGATCCTCGAGACGATTTTCGGTGCCCGGCGCGCGACAAGCGGATCAGTGAGTGTCTCGGGCACGGCCGTCAGGGCGGGAAGTGTCCGCCGCGCCATGCAACTCGGAATCGGTCTCGCGCCCGAGGAACGCAAGAGTCAGGCATTGCTGTTGGGTGAGTCGATCGCCCGCAACATGTCCATCTCCTCTTTGAAGAAGTTCTCCCGAGGCGGCTGGCTCGATCGCCGGAAGGAAGTCACCCGCGCGCACGAGCTCGGCTCGCAGCTAGATCTGCGACCGCTCAACCCTGCCGCCGCCGCGCGAAATCTCTCTGGTGGCAACCAACAGAAGGTGGTCCTTGCGCGCTGGCTCATCTTTGGTTGCAAGGTCCTTCTGCTCGACGAACCGACCAGGGGAGTGGACGTCGGTGCCCGGGCCGAGATCTACGCGATGGTCCGGGAACTCGCACGCTCAGGAATGGCAATCGTCGTCGTATCAAGTGAAGTTCCGGAAGTGCTGGGGCTCGCCGATCGGGTCGTCGTCGTTCGGGAAGGGCGTGTCCTCGCCGAATCCGCAGCAGAGGAACTCACCGAACAACACGTCCTCGACATGGTCATGGAAGGCAGCGCAACCGTGGAGATCAAGGAGGCAGCACTGTGACCGGTCCGGTGGAGCTACAGCCCGATGTCGAAGGCGGAACGCCCAGCCCTTCTCGTGGAGACCACTCATCGAAGAAGTCACCTTCGGGCCCGCAATGGCTGAATGTCGTGAGGGCAGATCGCAACATCGGATTGCTCGTCGTCCTGGTCGCCCTGTTCGTGGTGGGTTCGGTAACCAGCACGGAGTTCCTCCAGTTCAGCAACGTGGTCACGATCTTGACTCTGGCCAGCGTCATCGGCGTGGTCAGCGTGGGTGCGACGTTTGTGATCATCGGCGGCGGGATCGACCTTTCTGTGGGTTCTGTCCTGGGCCTGGCATCGGTGTGGGCGACCACCGTCGCCACCCAGGCATACGGGCCATGGGTGATGGTGATGACATCGCTGATCGTCGGGACAGTCTGCGGATTGGTCAACGGGGTGCTGATCGCATACGGCGGGTTGGTCCCGTTCATCGTGACCCTTGCGATGCTGGTGGGTGCTCAAGGCCTGGCCGAGCTGATCTCCAACCGTCAATCGCAGTTGCTGTCCCAGCCCGCGCTCTCGGATGTCCTGTTCCACCGGTTGTTCGGACTTCCCGTTCTTGTCTACATCTTCGCCATCGTCGCGGATCTGGGTTGGATACTGTTGAATCGCACAAATTTCGGCGCGCGGACTGTCGCGGTCGGAAGCAATGCCGAAGCCGCTCGACTGGCCGGCATCAATGTCCAGCGGCACACGCTGCTGCTGTATGTGCTCAGCGGGTTCTGTGTCGGTATCGCAGCGATCATGGTGGTGGCCCAGACGAATACCGGCGCAAGCACCTTGGGCAGCCTGTATGAGCTCGACGCAATCGCTGCGATCATCGTCGGTGGAACACTTCTCTCCGGCGGCCGGGGCACCATCGTCGGCACTGTGCTCGGCGTGCTCGTCTTCACGACGATCACCGATCTGTTCATTCTCAACGGTCTCGACTCGCCGATCCAGAAGATCGCCAAGGGCGCAATCATCGTGGCGGCCGTGCTTTTCCAACGGCGGACGCAGAAAGCCAAACGGTAGTACGCACTGCTCCAAACAGAATTCATCCAGAGAGAGGACGAGCGTGAAGCACCGCAACGAAGGAGACCTTGTGTCAGGTTTGGGCAGGCGGCGCATGCTGGTCGGCATGTCGGCTGTCGGTGCCAGCGCGGTAGTGGCGGCGTGCACCAGCAACTCGACAGCGCCGGCGTCGACTTCCATGGATTCCGAGGGCAGCAACAGTGAGCCGGGGAAGGACGTGACAATCGGATTCTCGGCCCCGGCAGCAGATCACGGATTCATTGCGGCAATCACAGCCAACGCGAAAGCACAGGCGGACAGCTACAAGGACGTGACGCTGACAGCGACTGAGGGCACCAACGACGTGGCGATCCAGATTGCCGCCGTGCAGAGCATGATCAACAAGAAGGTCGATGCCATCGTCATCCTGCCATTCGACGGCAAAGCGCTGACAGAGGTTGCCGGTAAAGCGATGGCCGCCGGAATTCCCGTCATCAACCTGGATCGTGTCCTCTCCTCACCCTTGTCGTATCGAACATGGGTGGGTGGTGACAATTACGGCGCCGGTGCCAACGCCGGAAACTACATTGCCGCCCGGCTGAAAGACGTGGTCAATCCGGTGATCCTCGAGATTGCCGGTCTCGACAACCTGGAGCTGACGCAACAACGCAGCGCCGGATTCAAGGCAGCCCTTGCCGATCACGGCCTCACCGTGACCGACCGGCAGGCAGGCGACTTCACCGCCGCCACGGGCCAGAAAGTGGCGGCCCAACTGCTCCAGGCGCACGGAAAAATCGACGCCATCTGGAACCAGGACGACGACCAGGGAATCGGCGTGGAGGCCGCCATAAAGCAGGCCAACCGGGACGAGTTCTTCATGGTGGGCTGCGCCGGATCCAAGCACGTGATGGAGATGATCAAGGCCGGGACCGGGCCTGTCGAAGCGACCGTGTTGTACAGCCCCGTCATGGCCGCGTCTGCGATCTCCCTGGCGCGTCTGGTCGCACAGGGACGGCCGCTCAACGACCTCGCCGAACTGGACGTCCCTGCCTCCCTGACGACGTACTCAGCTGTGGTCACAAAAGACAACGTCGACCGCTATCTGAGTATCGGCTTCAGCTGACGCCGGGCCGCGGGGGTCGGGCCGGGAGTTCGGCGTAATTCCATTGATGATTCCGTGCGTGCAGGCACGCCGCTTCGATGTCGCCGGCTCGCATGACCGCAACCAACTCTGCGTGTTCGTCAGCGACATGCTGCAACTCGGGATGGATGACCATGAGAGCGATTGCCGTGCGTGCTTCGATTTGGAGAGCTTCCCAGGCACGTGTCAACAGGAGATTCGAGCTGGCTGTCACGACACGTCGGTGGAATCGCGTGCTGGCCAACCCTATTGCGTGCGGATCGCCGGCTTCGGCGCTTCGGTACATGTCCTCGACGTCGGCGTCCAACTCAGCGAGGGGCAGGTCGCCGGACAGCATCGCCAAGCGTGTCGCCGTCTCCTCCAGCGCGGCTCGCACCACGTATGCCTCGCGAATGGTCTGTTCGACGAAGGGGATAACGGTCTTCCCGCGCCTCGGTCGGTTCTCGATCAGGCCCAGCCCTTCGAGTTCTCGCAGAGCTTCACGGACAGGGGCCTGGCTGGTCCCGAAGTCCAGGGCAATCTGTGTTTCGACCAGTCGTTCGCCGCTGCTCAAGTCGCCCGACACTATGCGTTCGAGTAGCCCATCTCGAATCTTCTCGCTCAGTGTGGGTTTGGGCGACCGTGCCGCCAGCTGTCGGGCAGATGGTCGGTCATCTGCTGGCACTTCGCCCCTTTCGTTAGGTCATCTCTCGATATGCGCCTATAAGTTTCGTGCCGCTTGACGGATTTAGTCAATCAGGCTTAGTTTAGATTATCGATATCGATAATTGGAGGGACATGCTCACCGGTATCCACGTGCCCGAGAACCCCGAGTCGGCTGCTGGGCTCGTGATGGCCGGCGGGTTGCCTCTGGGAGGGGGCACCTCACTCATGCCTCGCCTCAATGACCACGCATCTCCGCCCACCGAGTTGGTGAGTTTGCGTCACGCCGGCCTGGATTCGGTGCGAATCGACGGTCAGACCGTCGCGCTGGGAGCCGCGGTGACTCTCTCAGCGATAGAACGCAATCCGGACCTGTCGGTCCTGCACCAAGTGGTGCGGACGATCGCGGCACCGCCCGTTCGGAGTCTCGCCACGGTCGCGGGCAACCTGTTCGCTCCACAGCCGTACGGTGACCTCGCTGTCGCGCTACTCGCACTGGATGCCGAACTCGACTTCGCCGACCGCGATGGTTTCCGCACCGGTTCGCTGGAGAACTTCCTCGCCGACGACCACGACCACGCGCTCATCACGCAGATACGGTTCCGCCGACCGCAGGGGAGCAGCTTCCGGTACCTGAAAGCAGCGCGGCGCAGGCTGAACTCGGGCTCTGTGGCGACGATCGCGGCGACCATCGAGCTCGAAGATCAGCGCATTGCCGCAATCAGGGTGGCGCTGGGCGGGCTTGCGCCACGCGTCATCCGTGCCCATGCAGTCGAGGGGGCCCTACGCGGCAGGCGGCTCGATGCAGACTCCGTGGAAACCGCCTGCCGCGAAGGCCTCGACGATCTCGATCCGGCTGACGACGCGTACGCATCCGCGTGGTATCGCCGCCGGGTGTTTCCCGTTCACCTACGCCGGGCGTTGCTCGGCGTCTGAGTATCACGAAGGAGCAACGCCCATGACCGCACAGATCGTGAACCTCACGGTGAACGGCACACGAAAGACAATGATCGCGCAACCAGAGACCACACTTCTCAACGGGATTCGTGATTCGTTGGGGTTGATGGGCGCCAAACGAGGATGTGCGCAGGGCGCGTGCGGCTCATGCACCGTGCTGCTCGACGGCGAGCCCGTGGTGGCATGTCTCGTACCCGCGGTGACGGTGGACGGAGCCGCGGTGCAGACCATCGAGGGAATAGCCAAGGACGGTGAACTGAGCGATGTCCAGCAGGCGTTCCTGGACGGATTCGCCACCCAGTGCGGATTCTGTACACCGGGCATGATCCTCTCGGCCACGGCCCTGCTGGAACGCACCGACGACCCAACATCCGCCGAGGTCATCGAGGCGATCAGCGGAAACGTCTGTCGCTGCACCGGGTATGAGCCGATAGTGTCGGCAATCCTGGAGGCGGCGGCCAAACATAGGCAGAACGGCGCCGCGCCAGTGTCCGAGAACCGCGCAGCCGGAGTCGAGGTGACGGCCTGATGCCCCGGGTCAATCCCATCGACGCCACCTACTTCAGCAATGGGCACCGGGACGATTTCACCGTGATCGGTACGACGGTGCAACGTTCGGACGCGCGCGGTCACGTGACGGGCAAAACTGTCTTCTTCGAGGACATGAGGCTGCCAGACATGGCATTCGTCAAGATCCATCGATCGTCACGCCACCATGCATTGGTCGACAACGTGGACGTATCAAGGGCTCTCGCGGTTCCCGGTGTCCAACGGGTGCTCACCCATCGAGACGTGCCGGCGAACTGGTACACCGTGCTGAGGCTCATCGGTGTGGAGCCCAACGATGAGCCGGTGCTCGCCGAGGACCGTGTTCTCTACGTCGGCGAACCGATCGTTGCGGTCGTGGCCGATTCGGAAGCGGCAGCGATCGAAGGCGCCGCACAGGTTGAGGTCGCCTACACAGATCTGCCGGCTGTGCTCGACGTCGAGGAGGCCCTGTCCGATGACGCGCCGATCATCAAGAAGAGCGGCACGAACCATTTCGTCTACGAAGGCCACCACGCCCGTCGAGTTCGCCTGGGTGATGTGGAGAAAGGTTTCGCCGGTGCTGACCGCGTCTACGAGTGGCGCTACAGCTCTGCCCCGATCGAACACGCGCCCACCGAGACCACGGGGTGCATCGTCATCCCGATGGGGGGCGGGCGGCTTCAGATCCATACGAACACGCAGGCTGCGTTCTTCACACTCGACAACACCGCGTTGATCTTGGAACGGCCGTTCACCGATCTACAGGTCAAGGGCGGCACGGTAGGCGGCGGATTCGGCGGCAAGGTCGACGTGATGGTCGAGCCGATCGCCTGCATCGCAGCGGCCCTGCTCGACCGACCGGTGAAGTTTGTCTACACCCGTGAGGAAGAGATGCAGGTGTCATCCACCCGTGCGGCCGAGCGGATCTACATCAAAGACGGCGTGATGAACGACGGCCGCATCATGGCGCGACAAGTCATGCTCTACGTGGATTCCGGTGCCTACTCTCGCCATTCGCCGTATGGGACCACGAAGGCGGCCGCGCATCTTCCGGGCCCGTACACGATTCCCAATGTCTACGCCGATTGTCATTGCGTGTACACGAACCGGACACCATCGAGCGCGATGCGCGGATTCGGGGTCACCATCGCCGATTTCGCCATCGAGTCGCAGATGGACCGGATTGCGCGGGATCTGAACATCGACCCCCTTCAGTTCCGTTTGATCAATGCCTACCGGGACGGCGATATGAAGGCGCATCGAAAGATCGCCTCCGGCACGGCGTTGATCGAGGTCATTCAACGTGCCGCCGATCTGGTGCACCACGAGCTACCCCCCGAGTACAGAGCCATGTCCTCATCGATTCCCAGGGAGACTCACCAGTGACACTCCTCAAGGGGCGCGGGTACGCCTCGGTCAATTACCCCACCGGGATGAACCTGGGAGGCGATCCCTCCCAGGCGCTCATCCACGCCACGACCATGGGCGGGTTCGTCATCAGCCTGTCGTCGGTCGATCTCGGACAAGGCCTCAAGACCATCACCGCGCAAGTGGCTGCCGAGACCCTGGGCATGCCTTATGACAGCGTCATTGTCGACACCGCGGACACCGATACCGGACCGCACTGCATGGGCACCTTCGCAAGTCGCGGAACCCACCGGGTGGGCAACGCGGTCATCATGGCGGCCCGCGAAGCGCGCGAGGTGATGCTGGCGGTGGCCGCCGAGGAACTGGAAGTCGATGCAGGCGATCTGGAGACGGACGGTACGGGCTACGTTCGGGTCAAGGGTGCTTCCGAGAAGAAGATCCACATTCAGGACATCGCGTTCGCGGCTCATTTCAAGCAAGGCAAGACCATCTCTGGACGCGGCATCTTCCTCAAGGAGAGGAGTTACCCGGTACCCGAGACCGGAGAGATGGACCCGGATTCGGAGCAGGCACACGCATGCACCGTCGCCGAGGTGGAGGTTGACGACGAGACCGGTGTGGTCGAGGTGCTGGCGCTGCACAATGCCTACGAGATCGGACGTGCGCTGAATCCTGCGATGGTCACTCAGCAGGTGGAAGGGGGCGCCTGGATGGGAATGTCCCACGCATTGTTCGAATCCACCGAACCCTATTACCCGGCGTCGCGCGAACATGGCCCGGTCGATTTCAGCCAGTACCTGATGCCCGGGCCTGCTGACACCCCGGTTCAAACCAGTGTGATCCTCGAACGGCCGGCCGAGACAGGGCCGTTCGGCGCGAAGGGTATCGGCGAGATGACCGCGAACGCGCCGATACCTGCGATCGCGAATGCGATTTTCGACGCCTGCGGTGTCCGATTGACCACGATGCCGTTCACGCCGGAGTCCGTGCTTCGTGGTCTCGACAGAATCCGCGAGGAGAAGGCTCTCTGATGCCCTCCGCCCCGGACGATCTCGACCAGGACGAGGTGCCTGGCTTCGGCGATATCGGACAGTCGTTGAGGGATCAGAATTATTTTGCGGATGAAGGACTTGTCACCGCGATCAGATTGGCGAGTGTGCTGGAGCGCCCGCTGCTCCTCGAGGGCGAGCCCGGGGTGGGTAAGACAGAGGTGGCCCGGGCGATGGCATCCATCCTGGGGACCGATCTGATTCGGCTGCAATGCTATGAGGGGCTCGATGCCTCGCAGGCGCTCTATGAGTGGGACTACCCGAAACAGCTCCTTTCCCTGCGGGCCGCAGAGGTGGACCACCGCACCGCGGGCACTCTCTACACCGACGAGTTCCTGTTGGAACGACCACTTCTCAAAGCGATCCGCACACCGCGCCGGTCGGTTCTGCTGATCGATGAGATCGACAGGGCGGACAGCGAGTTCGAAGCCTTCCTGCTCGAGTTCCTGGACCGCTTCGAGGTGACCATTCCCGAGATCGGCACGGTGACGGCAAGAAGATCACCGCTGGTGGTACTCACCTCGAACCGGACCAGAGAGTTACACGACGCCCTGAAGCGCCGCTGTCTGTACCACTGGATCCCGTTCCCCGAGCCCGACCGGGAACGCGCGATCATCGACGCCCAGGCGCCGGGACTCGGTGCGCGCAGCGCTGAGCAGTTGGTCGCTTCAGTCAACGTCATCCGCGGTCTGCGTCCGATGAAACGTCCTGGCATTGCCGAATCGATTGCGTGGGCCCGAGGATCACAGATCCTGTCGCGGGACGGGTCCGACTGGTTGGAAGCGATGCAACGGTCGTTGGGGCTGTTGGTCAAGCACGAGGAAGATCTCGCGCTGATCAATGATCATGCGGGCGAGGTGTTCGGTTTCGAATGACTGGCACATGGGCGGGGGAGGCGAAGGCCAGCGGTGCGCCGGCCTCCTGGATCGAGGAGCACCTCGCACGGTTTCTCCGGACGTTGCGCGAGTCGGGGTTGTCGGTCACTGCGCCCAAACAGCTCGATTTCCTGCGTGCCATCGAGTCGGTCGCGCCCACATCGGAGCGGGAGCTGTACTGGATCGGCCTGGCCACTCTGACCACCTCCCGTCGTGACGGCGAGATCTATGACCCGGTCTTCGCGCACTTCTTCCTTGCGTCGGATCTATCTGTCGGGCCCGAACCTGCCCTTGAACCCGAGCCAGAGCCCGAGCCCGAGGAACAACGTGCTCCCGGCTCAGGCGGAAGCAACGACTCGGAATTGTCAGATGCCGACGGGGATCAGGGGCTCGAAGCCAGCACAGCAGAACTTGGCCACCGGCGCGTTTTTGCGGCGACCAGCGCACACGACAGGGATGTCATGGATCGCATTGCGCGTGATCTGCCCGCGGCGATGCTGAAGACCCGTGCTCGCCGCCGTCGCGCCGGGCACCGTGGCCAGTGGGTAGACCTGAGACGGACGTACGCGCGATGCCGGCAGACGTATGGTGAAGTTGTTGCGCTGCACTGGAAACACCGGCCGATGCTGGAACGCCGCGTGCTACTGATGATCGACGTCTCCGGTTCGATGAAGCAGCAGTCGGCAGACTACCTGCGATTCGCGCACGTTCTGGTCGATGTCTGTGAACGCGGCGAGGTATTCACCTTCGGCACCCGGCTCACGCGCGTCACCAAGGCTCTGCAGACACCGGACGTCGATTCGGCGCTCGCCGCCCTGTCAACCATGGTGCTGGACGCCGACGGTGGCACCAGGATCGGTGACTCGTTGGTCGAGTTCCTCTCCAACGCACGGTTCGTCACCATGGCCCGCGACGCGGTGGTGATCATCATTTCGGACGGACTCGAGCGGGGCGATTGCCGACCGATGTCCGAATCCGTCGCGCGTTTGCGACTGCTCGGTCATCGCCTGTACTGGTGGAGCCCGCTCGCTTGTGACCCGTCATATCGTCCGATCACTCGTGGCATGGCTGCCTGCTGCGCGCACATCGACATGATCTCCGGAGTCGATGACCTGGAATCCACTCACCGCCGGATCAGCGAGGGACTCGGTGGCTCCGGCACCCGCACAGCGAGGGAGCATTCGCATGTCTGAACGTGAACAGTATTCCGGCGAGATCGTCGATTGCCACCACCATGTCTGGCGGCGCGACGACATGGAGTGGCTCTCCGGCCCGATGGTTCCGCGCATCTTCGGTCCCTACGAGCCGATCCGGCGCGACTACCTGATCGCCGAGTTCACCGAAGACGCGGTTTCGGCCGGCATCGGCGCATCGGTGTACGTGCAGCCCAATTGGCCGCTCGATCAGGTTCTCGAGGAAGTGGAGTGGATCAACGGGCTGAATCGAATGAGTGGATGGCCGATGGCGATGATCGGATCCGCTGACTTGTTCTCGGACAAGGCGGTTGACGTGATGCGTCAGCAGAAGGAGGCCAGCCCTCTGTTGCGTGGCACGCGATTGCAGCTCCATTGGCACGAGCGCGAGGAGTTCAGATTCGCATCGTCGCCAGATTGTGTGAAGGACAAGATATTTCGAGAGAACATCGCCGCGCTCGCCGAGCTTGGGTGGTTGTTCGAACTGCAGGTGTTTCCGGACCAGATGGCTGATGCTGCGGAGTTGGTGGCCGAGAATCCAGACGTCACGTTCGTACTCGTGCACGCGGGAATGCTCATCGGTCGCGAACCACACGAGGTCGAACGATGGCGAGCGGGAATGCGCCGGTTGGCCGAGTTCCCGAACGTCGTCGTCAAGCTGACCGGACAGGGTACGTTCGTGCACTGCGTCGACGTGGACCTGCTCACATTTGTCGCCCGTGAGGTGATTGCCATGTTCGGTGCGGAGCGCGCGATGTTCGGCACGAACTTTCCGGTAGAGAAGATCTGGACCACGATGCCGGAACTCGTGAGCGCGTGGAAGACCGCGCTGTCGGGGTTTTCCTCCGCCGAGCAGGCAGCGATATTCGCGGGCAACGCGCGACGGGTATACGGGTTGGGCGCCGATGCGTGACATTCTTTCCGAAATCGGGACGTGGCACTCGTCGAGCGTCGCGTTCGCGATGGGCACCGTGGTCGGTACCTGGAGTTCAGCGCCCCGTCAGCCCGGCGCATCAATGGCGGTGAATGCCGACGGTGTTGTCGTGGGTAGTGTTTCGGGCGGTTGCGTCGAGGGTGCGGTCTACGAAGAGTGCTTGGATGCGCTGGCGACGGGACAGCCCAGACTTGTGCGCTACGGAGTGTCCGACGATGACGCCCTCGCTGTCGGGCTCACCTGCGGCGGGATTCTCGATGTGTTCGTACAGCCGATGGGCCCGCAGGCGTTCTCCTTCCTCGACCGACTGACAGCAGCTGTTCAGGCACACGAACCGGTCGCGATCGCGACGATCGTCGACGGTGACGGAGCAGGCGCGAACGTCATGCTCACTGCGACCGAGGTCGCAGGCGCGTTGCCCGTTTCCGGTCTGCACGATGCGGTGGTGAGCGCGGCCCGGGGAATGCTCGAGCGGGGAGTCACCGGCAGGGTGACGACCGGATGCCACGGTGAGCGTCGAATGGATGACGTCACAACTTTTGTCGAATCCTTCGCACCGCCGCCGCGATTACTTGTGTTCGGCGCCATCGACTTTGCTTCCGCTGTTGCCAGGATCGGAAAGTTCCTCGGCTATCACGTCACCGTGTGTGATGCCCGTCCCGTATTCGCGACAAAGGCCCGGTTTCCCGATGCCGACGAAGTCGTTGTCGAGTGGCCGCACCGTTATCTTGCGAAGTGCCGAGTCGACGAACGAACCACGATATGTGTGCTCACCCACGATCCGAAATTCGATGTGCCCCTGTTGTTGGAGGCGCTCAACACACGTGCGGGCTACATCGGGGCAATGGGGAGCCGGCGCACACACCGGGATCGCCTGCGTTGCCTCGCGGACGAGGGCGTCAGCCCTGAGGTACTGAGTCGGCTGCGTTCGCCCATCGGCCTTGACCTCGGTGCCCGCACACCGGAAGAAACAGCGGTATCCATTGCCGCCGAATGGATTGCAAAGGTATGGGGTGGCACAGGCGCTTCATTGAGCGCGGTCGCCACGCCCATCCATGAAGAAGGCGGACATGCACATGCGGCCGCTGAAACATCACAGAAAGTGCCATGACATGGAATTCCTTCGACTAGGACCACCGGGCCAGGAGCAGCCTGCTGTACGCGACCGTGGTGTCGTCCTCGATCTACGACCCATCACCAACGACATCGATGGCAGTTTCCTGGCGCGCCAGGGCATCGAACGGACCCGAGCGGCCATCGACGACGGCACTCTGAGCCCCTTGGCGGACGCCACGTCAATGCGGAGAGGTGCCCCCGTCGCGCGGCCATCGGCGGTGGTGTGCATCGGCCAGAACTACGCTGCTCATGCCGCCGAATCTGGCAGCGAGCCCCCGGAGATCCCCATCGTGTTCTTCAAGCATCCGAGCTGCCTCATCGGCCCGGACGATCAAGTGGTGCTGCCCCGAGACAGCGCAATGAGCGATTGGGAGGCTGAACTCGTCGCGGTGATCGGCAAGCGCGCCGAGAAGATCGACTCGGCGGCAACCGCTTTGGAGTATGTAGCCGGTTACACTGTCGGCAACGACGTTTCAGAACGTCAATGGCAGTTCGATGATCCCGGCGGCCAATGGGGAATCGGCAAGAGCTTTCCCACTTTCGGGCCACTGGGACCGTCATTGGTGGTCGGTGACATCGACCCGTCCGCGCTTGCCATCAGCTCACGGGTCAACGGCGAGACGCGCCAGGACTCGAACACCAAAGACATGATTTTTTCGGTTGCGTACCTCGTCTGGTATCTGTCGCAAGCGATGACATTAGAGCCCGGCGACCTGATGTTCACCGGCACACCGGAAGGCGTTGCGTTGTCCGGGCGCTTTCCCTACCTGCGCGGTGGCGATCAGATCGAGATCGAGATCGAGGGTCTGGGCCTTCAATGCCAGACCGTCGTGCAGAACGGCTGAACCTTTCGGTTCAGCAGAAATCCATCAACCCACATCAAGGAGAGATCGTCATGCCCCAGTTCATCTACACCTACGGCTACAACGACACCCCACTGCGCGCCGAACGCCGCGGCGACCATGTGGCACACCTCAACGAACTCGTCGCAGCGGGATCGGTCCTCGCGGCAGGCCCGCTCGCCGATCTCACCGGTGGAGTCATCATCTTTTCGGCAGACGACGAGGCGGCCGCCCAGAAGCTGGTCGAGAAGGACCCGTACACGCAACTGGATGTGACCAAAGACCGCGAACTACGCGAGTGGAAGGTCACAGTGGGGCCGCTCGCCGGCTGAGGCGTGCGGCAGCTGGGGGCGTGTCTGACATAGATGTCGGGTGCTATGTCTGAGGGTTAGATTATGTCGCGGTTCAATGGACACCTGGCCGATCGGCTCAGCGATGCGGGCCACCCTGTCCTCGCGATTGGCTTCGATCCGCACCAGGTGATCAGCGTCATGCCGGTGCTGCAAGCCAATCTGACTCTCCGGCATGGTATTCGGCTTCATGGATGGGACGGCACCATCGCTGTGACCGCCAATACCTGTCGCAATGCCGAGCGTTCGCGCACCTTCGGGGTCTACAACATGTTCGTGTCGTTCTCCACGGCGGCTCGTGCGACGTTGAATGTGCTACCTGAGCTGCTTATCGAAGATGACTGCGCTGCGGGTAGTCATCGGCCGTCGGAGTTCAACGCGTCGAGTGCAGCGCGTAGTTTGGCCGCTGCTTCGTCGGCGACCGCGCGCAGTCCCGGTCGATCCGAAACCTGGACCATGACCTGCGGATCCATCGCGTCGATGATCACCGCGCCACCACCGGCGGTGGTGTCGGCGCGCACGGTCACGTTGCAGGGCAATAACAGACCGATCTGGCGGTCGGCGTTCACTGCGCGGTGTGCCAACGGCGGATTGCACGCGCCAAGGATCAGGTAGTCCTCCATGTCCTCATCGAGCTTGGTCTTTAGGGTGGCCTTCATGTCAATCTCGGTGAGTATCCCGAAACCTTGGTCTGCCAATGCCTGTCGGGTCCGGGTGACCGCTTCCTCAAACGTGGTGTGCAACGTCGTCGACAGTGCGTAACCCATGGTTTCTCCTGCTTCCTGTAGTTGCGATCTGATCAAGCCAATGCCATGAACAACTTCTCGAGTTCGGATTCGGACATTGGTTGCTTGCCATCTTGGGTCTCGCCCGTCAGGCATTCCCGCATGCCGGTCGCGACGATCTTGAAGCCAGCCCTATCCAGTGCGCGAGATACGGCGGCGAGCTGCGTCACGACGTCCTTGCACTCCCGACCTTGTTCGATCATCGAGATCACCCCGGCCAGCTGTCCCTGGGCCCTGCGCAGCCTGTTGAGTACCGCGGCGATTGCGTCTTCGTCACCAACCATGGGTTTTGCTCCTCTGTACCGATGTTATCGCCATGGTACCCGTGGGGGTATTCCGGGTGGTCATCAAACGGTGGCTGGTCCGGAGGCCGCAGCCCCGACGAGACGATGTAGGGGACAGTGTGCGTACCGAGTGCACGCGACGGTTGCGGCCGCGGCGATCGCGGTGAGCGCCGCGGCCGCAATTCCGACGATCGGGTGGATCTCCTTTGCCAGAATGACCGAGGACATGGCGAGCACGAACCAGCCAAACACTTTTCGCAACGCGGCGGGGTCAATTCTGGCCGTCAGACGCACTCCGATGAGCGCTCCTACCGCGGCCGCAGCGGTGATCGCCCCTGCCGCCGCCCAGTCGATCGATGCGCTCGACAAGTGACCGGCAAGCCCCGCGAAAGAGTTCATCGAGATCACGCTCAACGCCGTGCCGACCGCGATCGGCATGGGCAACCCGCCGAGCAGTGCCAGGGCGGGTACGACCAGGAACCCGCCGCCGGCGCCGACCAGACCGGTCACAAGGCCGACCACCAGGCCCTCGGCAATGATTTTCGGCACCGGGAGGTGAAGTCCGCCGTCGGTGGTGTCGACGTTCTTGCGTCCGCGCAGCATGGCGACGGCGGTGGCGATCATCATGATGGCGAATCCGATCAGCAGGACCGTGCCTGGAATGAACTGGGCCAGTAGACCGCCGCCGTAGGCGCCGACCATGCCGGCCCCACCGAAGACCAGGCCGGTGCGCCATTGCACCCGGCCGGCACGTGCGTGCGATATCGCGCCGATCGCACTGGTGACCCCGACGACCAGCAATGATGTTGCGATGGCTTGCTTGGCGTCCATTCCAGCCACGTAGGCCAGGAGCGGGACGGTCAGGATCGATCCACCGCCACCGAGCAACCCCAGTGCTATGCCGACGAATACGGCCAAGCCGATGGTGAGCGCAATCATGATCCGCTAGCTCGCTTTCTGACCCGATTGGGTGGCACCGATGAGCTGGGACACGATGGTCTGCGCGTCGCAGCTGGCGCCGCGGTTGTACGGGAGCCTGGATAGCGCCATGCCCATCGCGCAGGTATTGGTGAGCGACGCGAAGGTGAGTCCGCCGCCGATCGTTGCGGCCACCCACTTGAACCTGGGCACGGCGACGCTGGCCAGGATGCTGGACAGTACGACTGAGCCGGCGACCAGGCGGACCTGACGCTCGAGGTCCCAGCGCTGTGCGCCGCTGTTGACCGCGAAGCCCTCGGCTTCCCAGGCGGTGATGCCGCCGTCGAGGATGTGCACATTGGTCAGCCCGGCGTTGCGCAGCGTCTCCTCGGCCTGCGCGGCGCGCTGGCCCGAACGGCAGACCAGGACGACGTCCTCGTCGAGATGTTTGATGATCTCGTCGCGGTGCTCGCGCAGCAGATCCAATGGCACGTTGTACGCCCCGGCGATGTGGGTGGTCTCGAACTCGCCCGGGGTCCGGACATCGAGCACCCGGGGCGGTGCGGACGATCCGAGCAAGTCGCGCAGGTTCTGTGAGCCGATGGTGGCGGGTGCGGTCATGGCGATGAGAGTCCTTCCAGTAGGTGCAGCGGTGACGAAAGCCTCTATGGCGCCGATACCGTAGGGGGTATGTTCAAGTGACAGGATATGCATACCCCCATGGGTATTGTCAAGTATGGAATAGAATACCCCTATGGGTAACTTGACATACCCATAGGGGTATATGCACTCTGTACGAGAGAGTCCATATCCACCCGCCCAATGAGAGGACTTGCGAGATGAAATTCACCCAGTACTACTTGGACTGCCTGTCTCATGCGTCGTATCTGATTGCTGACGAAACCACCGGCCGCGCAGTAGTTGTCGACCCACAGCGTGATGTGGCCGAGTATCTTGCCGATGCCAGGCAGTTCGGCTATACGATCGAACTCGTCATCGAGACCCACTTCCACGCCGACTTCCTGTCCGGCCACCTGGAGCTGGCCAACGCAACGGGCGCGAAGATCGTGTACTCGTCGGTCGCCGAGACCGAGTTCGAGTCGGTGGGCGTCGCCGACGGCGAACGCTATTTGCTGGGGGAGGTGACGCTGGAGTTCCGCCACACGCCGGGACACACGCCGGAGTCGATGAGCATCGTGGTGTACGAGCACCCCGGTGACGAGATCCCCTATGGTGTGCTGACCGGCGATGCGTTGTTCATCGGTGACGTCGGCCGGCCCGACCTTTTGGCCTCGATCGGCTTCACCCGCGAGGAGCTGGCCGACAAGCTCTACGACTCGTTGCACAACAAGTTGATGACTTTGCCCGACGCCACCCGGGTATTCCCGGCGCACGGCGCCGGTTCGGCCTGCGGCAAGAATCTGTCCACCGACCTGTGGTCGACCATGGGGGAGCAGAAGGAGACGAACTACGCCCTGCGCGTTGCCGACAAAGCTACGTTCATGCAGCTGGTCACCGAGGGGCAGCCACCCGCACCCGGCTACTTCGTCTACGACGCGATCCTCAACCGCAAGGACCGTGAGCTGCTGGACGAGACCAAGATGCCGACGGCGATGACCTACGGCCAGGTCCTTGACGCCATCGCTGCGGGCGCTGTTCTGGTTGACGGGCGCGGCCTCGAGGAGTTCGCCCTGGGGCACCTGCGTGACGCGATCAACATCGGTTTGGACGGCCGTTACGCCGAGTTCGCCGGCTCGGTGCTCGCGTCCGATTTCGACATCGTGCTCTTCACCGAGCCGGGTCACGAACTGGAGGGCAAGAACCGGCTCGCCCGCATCGGCTTCGACCGTGTGATCGGCTACCTGGACAAGCCTTTCGAGGTGATGCTGGCTCACCGTGACGACGTTCAGGGCGCGTCCCGACTGACTGCGAAGGCATTCGACCAGCGCGCTGCCGAGCTGGCCGACCTGCAGATCGTCGACGTGCGCAACCCGGGCGAGGTCGCCGCAGGCACCATCCCGAACGCGATCACCATCCCGGTCGGTCAGCTACCCAGCCGGCTTGGCGAGCTGGATCCCGTCAAGCCGACCGTCGTGTACTGCGCCGGGGGTTACCGGTCCTCGGTGGCTGCGAGTCTGCTGCGGCACAACGGATTCGCCGATGTCAGCGACATCCTGGGCGGTTACGGCGCCTGGGATGAAGCTCGCCAGAGCGCTTGAGTGACAGGACAATAGGAGACATCAATGAAAACCCCGAAGCACCAGATCCTCATCGTTGGCGGCGGGACGGCCGGCATCTCGGTCGCCGCTCGTCTGATGCGCAACGGCTTCTCTGACGTCGCAGTCATCGAGCCGTCCGGCATGCATTACTACCAGCCGCTGTGGACCCTGGTCGGCGGTGGCCAGGCCAAGGCGTCGACGACCGCCAGGCCTGAGGCGTCGGTTATGCCCAAGGGAGTGACGTGGATCAGGGCTGCGGCGACTGCCGTTGACCCGGACAATAACACGGTCACCTGCGCCGACGGAGCCAGTTACGGGTACGAGGTACTCGTCGTCTGCCCTGGCATCCAGCTGGACTGGAATCGCACCGAGGGGCTACAGGACGCACTCGGCAAGAACGGGGTGTCGTCGAACTACCGGTTCGACCTTGCCCCCGGACATGGGAGTTCATCCGCGACATGCGTTCGGGTAGTGCGGTGTTCATGATGCCGTCGGGCCCGATCAAGTGCGCGGGAGCGCCGCAGAAGATCGCGTACCTGGCCAGCGACTACTGGCGCAAGCAGGGCGTGCTGTCCGACATCGACGTTCACCTGGTGGTACCGACGCCACGTCTGTTCGGGATACCGGCGATCGCGGACAATCTCGACACTGTCGCTGCCGGTTACGGCATCAAAGTACACACCAACGCTGAGGTGACCTCTGTGGACATAGCGTCACACAAGGTCGGGGTGACGGGTGTCGGGGAGGCCGGATCCGACACCATGCTGTCCTACGACGTGCTGCACGCCGTGCCGCGCCAGTCAGCGCCGGACTGGGTCAAGTCCAGCCCGCTGTCGGCCGGTGACGCCAATGGATACGTCGAGATCGACAAGCACACCCTGCAGCACGTGCGATACCCGAACGTGTTCAGCCTCGGCGACGCCGGGTCGTCACCGAATTCCAAGACTGGTGCCGCGATCCGCAAGCAGGCCCCGGTCCTGGTCGACAACATCAAATCGTTCCTCAAGGGCCGACCGTTGGGCGGCGTATACAACGGATACGGCTCGTGCCCAATCATCACGTCTTCACACGCGATGCTGTTGGCCGAGTTCGACTACGACCTCAATCTCACACCGTCGTTCCCGGTGATGGACCCGACCAAACCACACCGTGGCTACTGGTATCTCAAGAAGTATGGCCTGCCGTTCATGTACTGGAACCTGATGCTCAAAGGCTTGGCGTAGCAACTCAACTGTCACACAAAGGAAGGGCACCACAATGACCATCAAGAATCTGACCTACGATGACTTCGAGTCGACCATCACCGACAATCCGATTGTCCTCGTGGACTTCTGGGCGTCATGGTGTGGGCCATGCCGCGCCTTTGGCCCGATCTTCGAGAAGTCGTCACAGGGACACCCAGGTGTCGTGCACGCCAAGGTCGACACTCAGGCTGAACGTGATCTGGCCGCAACACTCGATATCCGGTCGATCCCGACGGTGATGGCCTTCAGGGAGGGCGTGCTGGTGTTCAGCCAGGCCGGAGCGATGCCGCCAGCTGCACTCGAGGACCTTATCAACCGGGTGAAAGCGCTCGACATGACAGAAGTTCGCGCCAAGATTGCGGCACGCAACGTCGCATCGGCATGACCGGGAGGACGGATTCGGACTGGTGCATCCGCGTTCTGGCGGAGCCATCGACCATGTCGGTGATCCGCGCCAGCGACCGAGCAGGTCGGCGGCCAGTTTCTCTGCCAACAGCGCAGAAGCGAGGTGTTTGTTGCCGCGCGCTATCGCTGCCCTGCGCTCGGCGACGACCCGGACATTCGCCAGCTGGTTGTTCGGGTCTTCAGAACCTCGTTCGGTCGCAGTTCGACTCGATCGTCATCATCGTCAGCCCGGCGATGAACAGCATCGACGTGAGCAGGGGAACGCTTGCATCGGGAGCGAATCCGTCGGCGGCTAACCTGGCCAACGCGATGGCCACCGCCGCAGAACCGGCGAATAAGGTCAGTTCGGTCCAGCACTGCGGAAGAGGCGAGGCGATCGAGGGCAATGGTGCGACGAAGAGCTTCCGTTTCCACCAGAGCAGGACGACTTCGGCGCCGGTCACGACTGACAGCACGACCAGCCATTCGATACGTGCGAGCCACCAGGCTCCGGTCCCGATCGTCGGCTGGGGCAGCAGCCCGGTGGGATAACCGATGAGGGTGACAACCACCACGGGCACCATGTGCCAGAGATAGAGCGCCATCACATTCTGGTTGGCGAGGGCTAGTGGGCGCTTCCATCGTGGCGCAGCCAAGGCGCGGTTCACCCCGGGGGCGACCGCCAGCACCAGACCCGCTTGTACTGCGCCGAACGCAAGCATTGCCAACGTTGGTGGGGATGTGTTTTGTACCGCAGCGCCAGGGACCCCGATCATGCTGACCGGGTAGGGCCCCCAGGCCACCAATCCCGCCAATGCTGCCGCGGCGAGGATGGCGAGCCTCAACGGTCGGAGCCCTATTAGTCTCGAACCCTGCCAGGCGATGCCAAGTTGGTAGATCGCTGCCCAACAGAATGCGTAGTTCAGCCAACCGACGTAAGGAACCCCGCCGCCGATCGCCACCGCGTCGATGACCGCCGTCGCGACAGCCAATGCGGCGGGCACGGCCAAACCCCAACGGTGGTCGGCATTCACCAACACCGGAGTGAGTGAGACGACGGCCATGAACACTGTGAGGAACCACAGGTGCATGCCAACGGCCCAACCACCGATCGACAGAGGTCCGCGAACCCCGACGCCCATTAGCACGATGACGACTGTGAAAACGAGCGCGACGTAAACAGCTGTCGGACCGACGATTCGGGCCAGGCGCCGCCGTAGCCACGCTTGGCGTGAGCCGCGAGATGAGTTGTGCCAACGGGTCCACGACACTGCGCTGGCATAGCCAGCCACCACGAAGAACACTGGGACCACCTGGAATGCCCAGGTCAGCCATTGAGTCCACGGTAGAGCGACAAGCGGGTCTTGCCTGCCAAACTGGCCATCGTGATATGTCAAAGTCGCGACGAGCCAATGTCCGAGTACGACGACGACGATTGCAACGACCCTGTAGAGGTCCATCGCCAAGTTGCGAACCGGCGTCCTCGTCGTTGAGTGATCCAATGATCTAGGTCCGTTCAGGTGTAGAGCGGGTCGCACAGGATCGGGCAGGTCATGAACCGGCCGCCCGCCACGGCCGCACCCCAGTTCGCTTGCATCAATGGGTAACCCGACATCGCCCCCCACGTCGAACCGGCGGCGATCTGTGACGGTAGGGCAAAGCGATCATCGATCCGACCACGATGGCCGTCAGGGATCTCAGTCCGAGACCCAACTTGCAGCCGTCCGGGCGGGTGGACGGCGGTGGCGCGATGAGTGTGTCGGACATCGCCGTCCCTCCGATTAGTGTCACTGTGGCGCGAGCCGACGCGCCGTATTCGACGGTATGGCCGCGCTTGGCAGTGGTGAGGGGCCTTTGGTCCCCGATCCCAGGCCGTAGGTCACCATCGCTGAGGGCGACATACCCGAGGTGCAATCAGGTCGGGTGCTCGGGGTACGAAGCCGTCGGGACAGTCTTGGCGGTCAGATCCGCCTTGCGCGATACCGCCGTGGGGGACCGGGTGCTGGTGTCGTGCATCAGTGCATGGGCGATGCCGCTAGTGCCGAAATGGATCTTACGGTCAGTGCCTAAGTGGTGGTGGTTGGCGCCTCGGGCGCCTTTACGTCATCGCTACCGCCACGTCTGCCTGTCGACTCGTCGACGAGTCGACAGGCGCGCCGGATATCGACGCAGCCGCGGAGGCAGTCGAACTCCCTGCGACGTTTGTGCCGAGACGTTCGAGCAGGCAATCGGCTTAGTGCGCCCGGGTGGCCGTATCGCGAACATCGGCATGCACGGCGCGCCCATCACACTGCACCTCAGGGAGATCTGGGCGAGAAATCTGACCATCACGACCGGTCTGGTGAACACAGCAACGTAACCGACACTGATGGGGCTACTTGCCAACGGTCAATTCGACACCTCGCAGTTGATCACCCACCGCTTCTCGCTCGACGAGTTCGACGCGGCTTATGAGGTCTTCAGTCGTCCCGCCGACACTCGCGCATTGAAGGTCCTTCTGACGCGTACGGGTTGACCTCGAAGCAGCCTTTTCGTGTCCGAATGAGTAGGTGCCCGACCGCTTTCCATCCGGAACTAGTTCTTGAAGGCGTCTTTGATCTTCTCGCCGGCGTCCTTCAGGCTGGACTTCGCCTGGTCCATCTTGCCTTCGTTCTCGGTGCTCTTGTCGTCAGTTGCCTTGCCGAGACCTTCTTTGGCCTTGCCGGAAAGATCGTCGATCTTGTTGCTGATCTTGTCGTGGGCACCCATGGTGAGGCTCCGTCCTGCAGATTTCGGATACCGACTCGGAATCGAGCCGCAGGTTCGGACTACCCGGGTTCGGCGCAGTCGAAACTAGGGCGCCGGGCTCATCGAACCCATCGCGTAGGTTTCGTGCCCGGTCGGGTAGCCGCCGCCGTCGGTGGCGATATGCACGTGATCGAAATGGTTGGCGGTCTCATTGCCGTAGTCCGCCGTCCAGCTGGGTGCGCCGATGCCCGGGTAGAAGCCCTGCCGCCAGATCACGTGGAGCACACCCCACCGCTTCGCGTTCGCCAGGGCAAACCCGGCGATCTGGTTACCGAGCTCGATGCCGGCGTCGGAATGATAGTTCGGGATCATCACATCGATCGCCAACCCGTTGGGGTGCCATTTCAAGGCATCCTGGCGGTACCCGCCGATCGTGGAGATCTCGGGAAACATCACGCCGATCGCCCGGGCCACCCAGATGGTCTTGACCTGCAAACCTTGCTCGGGTGCGACGCCGCGCGGGAGCGTGAACTGGAAATCGGGAGCGGCCACGGGCGCACTCGCCGCCAACAACTCGGCGTCCGCGGGCGTGGCCCCGAACGGCGCAGACGGCTGGCCGGAAGGCGGCGTCGACGGGGCCGCGGCGCAGCACGGCGGCTCGGTGTCCTGGGCATAGAACATCGCGGCGGCGACACCAACCGAGAGCACGAGTGCCAGCACCCGGCCGCGGCCGTTGGCAAACAGATTTCCGCCCACGGACAGCACCTTACTGTTGCTCAACTCCGGTCGGCTGCGTTGTGTCGAGATACGGTCGGCTTGTTCGTCATTTTCTTCAACCGGTCCAAACGGATGGAGGATATATGCGGTACATGCTGATGATCTACAACTGCGAGCGGCCCGAAACCGATGATCCGGGCTTTGCCGAGGCGATGGAGAGGGTCACCGCGTTCGCCGACGAATGCCGCCGCCGCGACGTATTCGTGGCGGCCTACCCGCTGCAGCTCGAAGACGCCGCCACCACCGTGACAGTGCGTGACGGCAAGACGCTGATCACCGACGGGCCGTTCGCGGAGACCCACGAGCATCTCGGCGGTGCCTACATTCTCGATTGTCGCGACCTCGACGAAGCCCTGGAGCTGGCCGGGTTGTGCCCGTTCGCCGAACTGGGGGCGATCGAGGTGCGCCCGATCGCGGGCATGGCGACGGACCGATGAGCCCGGCGCCGGTGCTGCAGGAGGTGTACGGCCGGCACCGGGCGCGCATGTTGGCGGCGTTGATCCGCGTCCTCGGCGATTTCGAGCTCGCCGAGGACTCCTTGCAGGAGGCCTGCGCGCAGGCGTTGCGCAAGTGGGGTGACTCCGTCCCGGACGATCCGGTGGCCTGGCTGCTGACCGCAGCCCGCAACAGCGCGATCGACCGGTTACGCAGGGCCCGGGTCGGCCGGGACAAACTCGCCGAGCTTGCCAGGGCGCCGGCCGCGCAGCCCACAGAATTCGACGCGGAAACCCTGCGCAGCATGGGCGATGAGCGACTCAGCCTCATCTTCACCTGCTGCCATCCGGCGCTGGCCGAAGACGCCAGGGTGGCGTTGACACTGCAGGCGGTAGCCGGGCTGACCGCCGGCCAGATCGCCCGCATGTTCCTGGTCAGTGAGCCGACGCTGGCGCAACGGCTGGTGCGGGCGAAACGCAAGATCCGGGACGCAGGCATCAGCCTCGAGGTGCCCGCCGATCATCTTCTGCCCGAACGACTGTCCGGCGTACTGGCGGTGGTGTACCTGATCTTCACCCAGGGTTACAGCGCCCACGACCAGCCCGGCCGCCACGAGCTGACCCAGGAGGCGATCCGGCTCGGCAAGCTCGTCGCGACCCTGATGCCCGACGAGCCCGAAGCGCTGGCCCTCGTCGCGCTGTTGCTGCTGCACGATTCACGCGCGTCCGCTCGGTACAGTCCGGATGGTGAGGTCATTCTGTTGACCGACCAGGACCGGTCCCGGTGGGATCATGCCGAGATCGCCGAAGCCATCATGCTTTTGGATCGGGCCTTACGCGTGGGCACGCGCGGGCCGTATCAGCTGCAGGCCGCAATCGCCGCCCTGCACGCCCGGGCCGAAACCGCCGATCAGACCGACTGGCCGCGCATCACCGCTCTCTACGCCGAATTGCTCGTGGTGGCGCCGTCGCCGGTGGTGGCGCTCAACCATGCCGTCGCGGTGGCCATGACAGCGGGTCCGGACGAGGGGCTGGCGCTGCTCGAGCGGATCGACGGGCTGGACCGTTACCACCTGCTGCACGCTGCCCGCGCAGATCTGTTGCGGCGCCTCGGGCGCACCGAAGCGGCCGCGGCGTCCTACCGGCGGGCCCACGAAATCGCCGTGAACCCGGCCGACCGGCGCTTCCTCGCGCGGCGCCTGCACGACCTCGATATTCAGGAGATCCGATGAGACTGTCCGTCCTCGATCGCGGCCACCGTCGCCGCGCCAAGCTGTTCCTGACCCTCACTTCGGCCATGTCGCGGGTGGACAGCCCGGACATCGTCAAGCTGTTGCTCTACCGGCCAGGCGTTTTCGCCCGCCCGTTACTGGATCTGGCGGCCGACACCATGCGCGGGCCCTCGTACTGGACTGCGGGTGAACGCGAATACCTGGCGATGTGCACCGCGCAAGCGCTCCGATGCCCGTTCTGCATCGACACCCACGCCGAGCTCACCCGCATCGCGGGCCACGGCGACATCGACCCGGACGATCCCGTGACGACCCGGCCCGAACTACGCGCTGTGCGTACCTTTCTCGCGGCGGCCACCCTCACCCCGGAGCGCGTCGACGCGACCGAGGTCGCCGGCCTGACCGACCAGGCGGTACTGGAGGCGCTGCGGGTGAGCCTGGTGTTCAACATCATCGGGCGGTTGGCCAACGCGTTCGGATTCACCCTGCGCGAAGGCCAGCTGCACAGCGGTACCCGCGCCCTGCACCGCGCGGGCTACCGGTTCCCGGGTTTCCTGCTTGCCGAGGGCGAGACCACCCGCCACGGGGATGATGCCGTCGAGAACCTCCGCCACGCGGTGCTCGACGCCGCCGGTGGGCCGCTGCGGGAACCGTTGGCGTCCTACGCCGCGACGGTGCGCGACGCCTCCTACACAATCACCGACTCCGACATCAACCGTCTCACCGCCGCCGGGCACACCGAGGACGAGATATTCGAGGTCACCGTGGTCGCGGCGGTGGGCGCCGCGCTGGACGGTTTCGACGCCGGGCGGCGAGCGCTCGCGCACAAGACCACAAACTGAGGCGCGACGCCCGGGGCAGCTGATCTGTCCATCCGGTCCCCGGCGCACGTACTGGTCACTACGATGAGCGCACCATTCCCGTGAGTGGGAGGGCGGCATGCGCTTGACCTTGCGATCTGTGGACCGCGCCGTCGGAAGAACGACGCCCGTAGCGCTGAGTCGGGTGCCGTGACGTCGCCGGTGCTGGATCTCGACGGCCAGGTCGTCGGGCGTCGCCAGGCGTTCACCGAACTCCGTGCCGCCGTGGAAGCAGCCGGTCGGGTCGGCGGTGGGTGCGCACTGCTCAGTGGGGTTCCCGGAGTGGGCAAGTCCACCCTCATCCATGCGTTCGGCGCCGAGGTCTCCGGACGCAACTGCGTATTCGGCTATGGGAGATGCCGGGACGGCGCCGCGGCGCCGTACTCGGCCCTGGGTGAAGCGCTTGGGGCGATCGTCCGCACCATGGACGCCACCAGCCCGGCAGCCCGCGACCGGTGGCGTGCGGACCTCGCAGGCGGGGCCTCCGCGCTCACCGGAATCCTCAGTGAGCTGGTGCCCGACCTGGCGCCGCTACTGGGCGCCGCCCCGGAGGTCGCCGACCTCGACGTGGCAGATGCTCGCCGTCGGCTGCAGCGTGCCGCCATCCGCCTGGTGTCCATCACCGCGTCCTATCGACCCGTGGTGCTGGCGGTGGATGATCTGCAGTGGGCCGACCAGGACACGCTGTTGCTGCTGTCCGAGCTGTTGACGGTGTCGACGCGCAACGTGCTGGTCCTCGGTGCCTACAGGGCCGGCGAATTCGACCCGAAGGCAGCAGGTTTCACGTCGGAGGGCCTGCACCGTATCGAGCTGAGCCCGTTGTCGCGTGCGGATCTCGAGGAACTTCTCGCCGAGGTGTGTGGCCGCGGGGTGGAGCTGGGCGACGTCGCCGACGAATTCCATCACCGTACCGGGGGTAATCCGCTACAGGTCCGTCAGCTGCTGCACCGCGCGCAACGCGAAGGCGCACTGACCCCGGTCGGTGCGAGCGGGCACCCGACCTGGGACCTACGGGTGCTCTCCACGATCGAAGTCAGTGCCACGGCCGCGGAGTTCCTCGGCCGCTACCTCGACCAACTGCGCCCGACCGACCGGGCGGTACTGAGTTCACTGGCCTGTTTTGGTGGCGAGTTCGATCTCGCAGACGCGACGGCAGCGGCGGCGCAGCCGGCCGATGTGGTGGCCCAGGCACTGTGGTCGAGCCTCGAACTGCGCCTGCTCGAGGCGGTGGACAGCCGTGGCCAGCGCATCGCCAACGCGATCAGCCGCGAGGCCCGCTACCGGTTCAGCCACGATCGCGTGGCGGAGGCGGCTCGTGACGGTCTGTCGGCGACCGCTCAGCGCGAAACGCACCTGCGGATCGGCCGGTGGTTTGTGGGACAGGGCGATGATCGGCTGTTCGACGCCGCGCGCCACGTCGGAATCAGTGGCGCCGGATTGGCCGACGACGACGAGCGCGTCCGGTTCGTCGGGGTGCTTCGGCGGGCCGCGGCCAAAGCGCGGGCCCAGGCGTCGTTCCCGCTGGCACTCGAGTACTGCCGAAACGGTCTGACACTTCTGGGGGAGCAGCGGTGGGACGTCAGTTTCGCGTTGACCCGCGAATTGCAGCTCGATGCCGCACGCGCGGCCCTTCTGGTGGGTGAGGTGACGGTGTTGCGGTCCCTACTCGACGAGGCTGAGGAATTCCTCCACGAGCCGGCCGACCGTGCATGCATCGCCTTTCTCCGGCTCAAAGGGTGCGTGGCCGAAAATCACCTGCAGGAGGCGTTGGACACCGGATTGCGGGCACTCGAGGAACTCGGCCAGCCGGTCGCGCCCGATCCGGGTAAACCCCGCATGGCCCTTGCACTGGGACAGATGAAGTTCGTCATGCGTCGCTGGAGCAATGACCGGCTGCTGCAGTTGCCACGGTGCGAGGACCGGCTGGTCATCGAGATCCAACGCATCCTCGCTGAGCTGCGTAGCATGTGCTATATCGTGCGCCCCAACATTTTTCCGCTGGTGGTACGTAAGCAGCTCGATCTGACATTGGCGCACGGACATACCCCGTCGTTGCCACTGGTGCTCGTCAGCTACGGGCTGCTGCTGGTGATGATCCGGGACAGCGCAGGCGCCCAGCGCTTCGGTGAGGCCGCCCTGATGCTCGCCGAACGGGACGAATTCCGGGCGACCCGGCCGGAAACGCTGTTCATGCACCTGAATTTCATCCGGCACTGGCGCCATCCCCTGCAGGACGGTCTACCCGCGCTTCGTGACGCCGTCGCCGAGGCGTTGGATCAGGGGGATCAGGAGTACGCGGGATTTCTTGCGGCCGTTCTGCTCTCACAGTCATTCTGGGTGGGGCGCCCACTGCCGGAAATCGATGTGCTGGCCCGCAGCCTCATTCCCGAGGTCCGTTCCCAGCCGGTACCCACGCTGCTGTGTCAGGCCATGCAGCAGATCTGCCTCAACCTGATGGGGCGAAGCGACGACCCGTATCTGCTTGCGGGGGAGAGTGGTTTCGACGAGCGCGAGGTCGTGCCCCCCGCCCGCCGCGACGGCAACGAGGTCATCCTCAGCACCGTCGCCACCCAGAAACTGGGCCTCTACTTCTGGTCCGGGGACTACGCGGGCGGGGCAGGCGCCGTCGATGAGGCTGTCGAGCACATCGAGGGGATGGCCGCCACCGCGATCACCCAGCTCATCCACCTGACCGCCGGCCTGTGCCTGATCCACACCGCCCCCGATGACCGGGCGACGCGCCGGTTCGTGCGCAGAGCGTTGTCGCTGCACCGCAAGTGGGCTGCGGATGCACCGGCCAACTATGCGGCCCCGTATGCACTCATCCAGGGCACCTGGGAGCTGGCGCGCGGCAGGCACCGTGCGGCCGAGCAGTACCTGGACCAGGCGATGACGTTGGCAGACGTGCATCATCTGCCGATGATCGGCGCTCTCGCGCACGAGGAGGCGGCGACTCTCTACTTCCAGACCGGTCGCGCGACGTTACGCGAGCACATGTTGCGTTCGGCTTTTCAGCGCTTTACGAATCTCGGCCTGACGTTGCGGGTGGACCGTCTCGCGCGGGCATATCCATGGCTGCTCAGCGGGCAGCTGATTCACGCCGGCTCGGCGGGCGTCGACCCGGTGGGCGCGCGTCACCTCGTCCGCGCACTCTCGGCGGCAGAAACCACCGACGCCCTGGCTGAACTCGTGCTCCAGACGGCCGCCGACATCACCGGCGCACAGCGTGTCCTGTTCCTCTCGGGCGAAGCCGATCACCTCATGGTCCAGGCGGTGCACGAACAGGGCACCACCCGGCTCATCGACGGTCCGTGGACAGAAGTGCCCTATGACCAGGAGACGGTCCGCCGGGTGATGGACAGTGGGACGGTGCTCACCGCGGCAGGTGGGGAACTGGTCCTGGTATCACCGATTCTGTTGCAGGACCGAATTATCGGCGTCCTCTATGTTGAACGTGAGCGCCATGCCGGCAACTTCACACCCGAACATGAAGAGACGGTCGCTTACCTGTGTGCCCAGGCGGCGGCGCCGCTGTGGAGCCTGCAACTGGAGGCCCAACTGCGTGCCGCCGATGAATACCGGCAATCACTGATGGACGTGCAATCGAGGTTCGTGCCGAACGAACTGCTCCGCATCCTTGATATCGACGACCTTCGCCGGGTCCACAGCGGATATCGGGTCGAACGCGAGATGACGGTGCTCATCAGCGACATCCGCGGCTATACCACGATGATCGAGGACATGAACGTCTCGGAGGCCAGCAACCTGGCGATGGGGTTCCTGCGTGCTGCAGAAATGCCGATCATCAGTTGTAACGGGATGATTCAGGACGTGCGTGGCGACGAGATCGTCGCTGTCTTCGAGTCGGAGCCCGATGCGGTGCGCGCCGGGCTGGCCATGCTGCGCTCCCTGCGCGAGCACAACGCCGAACGAAAGGCGCTCGGCTCCGCGGAGTTACGGGCCGGGATCGGCATCAATACCGGCGCGGTGGGCGTCGGGCTCGTCGGCGGGGTGAATCGGATGGTGCTGACCATCATCGGTGATGCGGTGAACCTTGCCGCACGCATCGAAAGCACCACCAAACGCTATGGCTGCACGATGCTGATCAGCGATGCGACCTATCAGCGGCTCGCCGATCCGGACCAGTTCGACATCCGTCGGATGGAGCGCGTCCTGGTGGTCAACCGGCGCCGTCCGGTGACGATTTATGAGGTCTACGACGAGGATCCGGCCCCGCAGCGGGAGGCGAAAATCCAGGCGCAACCCGCGTTCGACAAAGCTTTCGCCTTGTTCGATGCCGGCGAGGTCGACCAGGCAGGCGCTGCGTTCGCCCGCTGTCGCGAGTTACTGCCCGACGACGCTGTCGCAGTTCTGCATCTGGCGCACTGCGACGCGATTCTGCGCGGTGAATTGTTTCCTGGTCAAGGAGTTGCCCTGCAACAGAAGTGAGGTCTGGCGAACTTCGGGGTACACGGCGATTCTGTCTGCCATTATCTGTCTCACACGTCAAGGGGACAGCCTATGTATCTGAGCGCCGAGCGGATCGCTGTTGCTGAGCAGGCGATCCGAGAAACCTTCGAGCAGACCAGCATTGCCTGGCAGGCCGTTTGCCACTGGGAGACCGGAGATCCTGCGCAGACCTTGGTTCCCAATGGCAACCTTAAAAGTCCGAACTTCGAATCGATTGTGTCGGTGCCCGTCGATGTCGAGTTGACGCTGGCGGAGGCGATTTCGCCGACGCCCGATGCGTTGATCGCGAAGGTGACGGTCGGCGCGGCCAAACTCGCCGGGCTGGTGGATGCCGCGGTGCTGCCGAAAGTTCGTGCCGCCATCACCGCGCCGACCTCGGTCGTGCACGTGGTCGACGGGCAGCCGGCGACAATCCTGGACGCTCTGATCAAGGGACGGGTGGAAGTCGAGAAGGCGGGCTACCGGGCTCCGTCATGTCTGTTCACCGACACGCTCGGGATTCAGAAACTCAACCAGTTGCTGCCCGTGGGAGTCGGATTCCTGCAATCGGCGCTCGGTGCGGCCAACATCAATGCACTTCACCGGGCGGATCAGCTCGAGGCGCCGGTCGCCGACGCCCACGGGGTGCTGCTCGGCCGCCGCCAGCGGATTGCCTCGGGAAGCGCGATGGACGCATCACCCGGCGAAGAGCCCGTCGATCTCGCGGTCAGCGTGCCGCCCAGCCTTGAGGTCGTGGGCGATACCGCCACCAACACCATCAAACTCAGAGTCCGTATGAGTTACGCGACCAGGGTCAAGGATGTTGGCGGCCTCGTCGTATTCGTCACTCCGTGATGACCTCGACCCTGCCCGCCGTGGACCCGGATCTGCTGGAGAGCTATCTCGCCGAATGCAAGAAGGCCTGTGACGGTGAGATCGAGCGGCTCTACGGGTCCGGGAGCCACGGTGCGAGCTCGCTCGGTGAACTGATCCTCGACTATCCGCGCCGCGGCGGCAAGGCACTTCGGCCGGCCCTGGGCATCGCGATGTGCCTGGGACTCGGCGGCCACCTCGAAGCGATCCTGCCGACGGCGGCCACCCTTGAGCTCTACCACAACGCCTTCCTCATCCACGACGACATCGAAGACGAGTCATGGTGGCGGCGTGGCGAACCCACGCTGCACATCGATCACGGTATTCCGGTCGCGGTGAACGTCGGCGACGCCATGCTGTCGCTGTCGCTGCAGCCGCTGCTCGACAACGTCGAGCGGGTCGGGCTGGGCCCGGCGCTGCGCATTCTGCGCGCCGTCGCGCAGATGACCCGGCAGACTGTCGAGGGGCAGGGGATCGAGCTCGACTGGGTGCGGTCGAACGCGTGGCAACTCGAGGACGCCGATTACCTGGCGATGGTCGAGTTGAAAACGAGTTGGTACTCGTTCATCACCCCGTTGCAGGCAGGCGCGGTGGCCGCAGGCGCGGGTCCCGATAAGCTCCCGGCGCTGGAGACCCTAGGCAGGCACCTGGGTGCCGCGTTTCAGATCACCGACGACCTGCTGAATCTGCGGGCGGACCCGGAGGACTATGGCAAGGAGATCGGCGGCGACCTCTGGGAGGGCAAGCGGACCCTGATGGTGTTGCACGCCGTGCGCTCAGCGGATCCGGACGATCGTGTGCGCGCGGTGCAGATCCTGGCCAAGCGGCGTCCGAGCGGTGTCGACGAGCTGGGGCTCACCGAACTGCTGGACCGGTTGACCGCCCGCGGTGAGCTCTCGCAGGCCGGGCGATCCGAAATCGCGGCACGGCTGCAGGGGCAGCATCGTGTGGAGACCAAGAGCCTCAACGACATCCGGTGGCTCTACGACCTCATGCACCGGACCGGTTCGCTCAATCACGCCCGCGAGATCGCCGCCGGGCATGCCCGGGAGGCAGCAGCCGGGCTCGCGCGTCTGGACTGGTTTCCGCCCAGCCGGCATCGCGACATGCTGGCCGCCCTCGTCGACTACGTCCACGGGCGCACGCGATGAGACCGGAAGTGCTGATGGGCATGTTGGCCGAGCTGGAGCGGATCCGCGGGCTCACCCTCGACCTCGTCGAGCGGGGCGCACCGCGGCTGCTACCGGCGCCGCCAGATGAGGACAGCGGGGCTGAGCGGGCGATGTTCGACCTGCTTCTCGGGGTCCGCCGCGCCGTACTCGGCAATCCGGTGGCCGCCCGGGGATTGCACGACCTGCTCATCGCCGAGGGCCGTCGCTACGCGGATACGCAGGACGGTGCGCGACTGCGCGACGCGCTGGTCACCTCGAATGCGGTGGAGAACCTCCGGCGGGTCTGGGAGACGGTGAGCCTCAACGTGCTTGACGGGCCGGCAGCATCCGGCGCGGCCCCCGACGCGTGGGCCGAGTTGCTGGCCGACGCCGTCGTCGGGCATGGTATCGACGATGCTGTGCTGGGGCGTCTTCGGCCCGAAGGCTTCGCATGACTCTCACCGACCCACGCGACGCGCTCGCGGACGAAAGCAGTTTCGTCGGCTACCTTGTCGGTCTGACAGGCCTGGGCCGCACTGTCCACGTGCTGGCCGACAGCGGCCACCGGAGCGAAACCCGGTGTGAAGCAGACAGATTCATCGACCTGCTGTTGGGCATCGCCAGCCTGGGCGACGCGATCGAACGTCTCGCCGAACCCAACTCCGTTCGCCCCGGCGTGGTGCCGCCCCCCGACAAGGCACGGTGGCTGCGATGACCGCGGTACTGGCCGGCAGTGATTTTCTGCGTGCGCCGGTGCTCGCCTCCGCCCGGCCCGGCGGATTCAAGGAGTGGCACCATTTCGTGATCCACGGTGCACAACGCCGCCTCCTGATCAACTTCAGCCTCACCAGCGAGACCGCATCCGACGGCCACCTGCGCCTGGTGCCACGGGTGATCGTCATCGCCCAGGACGACCGCTGGAGCGGCGCCGTCGAACGCTTCGACACCACCGAACTGGACGTATCGGCCGACCTCGGTGTGCTGGGCATCGGCAGTAACCGGATGGCCGTGCGGCCCGACGGCTATGAGGTGGTGATCGAGCTGCCCGGGCACGGAATCGCCGGAGAACTTCATCTCACGTCGGTGAGTCGGCCGTTCGTGGTCAACAACCAGCCGGTGGGCGAGGGCCGAATGTGTTGGCTGTTCGTGCCGAGGTTGCGAGCCGACGGGTGGGTGCGCATCGCCGGACAGGAACACCGCGTCGTGGCCGAGCCGGCCTATCACGACCACAACTGGGGGAGGTTCCGGTGGGGCGATGACTTCGCCTGGACGTGGGGCACGATCCTCCCGTCGGAAGGGCGGGATCCGTGGTCGCTGGTGTACCTACGGATGACGGATCGGCGTCGATTGCGCTGTCTGTCCCAGGCGCTGTACGTGTGGCACCGCGATGAGCCGGCTGCGATATTCCGGCACGCCGCCGTGACGGCGCAATCGCACGGGCTGCTCGGGCGGGCCGCGGACTGCACCCTGCCTGCACCGATGCGACTGCTTCTCGACGGTGTGGTGCCTGCGGTGCCTGCGCTGGTCGAGGTCACCGCGGAGCGCGTGGATGACACCGTGCAGGCCCGGTTCCGCCCGCACTCCTATGCCCGGCTCGCCCAGCCGAGCGAGGTGCACCTGGACCGGTCGACGGTGCTCTGTGAGACCAGCGGCACAGCCCAGGTGACGGGTTCCATCAACGGTGAGAGCGTCGACTTCGTCGGTGCCGGCGTATTCGAGTTCCTTTATGGCTGAACCGGTCTCGTCGTTGTTGCGGCGGTCGATCGAGCACCTCGAAGTCGAGGTGCCCGACAGTTACGGACGTGTGCTCACCGAACTCGGCCACCTGGTGGTGGAACTCGTGGTCGACGATGAGCTCTTCTCGCTGCGAGGAGGTACCGGGCTGCGGGTGTGCGACGGTGCGGCGGGCACCGCCGGTGCCCGGATCACCACCTCCCGCGCCGCAATCCTCGATGTGCTCGACGCCGAAGTCGGTCTGGGGGAGGCCGTGGAAGCGGGCACGGTCTCGGTCCGGGGTTCGGTCGAGGACATCCTGCGGGCGCACGACACCTTGTTGGCATACGTCCATGCCGCGGTGCGGGCGCCTTCACAGCCGGGACTGCTCGGCGCGCTACGGGGGAATCCCGTATGGCCGGCGAGAAAGCCGGAGGCGGATCGCGCATGAGTGAAGCCATCACGACCCCGGCCTCGTGCAAGCGTCGCCCGACGGTCGCGGTCCTCGGCGCAGGCATCGCCGGTCTCACCGCTGCACACGAACTGGCCGAACGAGGTTTCGACGTCACGGTGTACGAGCCGCGCCAGGATGAACGCCGCGGACTGGGCAGCACGCCGCCGGGCGCCTGCCCGCCGGTCAAGCTGGGCGGGCTCGCCGCCTCCCAGTACTCGACCCCTGGCACACGCGACGGTAGCCACGCCGAGTTGCGGCCATTCCCGGGGCGACGCGGCGACCCACGCCTCTGCGGGCGCGCAGTCGCGGGCGAACATGGCTTCCGCTTCTTCCCGGCGTATTACCTACACATGTGGGATCTGTTCCAGCGCATCCCGATCTATCAGTACATGGCGCTCGGCAATGGCGAGGCCGGATGGGTGCAAACTTCACGCACGATCATGGACAACGTCAGACGGGTGGTCACCCAGGGCACCACTGTGGACGGAAAGCCGTCGCTGGTATTTCCTCGTGAGGCGCCGCGTACCCCCGCCGAGTTCCTCAGCATCCTCGGCCAGCTCGCGGGATTGGGTTTCACGGCCGGTGACGTGCAGGCGTTCGTGGGCAGGCTGTTGCGGTACCTCGTCACCAGCCCGTTGCGGCGCGCCACGGAACTGCAGAATCTGTCGGCCTACGACTTCTTCGTCGGGCGCGACGGGACCGGTGGACAGCGGTACCGCTACACGCCACGCTTCGACAAGCTTCTGTTGGAGATGCCCCGGGTGCTCGCCGCATTCGACTCCCGGTGGGGTGACGCCCGCACCAACCTCACCACTTATCTTCAGCTGCAATTGCAGATGGACCGCCGCGACAACAAGGCCGACGGGGTTCTCAACGGGCCGACCACCGAATCCTGGTTCGACCATTGGTACCGGCATCTCGCCGAACTGGGCGTTCGCTTCGTGTGTGGTGCGGCCGCCGTCCTCGAGCCCCCGGGGCCGGACCCGCGACAGCTGCTCCACCTCAGATCCCGGGCGCAGGTGCGGCTGGCCGACGGTACGCGGGTGGCTCCGGACTACACCGTCGTCGCCGTCGACGCACCGGCGGCCGAACGGCTCACCGTCGCGCTGCGCGCGGCCGGGACGGGCGGCACGGTGGCCGGGCTCGACGGGTTCGCCACCTCGGTGCCGCCTCCCAGCGGTCCGTTGCAGCCCGGGGCGACCCGTCCGTCGGGCCGGCGGGACCCCTATGCCATGGACGAGATGGGCCGGCTGCCGTGGGACCGCTTTCAGACGCTTGCCGGCATCCAGTTCTACTTCGACACCGAGTTCCAGCTGCTCCGCGGGCACATGTACTACTCGGGAACCGAGTGGGCCCTGTCCTCGATCAACCAGCACGGACTGTGGGAGCGGCGGCCGATCCTCGGCCGGGACGGGTACGTCTCGGTGCTGTCGGTCGACATCGGCGATTTCAACGCCCCGTCCCGCCACCTGGTCGACGCGTCCGGGCGCGGCAAGGCGGCTCGCGAATGCACGGCCGATGAGATCGCCGCGGAGGTGTGGCGCCAGATCGTCGCCGCACTGACCAGTGACGTCGACAACGTGGCCGAGGCCCTGATGCCGTGGCCCGCCTGGTACGCGCTCGATCGCGGCCTGATCATGGCCGGCGGTGCCGGACAGGGAGCCGGACGCGCGGTCCGCAACGAGACCCCGTACCTGGTTCCCATCGTCGGTGACTGGCCGAATCGGCCTGGGCCCGATCCCTGGAACCCACACGGCACGTCCTGGACGTACCGGCCGACCGAGGCGCGCTGGCTGGAGGACATTGCCCAACGCCATGTGTGGCAGGCCCGGCACGGCGGCTACCAGGTTCACCACAACTCGGTGGTGTTCGCGGGTACCTGGACCAAGACGTTCACCCGGATGACGTCGATGGAGGCGGCGTGCGAGTCGGCCCGTCACGCCGTGAACGCCATCCTCGACCACTACATCTGGGTGGAATCCGGCGGCGTGGACCGTCGCGAGAAGACGACGCTCGACTGGCGGTTTCCCTTCGGCTTCCTGGATCAGGGATTGTCGAGCCCGGTTCGGATGCCGTCGCCGGCAGGCGACTACTGCTATGTCTTCGACATCGAGAACCGGGAACCGCTCGACACCCGCGCGCTGCGCAACCTTGACTCCCGGTACTGCCTGGAATCGCTGCCGCATCCGCTGGACCCACCCAACACTGTCCACCCACCCGTCGGAGGTCATGCCATGACAACACCCCCGGCCGACTACGGCCACCAACTGCTCGCCTACCTGCAGGCGTGGCGGCAGTACCTCGAGCAGACAGTGGGCGCCGCGCCACCTGGGCTCCCGTTCCCGTCCGCCCCACCGGGGATTCCGGCACCGGCGCCGGTCATCCCGCAGGCGCCACCGGTATCGCTCGACTACACGCAGCAGTTGCTCACCTACCTGCAGGCCTGGCGGCAGTACCTGGAGCAGACAGTGGGTGCACCGACGGTGCAGCCCGGGCAGACGGCCGCGCGACCGGAGCCACCGCAGTCCCGGCCCGTGCCACCCGCCGACGAGAGCGGAAGCCGGCTCGGCTTCACAGCGGCCCAGCAGCAGGGTGGCGGCGCCGTGCCACCCGATGACCTGATCGTCGTGGCTCCGGCCTATGAGAACGCCAGCGCAGTGCCGGTCGACGACTTTTCATGGCGGCCCGGTTCGGCCTATGCCAAGGCCGCAGGTGTCATCGCGTCCGAGATACCGGCGCAGGTCGCGCCACAGTCGCTCTACCGTGGCCTGTCCGCGCGCAAAGACGCGGCGGGAGCCGACTACGAGTTGCTGGCGCCGATGAAGGACTTCAGCCGGTGATCGACGCCCACTAACTCAGGTAGGTTTCGTGACCCGTCGGGTATCCGCCGCCGTTGGTGGCGATATGGACGTGATCGAAGTGGTTTGCGGTGTCCGAGCCACGGCTGCTCATCGGGCGCGGTGAGCGTCCCGGGCCGTACGAGGTCTGGCGCCACAGCACATGGTTCAGGCCGAACCGTTCCGCGTTGTCGAGGACGAAAGCGACGATGCGGTCGCCGAGGGCTTTGCCTTCGGCGCTGCGATGGTTCGGGATCATCACGTCGATCGCCAGTCCGTTGGGATGCCACCTCATGGAGTCCGGGCGTACCCCGCCGATCGCGAGAATCTCGGGAAACATCCCGCTGACCGCCCGGGCCGCCAGGACGGTCTTGACCTGCAGACCCTTCTCCGGGGCGACGCCGGCAGGCAACACGTGCCTGACCGCCCGCCGGGAGGCGCGTGCCGTGGGGCCGTCCGGGGTGAGGCTGATGCCTGCGCCGGCCAGGGCAGCATCGAGGCCCTGCGGCGCCGCCACCACCGTTGAGCAGCACGGGGCGGGCTCACTGACGCGCGGGACGGTGTCGGCTCCCACGACGAGGAATGCGGCGGTGGGGAGCAGGAACGCCGCCGCCGTCGCTGACCAGCGACGCCCGGCGTTGGTTAACCTGTGCCTTCCCACGGCGGGCACCCTACCGGCGGGGTAACGCGCAAAAGCAAATCGCGGTTACTTCGCCATCGGGAGATGGAGCTAACGGTTTTGCGGGGCGAATTCGGCTGTATTTCGTCAGTGCGGTATCGAAATGGAAAGCACCACGGCGATTTTCGGATCAGCGATGGCCGCCGCGTCTTTTCGGGAGCAATGAAACACGTGCCGGACCGCGTCACAGTGCGCGGCGCATGTGACCAACGCCGCACGTAGTCCTACTCATACCCGGCCGCGCGGGATCGGGCAGGCTGGTTGTCATGCCGTTCACCAAGCCGCTGCCCGGGGAGCACGCGGGTGTCGGTGACCTCCCACCCGGCCGTGACCGCGCCGTCGATGTGGCCAGGATCGGTGCGCTGGTGGTGGTGATGTTCGGGCACTGTGGGTTGTTGCTGGCGACCATCGACACCAGCGGCGTGCGGATCGGCAACCTGCTCGGTGCCCTGCCCGCGCTCCAACCGCTCACCTGGATCGCCCAGGTGATGCCGCTGTTCTTCCTCGCGGGCGGTGCCGCAGGCGCCTACGGCTGGCGGTCACACGCTCCGTGGGGCTCGTGGTTGTTGACCCGGGCACAGCGGTTGTGCCGGCCGATGTTCTGGTATCTGGCGGTGTGGACGGTCGCATTGCTGGCGGTGCGCCTGACGGTGGGCGCCGACTCGGCCGAGGCGCTGGGCCGTGAATGCGTGGCGCTGCTGTGGTTCGTCGGCGTCTATCTGGTGGTGCTCGCGTTCGTCCCGGTACTGACCCGGATGAACAGTCCTCGGACCGCGACCATGGTGGTCGCATTGCTGGTTGCGGGCTCCGTGGCGGTCGACGGGGTCCGGTTCGCCGTCGGCGATCCGCTAGCGGGCGCCGCCAACCTCATCATCGTGTGGCTGATTCCCGTGGTGATCGGGGTCGCCTATGCCCGTCGGATGATCTCTGTCCCGTTCGCCCTTGCGGTGGCCGCGGTTGCCCTCACTGTCCAGGTCTTCCTCGCCGCCGCAGGGGTATATGAGGTGTCGCTGGTGGTGACCGGCGCCGAACGCATCTCCAACGTGTCACCACCGACGCTGCTGCTGGCCCTTCACTGCATATGGATGTCGTGCTTGTTCGTGGCGGCCTCGGGGGCGGTCCGGCGTTGGGCCGAGCGGCCACGGGTGTGGCGGGTCGTCACGGTGGGCAACGGGGGAGCGATGACCATCTACCTGTGGCACATCCCGGCGATCGCCGTCACCGCGGTCGCGCTGCATGCCTTCGGGCTCGACGCGTACGACGTGCACACACCCGGATTCTGGGGTCTGCTCGCCCTGCGGGAAGTGGTCTTCGCGATCGTCATGGGGATGACGTTCGCGCTGCTTTCACCCCTGGAACATCGCCGGTTGCCGTGGTGGGACGCTCCGGTGCGGGCCACCGGCGGCCGGTCGATCGCTGCCGGTGTGCTGATCTGCCTGGCCGGAGCCGCCCTGGTGGTGATGGCCAAGAGCGGGCTCGACGGTGTGGCCGGTTTCAGCGCGCTCGGGTGCTTTCTCATTGCGGTGGTTGCTGCGCGCGTGGCCGCGGGCGTGCGGTCCACGCCCACGTTGGCCACCTGACCGTTGCCTGCGGTTCACTGCCCCACCACCGTCGGCTCACCTGGGCGCGACAAGCTCACGCGGGAGTTCCACCGAACTGAATAGGGGATCGCATGACGACGTCGAACCTGAGTCGGGTGATGGCCGTGGCCGCCGCGGCAGCACTACTGGTAGCCGGTTGCTCGACCGGCACCCAGGACCCGACGCCGGACGACAACGCCACGCCCAGAGCCACCTCGTCAATCGACTGGAACCTTCCGGCGTCGGAGCGCTACCACCGGTTGGCCACTTACCCGGTCTATCTGAACCGGCCCGCCGGGCAGCCCGCAGAGGCCGAAACGGTGGCCGAGATCTCCACCGTCACCCCGGACGGCAACACCGTCATCTACACCGACGCCGCGGCCAAACGCATCGGCTTCGTCGACGTCCGCGACCCGGTGAAACCCGTTGGTCTGGGCACACTTTCGTTGGCCGAACTGGGTCATGCCGATGACCAGCCCACCTCCGTGGCCGCCCACGGCGAGTTCGTGCTGGTGGTCGTCGACACCACCGGCGGCGACTTCGCCCACCCGTCGGGTCGCGTCGACATCGTGCGGGTCAGCGACCGCACCCGGGTACACAGCATCGACCTCGGCGGTCAACCCGACTCGATCGCCATCAGCCCCGACGGGTCGTTCGCCGCGATCGCCATGGAGAACCAGCGCGACGAGGAGTTCACCCCACCCGGCAAGGAGGAGGGCGACCTGCCCCAACCCCCAACGGGGTTCGTGCAACTCATCGACCTCACCGGCGCACCGACCGCATGGCGCAACCGCAAGGTCGACTTCGACGTCGAAACCGCGCGACAGGCGGGCCTGGACACCCCCGAGGACCTGGAGCCGGAGTACGTCAGCATCAACTCCCGCGGCCAGGTCGCGGTGACGCTGCAGGAGAACAACGGCGTCGCGATCATCGACGGCCGCGCCGGGCGGGTGCAGAAGATCTTCAGCACCGGAACCCAATCCGTCACCGGCATCGACACCGCAGAGGACGCCGCGATCGACCAGAGCGGGTCCATCCCCGAGACACCCCGCGAACCCGACGCGATCGGCTGGATCGGTGACGGCCACCTGGCCACCGCCAACGAGGGCGACTGGAAGGGCGGCACCCGCGGCTGGACGATTTTCGACGCCGCCACCGGCGAGGTGGTCTGGGACGCAGGCAACGCCTTCGAGCAACTCGCCGTGCGGACCGGCCTGCACATCGAGAGTCGCGCAGAGTCGAAGGGGCCAGAACCCGAAGGGCTCGCCATCACCGAGATCAACGGCCGTCCAACCGCATTGGTGGCTTCTGAGCGCAGCAACTTCGTCGCGGCCTACGACGTCAGTGACGTCACCGCCCCCCAGTTCCGCCAGATCCTGCCGACCACCCCGGGTCCCGAGGGCATCCTGGCGATCCCGTCGCGCAATCTGCTGGTCGTCTCGTCGGAATCCGACGAAGCCGACAACCGGGTGCGCGCCTCGGTCAGTGTCTACGGCTACGGCGACACCTTCGCCGAAACCGGTGGCACACCGCCATTCCCGTCGATCGTGTCCGGCGACGTCGACGGCGCCCCGATCGGGTGGGGTGCGCTCGGCGCGCTGTCGGCCGATCCGCAGGACGAGAACCGGCTCTACACCTCCACCGACAACGCATACGGGCCGTCGCGGATCCTCGGCGTCGACGTGTCACACACGCCGGCGCTCATCGACACCGCGCTGCCCGTCACCGAGAACGGCCAACCCGTCACGCTCGACGTCGAAGGCCTCACGTCCCGCCCCGAGGGCGGCTTCGTGTTGGCGGTCGAGGGCGAGGAGGGCCCCGGCAATCAACTGGTGTTCGTCGCCGCCGACGGCAGCATCGAGAACCGGGTGTCGCTGCCCACCGAGGTCGCGGCGGGACTGGGCGGTCAGGGCCTGGAAGGCGTGGCCGCAGACGGCAACACCGTCTGGGTGGCGCTGCAGCGGGAGGTGAAGACCGATCCCAAGGGCGTGGTCCGCATCGGCCGCTACACCCCGGCCGATGGCACCTGGGAGTGGTTCGGCTATCCGCTGGAAGCCACCGATGCCAAAGATGACTGGATCGGGTTGTCCGAGATCGCCGTGCACGACGGTGCTCTGCTGGTGCTCGAACGCGACAAGCTCAACGGGCCGGACGCCCGGGTGAAGGCGATCTACCGTGTCGACATCCCGGCTGATGGTGGGGTGACGGGACCTGGGCAGGCGCCGAAGGTGCTGACGAAGACCCTGGCCCGCGATCTGCTGCCGGATCTGCAGGCCACCAAAGGTTTTGTGCAGGAAAAGGTTGAGGGCATGACCGTCGCCGGCAACGGAAACCTGTACGTGATCACCGACAACGACGCGCTCGACGACGCCAACGGCGAGACCGTGTTCCTCGACCTCGGACCCGCCCCGGAGGCCCTCGGCGGTTAGGCCGCCGCCGGGTGTGCGCGGGGGTGGCTAACCGGGCTTGACGTCGGAGTCGTTGCGCGCCCCGAGTCGAAACGTCATGCGCCGCAACATCCCGTCGCGCAGGGTCACGCTGTGCAGTAGCACCGCGGACACGTGCGCGGCGATCGCCGCCACCAACAGGAACGCCAGGATCGTATGCGCTTGGCGCAGCACGCCGTACAGGTCGAGATCGAATGGTGCGATGCGAGGCAGCCGCAAGCCGAATACCACGACGTGATTGCCTGCGGCCGACACCATCGCCCAGCCGATCAGAGGTTGAGCCAGGAGCAGCGCATACAGCGACAGCTCCGAGGCCATCACCATCTTGCGTTCCAATGCGCCGACGGTGGACGGAAGTGGGGGCGCACGGTGGAAGATGCGGTTGCCCACCCGGATCACCGTGACTACCAGGATCGTCACACCCAACGCCTTATGGATGGTGACCAGGGTGGTGTAACTCGCGACCGAATTGACCATCACGAACCCGATGAACAACGTGGTGAACACCAGGACTGCGACGAGCCAGTGCAACACCCGCGTCGAGACCGCGTGCTGTCTGGTTGTAGCTGTGGCGGTCTGTACGTCGGTCACATCGACACCTCGTCTACCTGTACCTGCGGCGGGGTGGTCTGGGATTGTCGGCTGCGGAGCCGGTGCGACGCGGCGTACACCGCCGAGCGGGCGCTGAGCATTGGGTCTTCGGAAGGTTCGATGCCGTCGGGCAGCACCGTTGGATCGAAGTTGATATCGCGGCTGTTGCCGGGGCGTTCGGTCTCGGCGGTGTCGAGCGTCAGTATGCCGGCCTCGACAGTCCGACGGTCGGACGGCCAGGGCACGGTCGCGTCGGTGACGGGATCCTGCGGTTCGCCCACCGTCAACAGCAGCCGCCAGCGCAACGGGCCGACGCGAATCTGGCGGATCATCGCGTCGAACAGTCCGTCGTTGCCCGGCGAGGCCGGTTGTGCGTCCTGCATCGGCACCAGTGACCACCGAACCGGCGTGCGGACACCGTTGCCGCTGATGAAGTAGAACGTCATCAGGCTGCGGAAGGTGCTGTCGGCGAAGCCGGCGGTCGGCGGGTTGGCTTTGATGAGCTCAAGGGCGCGTGCCGTGGCGGGATGGTCGGCAAGGAACTGTTTATTCGCCTCGGGGTCCTTGCCGATCATCATCCTCTGGTAGAAGCCTTCCGGCGAATTATCCGGGAAAACCGGAAGATTCAACAGCGCCGTGCGCCACTGCCGGTCGGTGGGGAAGCCGAAGACCAGGCCGAGGCCGCGGGCGAGAGCCGGATCATCGGACACCTGCGGATCGCTGCCGCCGAATGAGAACCGGCCGAGCACCGGTGTTCGGCCGGGCTCGAACACCGCGGCCCGGGACAGTTCGAGGCCGTTGCCGTTGCTGTCGAAGTAGCCCGAAACGGCGACGCCTTTCGCATGGTTGACCCGGTACCCGGGGTGATTTCCACCGGTCTTCCGGAACGCGTCGACGATGACTTGGGGGGTCAGCCGCCGCACTCCGCCCACATTCGTGGCGAACAGCAGGGCACCCACATCCACCGCAAGAAAGCCGCCGACTGCTGCGGCACCGAGCAGGATTCTGCGCCGATTGAGCATCGGCCACTGTTGTTTGGGCATCAGTGTCATTTAACCGATGGTTCGGCCGGTTTAATGCCGGTGCGGTGCTTACCGAAGTGTGACGCGCCGGGCTTACGCGTAAAACCGGATCGCTGGTTAGCGTCGTCGTTCACACCGAGGGATGCGCTTGGACCGGATAGCCATTGCGCAGCGCGGTGACCGACAGGGCCGGCGTGACAACCAGCGCGTCGCGATCGTCGATCGGTGTGGAGTCGGAGTAGCCCTCGGGTGCCCACCGGCGCAGGGCGCCGGCCCAGATGAGCCGAAAGTCGTTGTCGCCGAGCGTGACGAACGTGCCATCGGGAAGATCGGCGATCGACGCCACGCTGCGCGGAGCTGCCCGGGACGCCTTGAGTTTTCGGTCGAGATCCTTGGCGCCCCCGATCGGATTGCCGGTGCCGACGTTCACGGCATCAATGAAGCCACGGTAGGCCCGGCGCCTGCATTCACCGCACGGTCGGTGTCCGGCGGCCAGCGCCACCGCCTCATCGAGGAAGAACAGCTCTGTGTAGGTCCCCGGGCGCATGGGTTCGCGTCTGCGGCCCTTGAATTCGAGCAGGCAGATCAGCCACATCGAGTTACGCGTGGCGCGGACGATCCGCCGGTTCTCGTCATGCAGGATCCCGCGGTTGCCCATGAACGTGCCGCGTGCGGCGGTCGCGATGATTTGCCCGTCGGGGGCGACCCGATTCTGTAGGGGCAGGTTCTCAGTCCTCCTTGCGGATCAACCGCCCCAGTGCCTCACGGTCGGGGGCCAGCAATTCCTCGATGCGGGCCTTGTTCACATCGCCGACAATGATCTCGCCGACCTCCTGGTAGACATCGTTGAAGATGCCGTGCGACTTCATCTTCTCGGTCTGATAGATGTTGTCTTCGGTAGGCGTCACGTAGTACACGATCTCGGCCTTGAAGCGGTGGATGAGCCAGAGGTGGATGAGATCCATCAGGCGCTTCTGCCGCAGTTTCTCGGCGAAGGTGTTCTGGTCACGCACCGTCAGGATGCTGCGCCCGTGCCGGTCCTTGATCGGGTCGACGATCACGTCGGCGAGCTTCTCCTCGCCGTCGCCGTAGATGCCGAGTTCGAGAACATCGGAGCCGGCGCGGCGCGGGCGCAGTTGCACATTGAGCTTCTCGCCCAAGCTGTAGTGCTCACCCCAGATCGCCAGCCATTCCTCCAGCAGCTTCTTGGGCACCTCGGTCTGTACGAGATGCTGATGCTGAGTGGAGCCCTCACCCATGGCCTTGGTGGTCGCCGTGCGTCCCGACGAGGCAGCCAGCGCGGCATCGCTGCGCGGCCCGCCGACCAGTGTCTGCGGTGTGCGGTAAGGCGATTCGACCAGGCGCATTTTGCGTTGCAGCCGGGCCAGCGCCAACATGCCGTCCTGGCGCAGTGCGGTGGCGAACTCCTCGGCGGCCACCCCGTCGATCTGGTGCCCGCCGTAGGTCATGAAGTTGAAGACGAACCCCATCTTGCCGAGTTCCTCCGGGAAACGGCGCATCTCCTCATCGCTCATACCGGTGGTATCCCAGTTGAACGAGGGGGACAGGTTGTACGCCAGCATCTTGTCCGGGTACACCGAGTGGATCGCGTCGGCGAACTCACGGGCGTCATCGAGATCGGCGGTCTTGGTTTCCATCCACAGGATGTCGGCGAACGGCGCCGCCGCCAGTGACTTGGCGATCGCATACGGTATGCCGCCGCGGATCTGGTAGTAGCCCTCCGGGGTTTTGACCCGCTCGGGGTCCCAGGCCACGTCGGCCCCGAGCGCTTTGGCCTTCTCCCGGGCCGTGTACAGCGGTGCGCGTGCGGCGAACTGCCGCCACTCGTCGACGCTGGTCTCCTGCGGCTCGCCCTCGCGTTCGCGGAACTCGAGCAGTTCCGCGACGGCGTCGCCATAGGTCTGCAGCCCGGCGTCGTCCTGCCAGGCCTGGACGAACCGGGACTCGACCGCGTCGAACAACGCGTCGACGGACTGCGTCGAATCCTGCTCCCAGGCCGCGGCGGCGGCGCTGACCAGGGCGAGAATGCCATGGCGCTCCAGCCAGGCCTCGGCGGTGGCGTACTCACCGTCGGGCAGCGCGTAGAGCAGGTGACCCTTGAGTTCGGTGACACCCTGGTCGTGGAAACTGCGCATCATCGCCAGGAAGCACGACTTGTAGGACGGAATCTTCAGATTGGTGGCGCCCAGCAGGAACGGTTGGTCGCGCTCGTCGGCGCGGCTGTCGAGCAGATTGGCCGCCTCGGCATCGGTGCGCGCGACGATGATGCCCGGCACCCGCATGATGTCGAGCTGGAAGCGCGCGGTGTTGAGCCGTTTGATCTGTTCATCGGAGGGCACCAGAACCTTGCCGCCCTGATGGCCGCACTTCTTGGTGCCGGGCCGCTGATCCTCGATGTGATAACCGGGCACGCCGGCCTCGACGAAGCGGCGGATCAGGTTGCGCACGTGCGGATCACCGCCGTGGCCGGTGTCGGCGTCGGCGATGATGAACGGCCGGTAGTCATAAACGGGCGCTGTACTGCGTTGCTCTGGGGTCATCCGCAGGCGTAGGTACTGCTGATTGCGATCCGCGGTCAGCAGTGCGCGCACCAGACCTGCGGCCTCCTCGGGGACCTGGCTGAGCGGATAGCTGGCCAGGTCGGGCCCCGGATCTTCACTGATCGAGCCCTTCGCGGAGGTCGCCCAGCCGCCCAGGTAGATCCCCTCGATCCCGATCCGCTTCATCACCACTGCCTGACCGGGTGAATACGGACCGAACGTGGTGATGCTCTTGCGCTGGGCGAACAGTTCGCGAAGATGCGGGTAGAACGCCGCGGCCGCCTCCCTGGCCACCGGGTAGTCGGACGGGATGGTGCCGCGCTGCTCAGCTACCTGGCGGGCCGAGTACAGGCGAACGATGCCTTCGAAGCGCGGGCTGTCGAAATACTGCTGGGTGGCGGCAACATCCTGTTCAAACGGTGAGCTGGTGTGTGCGTTGACCTCGATCGTGGACATCGGCGCGCTCCTTCGAGCTAGGGTCTTTCGATTATCGCGGCGCCCGCCTCACGATGGACCAGTTAAGGCAAAATCGTGCAGACGGCCGCCGCCGCCTCACCCTCGCATCCTACTGACGTGGTGAAATATGTTGAATACCAATATATGTCGGGGGCACCTCTTAGCATGGAGGCATGCCGAAGCTCACAAAGAAGGTGAAGTCGCTGTTCAGTAGGCGTCGGCCGGTCACCCGCGAGGACGCCGCAGAGATCGCAGACTGGCTCAATGAAGGCGGTGCGCCGCATCCGGACGGGCCACCGCCGATCATCGACACCGAGCGCAACAACAAGAGCTGACGAGGTAACAGGCCATGGCGATGGACCGGGCGGCTCTGGCCGCGGGCAGTATCCGACTCGCCTCCGGCGTGTCGTTTCTCGTCGACCCACTGCGGGCCAACCGGCTCTGGGGGTCTCCCGACAAGCCGGACGCGACGGCGCAACTGCTGCTGCGTTCGATGGGGTACCGCGACGCGCTGATCGGCGGCCTGCTGCTGGCCGCCGGGCTGCGGGGCAATGACACCCGCGGCTGGTTCCTGGCATCAGGTGGAGCCGATGCCGCCGACCTGTTGGGCGGGCTGGGCGTTCACGATCAGATGAGGCGTTCCCAGCAGGTCATCGGTCTCGGTGGAGCGATCGTCGGTATCGGGGTCGGGCTGTGGGGCGCCACCCGCCGCCACAAGGCGCCGGTGGCACCGGCGATTCAGTAGACGACCTCCACCACGTCGCGGCGGAACCGATTCGCCGCGACGATGAGGAAGACGACTGCGAGTGCCTGCAACGCAGGCACCAGCGACAACAATGCGATGCCAAGGGCATCGGCGCCGAACTCGGCGTTCAGGGTGTCGCTGATCAGCCCGGTCAGGAACGGGCCGAGTGACCCGACCGTCGCATTGAAGAAGAGAAAGATCGCCGACGCGGTCGCGCGTTGTTCGGGCAACACCAACCGCTGGATCGCGGCGATCGACGGCGCCATGTAGGCCGTGCCGATGACGTAACTCAGTGCGACGAGCCACACGCCCGGCGACCTGGCGTCCACGGTGAACGCAAGCACCGAGGTCGGCAGCAGCACGACCGTCAGCGCTGCCACGATCCACAGCAGCCAGCGCGGGTCCCGCGCCGCCAAGCGGTCGGCCAACCAGCCGATGAGCAGCAAACCCAGGATTCCGGTCACCCCACTGGCGATGCCGTATTCCAGCCCGACCTCGCCCAGCGACATGCCGCGCGTGCGCATCAGGAACGCGGGCGCAAACGTGGTCAACGAATAGCCGGCTGCCGCAATACACCCACCGGCGGCCACGATGGCCAGAACACTGGGCTTGCGGAGCAGTTCCCACCAGTTGCCTGCGGCCCGGCCCGGCTCGGGAAGTGCTCTCACCGGCAGGCTCTGGCGCGCTCCGAGAAGGAACAACACGAGGGGTGCGACCACCACGCTGAGCGCCCCCACGATCACGAATGCGGTTCGCCAACCGAGGGTTTCGGCCAGCCAGGCGCCGCCGATCAGGCTGGCCGCGCTGGCCAGCGGGATCGCGAGCGTGATCACCGACAGGGGTGCCGCACGGCGCCCCGGCGCGAAGTTGTGCGCGACGTAGGCGTGGGCGGCCGGCGTGCTGCCTGCCTCGCCCACCGCCACGCCGACCCGCGTCAGCGCGAGTTGGAAGCCGGACTGGACCGCTCCGCCCGCCATTGTCATCGCACCCCAGAGCGTCAGACACCCCGAGATCACCGCTCCGAACGCACCACGATCGGCCACGCGGGCGATCACCACACCGAGCACCGCATACACGATCAGGAAGCCGAACCCGTTGATCACACCGATCGCGGTGTCCGACAACGCGAGGTCGATCTTGATGGGTTCGGCCAGCACCGCGGGTAGGAAGCGGTCGACGTAATTCAGTGTGCCGACGAGGGTCAGCACCGCGACCGCCGCCCACGCACGTCGGGATCCGTGCACATCGGCCGGTGCCGCCTGCGTCGTCGCCAGCGGCATCGCCATCGGTCCCTCCTGCGCGCACGTTTGCCGCCGTAGCTTTACAGACCGGGCGTCCCTTGTCCGGATATTTGCCGATGGGCCGGTAACGCCCGCACAGCGGGCCCCGATTAAGGCGCAGAGGGCCACGTATCGCGGTTCCTCAAGATGCCGTTCGGGGCGCAGCGCAATATGCTCGCCCCGGCGGGGCGTCATGGCGACAGGAATTGGGGCCAAACGGGTGAAGACGGTACTGGGGCTGTCGATGACCGCGAGCGGCGTCGGCTGGGCACTCGTCGACCGCGACTCGCCCGAGAGTTCCCTGGACGACGACGCGTTCGACGTCGACACCGCCACCGAGTTGGTGGACCGCTGTGTCTCGGCGATCCGGGGCGTGCGGGCCATCGCCGCCTCCAGCGGCCTCGAGGTGCATTCGATCGGCGTGACCTGGTCTGACGACGTCGACGCCGAGGCCAACGAGACCATTGCTGCGCTGACCGCTGCGGGTTGCGACGACGTGCGCGCCGTGCCGCCGCAATGCGACGACGAGAACACCGACGCGCACCGCTCGCAGGCGCACCTCGCGGCCCGGGCCGTCGCGACCAACACCGTCGCGCGCCGGCGGGAGGAACCGGAACCCGACCGTCGGGGCGGCCGGAACCGGGTGATACGTCGTATCGCTGGTGCGGCAGCGGCCACGCTGGTACTGGCGACGCTGACCGTGGGATCGCAGTTCGTCGCCAGAGACCCCGGCCCGGCAGCCGGTCAGGCTTCTCGCACCGCGGTGGGCACGCCGCAGATGGTCACTGCGGCCGTGCCGCAGGCCAGGACGCCGCGCACCGCCGTGGTGCAGGCGACACCGGTGCGGGGCAGCCGGGCTGACCGCACGCCCGCCGACGTCGCGCCAGCTCCGGCGGCGCTGCCCGAACCGGTGCAGGCCACCCCGGAACAGGCGCCGGTGCAGGCAGTGCCGGAGCAGGCGACCCCGGTGCAGGCAGCGCCCGTCGCGGTATCCCATCTGCCTGCCATGTCCGCGCCATTGCCGGGCCCGCCTGCGCCCGGCCCGCCATTGCCCGGCCCTTCGACGCCGGTCCCCGCCAGCGCACCGGAAACCCCGCAGGACGCTTTCAATTCGTTCCTCGCGGGACTGCCGTAATGCGCTGGAATTGACCACGCCGTTCTGGGCGACCATTTCACCCCGTGGGCATATTCGCCATTGACAGTGCTGACAATTCCAGCCGCAGAATACTCACGAACAAAAACACATATGTGTCGGCATTTGCCGAATCTCTTCGCGAACCGTGGCAATCGGCGTAATATCCGCAGTGTCGGGGCCGTTTGAGGGGTTGGCCGCGTACGCCGTTTGAGCGTCCGTTCGCGACTCGGAATGGAGCCGGCGATGACGATCGTGGCGACCATACGGCGATACGCGGCCATTACTTTGACGGCCACGCTAATCCCCGGAGCGTTGTTCACGCCGACGGCACATGCCTATTCAAATGCGCCGATCGAGATACTCGACGTGCCATCGGCGGCGATGGCACGCGATATCCGGGTTGAGTTCCTCAGTGGCGGACCAGGTTCGCATGCGCTGTACCTGCTGGACAGCATGGAGGCGGGTAACGACCGAAACGGTTGGGACATCAACACCACCGCATTCGATTGGTTCGAGGGCACCGGCGTCTCGGTGGTGATGCCGGTCGGTGGCAAATCGAGCTTCTACAGCGACTGGTATGCGCCCGCTGTCGGCAACGGGGTCACCTACACCTACAAGTGGGAGACTTTCCTGACCCGGGAACTTCCGGCCTGGCTGGCGGCCAACCGCGACGTCGCCCAGACCGGTAACGCCGTGGTGGGGTTGTCGATGGGCGGATCCGCGGCGCTGGTCCTCGCCGCGTACCACCCGGAGCAGTTCATCTATGCGGGGGCGCTGTCGGGGTTTCTGAACCTGTCCGCGGCCGATTGGCCCGCCAAGGTGCGGATCGCGATGATGTGGAACGGCGGCTTCAATCCCGATGCCATGTGGGGTCCTCCCGGCGACCCCGCCTGGGCGCGCAACGATCCCACCGTGAACGTCGGGCGACTCGTCGCCGCCAACACCAGAATCTGGGTCTACTGCGGCAACGGCACCCCGCGGGATCCGGCGCTGGCCAGCCCCGATGCTCCTATCGGTGGGCTGGGCTTCCTCGAAGGCTTCGCGATCGACTCCAACCGGGCCTTCACCGACGCCTACCTCGCCGCTGGCGGCCACAACGGGGTGTTCAACTTTCCCGACGGCATCCACAGCTGGGGTTACTGGGGTCAGGAATTGCAGCGGATGAAGCCCGACCTGTTACGGGTCCTCGGCTCGGCTTCCACCGCCGGAGCGGACCAGGTCCCTGACCCGGTCCTTGGCGACCTTGCCGTTACCGGTCAGCGGTAGCGCATCCACGAACACCACCTGACGGGGCCGTTTGAACGGTGCGATGACGGCCCGGACATGGGTGATGAGCGCCTCGGGGGAGGGCTGTCGTCCGGCCACCGGCACCACGACCGCGCAGATCGCTTCACCCCAGTACTCGTCGGGCACCCCGACCACAGCGACCAGGTCCACATCCGGATGGCTGGACAACGCATCCTCCACTTCCCGTGAAGACACGTTCTCGCCGCCGGTGACGATGATGTCCTTGAGCCGATCCACCACGAACAGCCGGCCATCGGCATCCAGGCGCCCGACATCGCCGGTGTGCAACCAGCCCTCGACGTTCGGCGTGACCTGCTCACCGCGCACCACGATTTCGCCGACGCCACCGGCAGGAAGCGGTTCGCCCGCCGCATCGACAATCCCGATCTCCGTCCCGGCGTGCGGAAATCCGGCGCTGGTGAGTATCCGGGTGTCGCCCGCCGCCCCGGCCCGGTGATCCTGCGGCCCGAGAAACGTGACGTTGCCGCCGGTTTCGGTCATGCCGTAGCCCTGGTGGAAGTCGACACCGAGCTCGTCGATAGCCCGGCGCAGCAGGTCCAACGGCATCGCGGCCGACCCGTAGGCGATCGCGCCCAGGGTCGGCAACTCGATGCCGCTGCGTTCCAGGTATCCCAGCAGGGAGTGCAGCATGGTCGGGGCCAGCGAACACGAGGTCACCCCGTGCGTGGTGACCAGCTGCGTGAACGATTCCGGACGGAACCGGGCAGTCAGCACCACCGTGGCGGCCACCGCGTGGTGGACGAGCATGTTGTAGCCCGCGACGTGGCACATCGGGAACGGCAGCAGATAGACCCCACCCGGGGTGACCGAGCGGCCCGAAACGCTGCCGCGTACCGCGGCGAGTATCGACCGATGGCTGTGCACAACACTTTTCGGCACGCCGGTGGAGCCGCTGGTGAACAGCATCCACGCCGGGTCGTCGGGCCGGGCGACATCGGCGACCGGCGGTGTCCCTCGCATGGCGGACTGCCACCGGGAGGAGTCGAACGCCACCGTCAGTCGCGCATCGCCGTCCGTGAGCGCATCGAGGTAGCCGGCGTCACCGAGCAGCACCGTGGGCCGTGCGGTGTCCAATTGCCCGGCCTGCTCGGCCGCGGTGAGCCGCTGGTTGATCAGCGTCAGAACACGTCCGCTGCGGGGCACCCCGTAATAGAGCGCCGCGTAGTCGGCGCTGTTGTCGGCGACGACGGCCACCCGGTCGCCGGGGTCGGTGTGCTCGCCGACCCAGGCGGCGACACACCGGATCCGGCGGTCGAACTCGGCGAATGTCCATGTGTCGTCGGACACCACCGCCGGCCGGTCCGGTACCGCCGCGGCCGCGTCGGACACCAACTCGTGCAGCAGACTCACCGCGTACGCCCAGACATGGCCTCAGCCTATGCGCGACGGCGGGCTCAGTCGGTAGGTAGCCGCCGGGCGCCCATCGCCGCCTGGGTCGGCGCGATCGCCGGGTCCGGATAACCCGCCGCGGTCACCGTCGAGCGCACCGTGGCGCTCACGGTGTCGACGAGTTCGGTGGGGACCAGTGCGATCACGCACCCGCCGAAACCACCGCCGGTCATCCGAGCCCCGAGCGCCCCGGCGCGCACCGCGGTGTCGGCGATCATGTCGATGTGTTCGGTGGTGATCGCGAAGTCGTCACGCATCGATGCATGCGAAGCCGTCAGTATTTCGCCGGCCGCCGCGAAATCGGCAATGCCGAGTGCGGCAACAAAGTCGAACACCCGCTGATTCTCGGTGAGCACGTGCCGGGCACGCCGGGCATCCACGGTCGCGGCCACCGACTCGAGCACCGACGGGCCGCGGGACTGCAGCTCGCGCAGCGAATCGACGTGCAGCGCGGCGGCGACCCGCTCACATGACGCCCGCCGCGCCGCGTATTCGCCACCGGCATGGCGATGGGGCGCACGCGAATTCACCACCAGCAACGTCAGGCGCGCGGTATCGGGGTCGAACGGCACCGGTTGCACGGTGAGATCGCGGAAGTCGATGAGCATCGCTCGGTGCGGTTCACCGAACAGCGAGGCCAGCTGGTCCATGAGCCCGGTGGGCGCGCCGACGTAGTCGTTCTCGGCCCGTTGCGCGATACGGGCCTGCTCGATGCGATCGATCGACGTTCGGCTGGTCAGCGCCGCCAGTGCGGCGCATTCCAGTGCGGCCGACGACGCCAGCCCCGAGCCCATCTCGACATCGCTGGTGATCGTCATGTCGCCGCCGCCGACCTGATGGCCGCCTTCGCGCAACGCCCAGATCACCCCGGCGACATAGGCCGCCCACCCGGTGACATCGCCGGGAGCGGTGTCCAGTGGTATGGCGACATCATCGGATTCTTGATCGCTGCGTACCGTGAGCGTGTCCGAACGATCGGGCCGGTAGGTCACCACGACGTGTTGCGGTAGCGCGATGGGCAGCGCCCAGCCGAGGTTGTAGTCGGTGTGTTCACCGATCAGGTTGATCCGGCCCGGAGCCGCGAAGGTGACCGTCACAGCTGTGCCAACCGGGCCGCGACGCTCTCGGGAGTCACATCGCCGATGAATGCGTCCATGGCCGATTCGGAACCGGCGAGGAATTTGAGCTTGGTGGCGCTGCGCCGCACCGACATCAGTTCGACGTGGAAGTAGCCCTCGCGTTGCTCGGCGCTGTCCCGGTACTGGTGCAGCGCCGAAATGTAGGGCAGCGGAGTGGGGTACATGCGGTCGAACCGTTGCAGGACGTCTCGGTAGATCTCGGCGAATCCGTCCAGTTCATCGTCGGTCAGCTCGATCAGGTTGCGGGCGAACCGGTTCGGATAGATGTGCACCTCCACTGGCCAGCGTGCGGCGAACGGCACGAACGCGGTGAACAATTCGGTGCGCGCGACGATGCGTGCACCGTCGGTGACCTCGCGCGAGAGTAGATCGGCAAACAGATTGGTGCGGTGGCGGTCCCGGTGATCGTCGGCGGCCCGCAACATCTGTTCGGTGCGCGGGGTCAGATACGGGTAGCCGTAGATCTGGCCGTGTGGGTGGTTGAGGGTCACACCGATCTCTTCACCGCGGTTCTCGAAGCAGAACACCTGTGCTATCCCGTTGCGGCTCAGCAGATTCTCGGTGCGGTGCCGCCACGCCGAGACGACAAGGCGGGCATGCGGGATCGGCAGGGCAGCGAAAGCTCCCGTGTGGTCGCTGGAGAAGCAGATGACTTCACAGCGCCCGTGCCCAGGGGCGGACACGAAATCACCGGCGCTGGTGTCGGGCAGCGTGAACTCCGATTCACCCGAGAGGCTGGGGAAGCGGTTCTCGAAGACCACGACATCGTAATCCGGTGCGGGGACCTCGCTGGTCGTCCCCGTCGGCCCTGGGCACAGCGGGCATTGATCCGCGGCGGGCAGATGGGTGCGGTCCTGCCGGAACGCCGCGATGATCACCCACTGTCGGCGCTGGCGGTCGAAACGCAACTGCGACTGCTGATCTCCGCGCGCGGGCAACGGGCGCCGGTCCGGTACCGGGGCCGGGTGGTGGCCCGGTAGGGAGAAGTACAGTTGCTCGCGGCCGTCGGCCAGCGTCCAGCGCAGGGGCTCGGTCATGGCTGCCCCGCGACGTCGGCGATCATGACATCTCCGACCAGGCCGGCCAGCGCCTCACGGTCGTGCGCCGCCAGCCCGTCGTCGACGACGAGGGTGTCGACCTGCCCCAGCGCGGCGAAGACGTTGGTGCCGATCTCCCCGTATTTGGTGTGGTCGGCGAGCACGACGAGTTGCGCACCGATACCGATGAGGGTCCGATTCGTCTGCGCCTCGGCGATATTGGGTGAAGTCAGACCGGCTTCCAGATCGAACCCGTGCACACCGAGGTAGGTGGCGTCCACCCGGAACGATGCGATGGCAGCGTCGGCGATCGGTCCCACCAGCGCATCCGACGGCGTGCGCACCCCACCGCTCAGATAGACCAGGGGAGCGTCGGTCCCGTCGGCGGACGGTGCCGTCAGCGCATCGAATACGGTCAGCGAGTTGGTGACCACGGTGATCGACGACCGGTGCCGCAGGCGGCGGGCGAGTTCGGTCGTGGTGGTGCCCGCACTGATCGCGATCGTGACGCCGTCGGAGACGGTGCGGGCTGCGGCATCGGCGATCGCGGCCTTCTCGGCGCGTTGTTGAGCGGCCTTCACCGACGACCACGGTTCCTCGCCGCGGTTGTGCCGGGTGACAGCACCGCCGTGCACCTTGCGGAGCAGATCCTCGGCGTCCAGGGCGTCGAGGTCACGACGCACCGTCATCTCCGACACGTCGAGTTGGGCGGCGAGTTCAGCCACGCGCACCGCTCCACCGGAGCCCAGTGCGCGCAAGATCGCGCGGCGGCGTTCAGCGGCCAACATACGGCTGTGACACCTCCCTCATCGACAGCGACAAACGAACAGTAACAAACAAATTCTTACCGAATAATCCATATCCATGGACAGATCCTGTTACCTTCTGATTGTTTTGTTGGGAACCTGATCACTTCAGAAGGTGGGATGACCGCAGACATGACCACGACCACGCTGGCCGCCGACAGCGTCCTGCGCCTGCCCCTCGGCGCGGTCGACTATCTCCTGATCGTCATTTACTTCGTTTTCGTGCTGGGGATCGGCTACATCGCCCGCAGTCAGATCTCGACGAGCCTCGATTTCTTCCTGTCCGGTCGCCGATTGCCCGCCTGGGTGACGGGCCTGGCCTTCGTATCGGCGAACCTCGGTGCCATCGAGATCATGGGGATGTCGGCCAACGGCGCCGAGATCGGCCTGTCCACGATGCACTACTACTGGATCGGCGCCGTCCCGGCGATGTTGTTCCTCGGCGTCGTGATGATGCCGTTCTACTACGGCTCCAAGGTCCGGAGCGTGCCGGAATTCATGCGCAGGCGCTTCGGTCCTGGTGCACATCTGGTCAACGCGATCAGCTTCGCCGTCGCGCAGGTGTTGATCGCGGGTGTCAACCTGTTCCTGCTGGCCACCGTGATCAATGTGCTGATCGGATGGAATCGGTGGTTGTCGTTGATCGTCGCCGCGCTCATCGTGCTCACTTACACTGCGCTCGGCGGGCTTTCGGCTGCCATCTACAACGAGGTGCTCCAGTTCTTCGTGATCCTGGCCGCATTGGTGCCGCTGACCGTGTTCGGCCTGATCAAGGTCGGCGGCTGGAGTGGACTGAAGGACAAGGTCATCGAGACCACGTTCGACGGCACCGTGACGGCGTCTGTTGGCGACCAGTTGACGACGTGGCCGGGTCAGGCGTTGTCCGGATTCGACAGCCCCGTCTGGTCGGTGATCGGCATCGTGTTCGGGCTGGGCTTCGTGCTGTCCTTCGGTTACTGGACAACGAACTTCGTCGAGGTGCAGCGGGCCATGGCGTCGGACTCGATCTCGGCGGCCAGGCGCTCGCCGATCATCGCGGCGTTCCCGAAGATGTTCATTCCGTTCGTGGTGGTGATACCCGGCATGATCGCGGCGGCCACGATCGGTGACGTCATCCATCTGAAAACCACCGGCTCCGGGGAGATCACCTACAACGATGCGATGCTGGTGATGATCCGCGACATCCTGCCCAACGGTCTGCTCGGGGTTGCGGTGACGGGGCTGCTCGCCTCGTTCATGGCGGGTATGGCTGCCAACGTGTCGGCGTTCAACACGGTGTTCAGCTACGACATCTGGCAGCAGTACGTGGTCAAGGACCGGCCCGACCACTACTACATCCAGGTGGGGCGCGTTGCGACGGTGGCCGCCACGGTGCTGGCGATCTTCACCGCACTGATCGCGGCCGGCTACTCGAACCTGATGGACTATCTGCAGACGCTGTTCGGGTTCTTCAACGCGCCGTTGTTCGCCACGTTCATCCTCGGCATGTTCTGGCGACGGATGACCGCGACCGCCGGCTGGGTGGGACTGGTCGCCGGAACGCTTTCCGCAGTCTTCGTTTTCATTCTGGGCGAGGTCGGTGTGATCGGTCTGCCGGGGCAAGGGGTGCCCTTCGTCGCGGCCGCCGCAGCGTTCGTCGTCGACATCGTGGTGAGTGTGGCGGTGAGCTTGGTGACCGCACCCAAACCGGTGGCAGAACTGGCCGGCCTGGTGTACTCAGAGACACCGCGGGAGATTTTCCACGACCCCGAAAGTGTGGGGAAGCCATGGTATCTGCGGGCGACGCCGCTCGCAGGCGTCGCGCTGACCCTCACCGTCATCCTCAACATCATTTTCCACTGAGTCGGGAGGCCGAATGTCACGCACTGCCAACTCGGGAGCCGCCGGGGCGCCGCGGTTCCACCTGTTCGACATCCGCAACATCATCGGTGCACTGCTGGGAATCTACGGTGCGGTACTGCTCGTCTCCGGCCTGGTGCCTGCCATCCTGGCCGATCACCACGACGGCCCTGCGGACAACCGTGTCGACCTCTATATCGGCACGGACGCCAACTGGTGGGTGGGACTGTGTCTGCTCGTCGTCGCCGCCACGTTCTTCGTCTGGGCCTATCTGCGGCCGGTCGCGGTGGTGGAATCCGCCGGTCAGGGCGAACCGGACGGGTAGGGTTCGCCCGGTGAGCTGGTGGATCGCTGATGCACACCGGACCGTCACCGGGGACATCCCAGCCCCACCGAGGCAGGTGCGGGATTTCTACGTCAACCTGGAGAACATCACCCGCGTACACCCGCTGGTGGTCTCGGTACGTCGCACCTCGGGAACCGAATCCGCAGGCGCGAGTGTTCGTACGTATCGGGTCAGCGATCGGATCCGACTGGGACCGTTGCCGTTACGCATCACCTATCAGACCTGCATCGCCGTGAGCGCCTCCGGCACTGTCACCGCACAGGCGCGCCAGTTTCCGCGGGTCGGGCTCGACAGCACCGTGGCATTCGAGCCGGTCGACGGCGGCACGCGAGTCACCGAAGCACTGCACATCACCGCGCCGCGACCACTGCTACCGCTCACGGTGACCGAGGCGGTGAACGCTCACACCGCGATGCTGGCGGCGATCCGGGAGTTGTTCGAGAACGACTGAACTACGCGGTGCTGACGGTGTCGGCGTGTTCGACTGCAACGGACTTGGCCCAGCGGTAATCGGCCTTGCCCGCAGGGGAGCGCACGATCTTCGGCGACCGGATGAACGCCTTGGGGATCTTGTACCGGGCGATCGAGGTGGCGCACACCTCGGCGAGTTCCTGATCGCTGGCTGATGCGCCGTCGGCGAACTGCACCACGGCGACCACCTCGCTGCCCCAGCGTTCCGACGGCCGGCCGACCACCACCACGTCATAGATGGCCGGATGCGCCGAGATCGCCCGCTCCACTTCTTCGACGAATATCTTCTCGCCACCGGAGTTGATCGTCACCGAATCACGGCCGAGTAATTGAATCCGGCCGTCCTCCAACATGTTTGCCCGGTCTCCCGGCACCGACCAGCGCACGCCGTCGATGGTGGGGAAGGTACGTGCGGTCTTGGCGGCGTCACCCAGATAGCCCAGTGGGATGAGGTCGCGGCGGGCCAGCCAGCCGCCCCCTTCGCCGGGGCCGAGCACGCGGCTGAGATCCTCGGCCACCACCGCGGTGTCGGATTGCGCGGTGAAGGTGGCGACCGCAGTGTCGCCGCCCGCGGTGGCGTAGGTGCTCATCTGGGCGCCTGACTCCGAGGCACCCACGGCGTCCAGCAGCATGAGATGCGGAAGCGCGGTGAGGATGCGTTCGCGCACCGTCGGTGACAGTGGGGCACCGCCGTTGCTGATCGTCACCAGGCCGGACAGGTCGTAATCGCCGGCCTCGATCTCGTCGAGCAGTGGCCGGGCGATCGCGTCGCCCACCACCGGAATGCTCAGCACCCGTTCACGTTCGGCCAGCCGCAGCGCCGCCGCCGGGCGTAACCGCACCACGTCGTCGGGAATCACCAACCGGCCGCCCATGGTGATGGCGTTGTAGGCCGCCCATTGTGCAGCGCCGTGCATGAACGGCGGGATCATCAGCATCGACATCGCGCCTGCCGATGCCCGGGCCTTCTCGGCCAACTCCTCGTAGGAGCTCAGGAACGTATCGCTGCCGAAGGGGCGCCCGCCCATCGAAGACAGGAAGATGTCGTGTTGGCGCCACAGCACGCCCTTGGGCATGCCGGTGGTGCCACCCGTGTACAGGATGTAGAGGTCATCGCCCGAGGGTGTCGGCAGGCCGCCGCGGCGAGCCGCGAATTCAGCCCCGCCGGGCGGCGCCGTCGAGAGGACCGTCTCGTAATCCACAGCGCCGGGCAGCAACTCGTTGCCTGATTCGTCAGCTACCTGGATGAGCACCTGCAGGTTCGGCAGCCGGTCCCGGATCGCGGCGACCCGGGGGGCGAATTCTGCGTTGTAGACCAGTGCGCGGGCGTTCGAGTCGGTCAACAGGTAGTGGAGTTCCTCCTCGACGTAGCGATAACTGACGTTGAACGGGGCCACCCGGGCGCGGTAGCTGCCGATCATCGACTCGAGGTACTCGTTGCCGTTGCGCAGATAGATTCCGAGATGATCCTGCCCGGATTCATGCCCGGCCAGCGCATGGCGCTCGGCGTGCGCGCCGAGGCCTGCCGCGACCAGATGGTGGGCGAACCCGTCGACACGGCTATCGAACTCCGCGTAGCTCAACCGGCGGTCGCGCCACACCAGGAAGGTCTGCTCGCCGATGGCTTGCGCCACGGTGGAGAACACTGTGGACAGGTTGAAGGTCACATCACCGCTCATGGCACTCCTGTGTGCGGACTTTGGGTGCCACGACCATACACCGATCACATAGCTGTATGGCCTGGGGTGTCCGTCGGGGTCAGCCGGGGAAGAAGCCGCTCCCGGTCAGCACACCCGGCTGCCAGCCTTGGGCGCCCAGACACAGCATCGGCCTGCCGTCGGGGGACTGGGCAGCAGCCTGCGGTTCCGGGCACGGGCTGCCGATCTCCTGCACCCCGTGCAGGGGGTACGCGTACGTCCAGAAACCGGTGTTGACCGGCGGCCACTGGTTGGGGATCCACTTGCATTGCATCGCCGTGCCGCCGGGGCCGCGACCGAAGACATTGCGTTCCCAACTGAAGCACGGTGCGCCTTGCGACGCCTCGTAACTCATGCCGGGGACATCAGTCGGATAGCGGCCCGGGTTGTCCGGATAGAAGTTGTCGGGGTCGGCAACCGCCGCGGGAGCTGCTGCCAGTGCGGCGCCGGCGATCGTCACGGCGACGAACAGTTCGCGAATCATGTCCCACCCTCAGGTCTGCCTGCCACCGGGACCGGCTCGTTCGGCCCCGGGTGAGAAGCCTAACCGGAACCGCCCTGGCCGGGTCGGCTTTTTCCGGCGGTCACTCCGAGGTGTCGGTGTCGGCGTCGAGCACGCTGACCGCGATACCGTACGGCAGGAACCGCACCCGACGGGTCGGATCCGTGTTGTTCTTGTTGGCCCGCAGCGCGTCGAGTTCGGTGGGGAAGACCTGCTCGATGTTGGCGTCGCCCCCGTCGTCAACGGTGTAGATGGCCCACACCCCGTCGCCGGTCTCACCGGTGGTCTCCGGTTCGGTCCTGGGCTTGGAGAAGCGGGTGACCTCGTCGAGCAGCGACGCCCAGCCGCCCCGCTCACCCGAGGTCGCGAAGAACTTGCCGAGCCCGTCGATGGCCTCGCGGGCAGCGCGATCCAAGTCGTCGGGGTCGAATCCGAAAGGTCCGTTACCGCTCATCGCGTCCTCCTCAGCCAAACTGCGCTTGACTCCAGTGTGCGCGCAGCGACCAACAGACGGGATGATAAACGAACACCATGGCCATGACTCGAGACGAACTGCTGGCCGCTGTCGAGCGATCACCGCAGGCAGCGGGCGCCCACGACCGGGACGGATGGGTGGGATTGTTCGCTGCGGGCGGACAGATCGAGGATCCCGTCGGTTCGCGCCCACACCGCGGGGCCGGAGAGATCGCCCGGTTCTACGACACGTTCATCGGACCGCGCAACATCACGTTCCACCGCGACGTCGACATCGTCGACGGCACCACGGTGATTCGCGACCTCGAACTCGAGGTCGCCATGGGCGCCGCGGTCACCATGCGGATCCCGGCCTATCTGCGTTACGCATTGCGGCCCGGGCAGACCGGACCTGAGATCGCCGAGCTGCAGGCCTACTGGCAGCTGCCCGCCATGGTGGGCCAGTTCGTGCGCAACGGGATCGGTGCGGCGCCCGCCGGTATGCAGTTGGCGGGCGCGCTGCTGCGCAACCAGGGGCCTGGCGGCGCGGTCGGCTTTGCCGCAGGATTCCGGCGGGCGGGCAGGCGCGGGCGACAACTGTGCACCAGGTTGTTCGACGACCTGTGCGCAGGTGACGAGGTGGCCGTTCGGCGCGCGTTGGCGCGGGACACTGCGGTCCATACCGGCGACCACGGCCCGCTGGGCGCGTCCGAGCTGGTCGAGCTCACCGCCGGGGCGCGCTGGCGCAAACCCGTGGTGTCCGGATACAGCGTGGTCGCCGGGCTGGATTCTGCCGGTCACCGGGCCGTGCTGATCGCCGATCTCACGCCGAAACCGCTCGCGATCAGCAGGTTGCGCTACTTCGCCGACGTCGGGTGAGTGCGCGTTACGGCCCGGTTGTACCGCCCCCGGTGGCCGACGTGAGACCGTATGGGCACCATGGCTGACCACGACTACATCACTTACGAAGACTTCGGCCGTCGGTTCTTCGAGGTCGCCGTCTCCGAGGACCGCGTCGGCGACGCGATCGGAGCGATCGCCGGCGACGCCTTCGAAATCGGACCGATCGGCCAGGGCCCCGGCAAGATCGCCAAGGTCACCGCGCGCGTCAAGATTCAGAAGCCCAGGGTGACCCGGCAGGTCGGCGAGACGATCACGTTCTCCATTCGCATCCCGCTGGAGATCGACATGGTGATCGATCTGCGCATCGACCGCCCGCAGTTCATGGTGTTCGGCGAGATCGCGTTGCGCGCTTCCGCGCTGGCCGCCGAACCATTGCTGTTGATCCTCGACGTCAAGAAGCCGCGGCCGTCCGACATCTCCATCCACGTCACCTCCAAATCGCTGCGCGCCGAGGTGCTGCGCGTGCTGGGCGGCGTCGACGCGGAAATCAGGCGCTTCATCGCCGCCCATGTGGCCGGCGAGATCGACAGCCCGGAATCGGAGCGGGCCAAGGTGATCGATGTCGCCGAACAGCTCGACTCCACCTGGACCGGTCCCTGACTCCGGTCGAGAGTGGGGCGGCTAAGTGCTCACTCTCGTCAGCACCGGGCGCCGTCCGGTGCGTCCGGCGCCTGCGGATCTGCCGCGCAGGTGGCGCCAGATCCACGGCATGAGCATGTTCTGGGTCCATAACGCCTGCGAATAGGCGCGGGTGCGCACCGAATGTTTCACCCCGGGCCCGCACGCATGTGCCCAATCATGGTTGCTGCCAGGTAATCTGAGGGCTTCAGCGGCGGCCGCGGCGAACAGCATGTGCCCCCGGGCGGATCCGTGCACGCGGTCAGGGCTCCAGGTCTCGGGTTCCTGCATCGACGGTGCCGCGTAGAGATCGACAAGTCGGAATCCGTACCTGTCCACGGCTTCGGTGATCGCGGCGTTGATCTTGAGCACGCGGTCGCCGAGCAGGCGGCCGACGGGCAGGATCTGCGTGATGTCGGGAAACGTCGTGGTGACGACGGTGGCGCCGGATTCGGCGAGTCGCCCGTAGATCCGTTCCAGGTCGGCCAGTGCGTGGCCGAACGAGCGTCCGGGCCGCGTCACGTCGTTCATACCGATGCACACGGTGAGCAGGTCGGGGTGCATGGCCAGGGCGCGGGGAAGCTGCTCGGCCAGCACGTCGCCGATGCAGTGACCCCGCACGGCCAGATTCGCGTACTGCAATCCCGGGTGATGGGTGTCGATTTCGATGGCCAACCGATCGGCGAAACCCGTGAGGCCGGCGGTGTCGTCGCCGTCCCACAACCCTTCGGTCTGACTGTCGCCGAGCGCGACATACCGGGAGAAGCCTGGCATTCTCGCGACTCTAGCGCCGCCGCGCCGGTGCCCGCAGCGGGGCCCTGCCGCAGACGCAAGAAAGGGGCACCCGAATTGGGTGCCCCTCCATGATGTTTGGGCTTACTTCACGTCCACGTAAACCGTCTTGCCGATAACGCTGGTCCGCAGGTCGCCGGCGGCGCCGGGGAAACCCTTGTCGGTACGCGAGTACGTCTGGCCCGGGCGAACCCCGACCACGGTGGCGCTCTCCAGTGGCGTGGTGCCGGTCCGGTTGACGATGACCGTGTAGCCCTGAGCTTGCAGGTTGCTGATCGTGTCTTGCGCATTGCCTGGACCCGAGGGAGCGGCCATTGCCGGGGCCGCCAAGCCGATGAGGACCGCTGCAGCGCTGCCCGCAATCGCTGTAGCAAATCCGACCTTCTTCATCTTTTGTGCCTTCTTTCGCTGTTCGATTATCTGCCGAGCCGAGTGTTTGGAGGCGTGTCCGCTGCCGTTCACCGAGTGGCTCGTTGTTAGCCCCATGTTGGTTACATTCTCTTAAACCAGCAGTTCAGGGATTTAATTCCGGCAGCACAAAATTATGTTCGGAAGGCCGAAAACCGCTCAAAAGCCGGTGCGCCACGTCATCTGGCGGGGCGGACTGAGACGGCGGTCTCAGGGTGTGAAGTGATGGTCAGCACATTCGTCTAGCAAAGTGATGCAGGCGACTAGACGTCACTCCTCGCCGGTGACGTACCACTTTCCGATCGGCGGCGCGTGGCCGCTCGTGACCAGCACGCGGTCCGGCTCGGTGATCGCGAACCCGGGGTAGCTCCCCAGATGGCAACTCTCGCCGGTGCGAATCTTGACGATGGTCTCGGTCCGGCGGTCGAACGCGATGGTGGGATCGTCGTGGATGTCCAACTGCCAGCGGGGTTGATATTCGGCGGATGCGGACTGATCGCTCACCACGATGAGGCTACGGGCCGACGCCTCGTGTCGTCGCCGAATGCGCGTAGCGTGCACCGAATGCCGAAACTCAGCGCCGGACTGCTGCTGTACCGGATTGTCGGCGATGTCGTCGAAGTACTGCTCGCGCATCCGGGCGGACCGTTCTGGGCCAGGAAGGATGCCGGAGCATGGTCGCTGCCGAAAGGGGAGTATGCCGATGACGAAGACCCCTGGGCGGCGGCTCAGCGGGAATTCGCCGAGGAACTCGGATCGGCTCCACCGGCCGGCCCGCGGCTCGATCTGACCCCGGTGCGTCAGGCCGGCGGCAAGGTGGTCACCGCCTTCGCGGTGCACGGTGACTTCGACGTGGCGCAGGCGCGCAGCGAGACATTCAGCATGGAGTGGCCGAAAGGATCGGGCCGGATCAGGGAGTTCCCCGAAATCGACCGCGCCGAGTGGTTTCCGGTGGCGGTGGCCCGGGTGAAGCTGCTGGCCGGGCAGCGCCCGCTGCTGGATCAGCTGATGAGCGCGCCGGTGGTGGCCGGCTGTCAGGAGGGTGGCCCCGCAGGCGACGCAGCGGCCGGGTCTCGATAGCGTTGATGGTCAGCGCGCGTCCATGGATGCGCCATCCCCCGGGCGTGTGCAGGTATTCGTCGTCATAACGCAGGTGCCACACCAGGTCGGTCGGATGGTCCGCACCGAAACTCCAATGGTGTGCCACGGCCGTGATCCGGCCCAGCGCGTAGCCGGCACCGCTGCCTTCCGCGTACACCTCGCCGACGATCTCGTGTTGTGTCCGCGGCACTTCACCAAGCGCGGTCAGTGCCGCGCGGACTCCGTCGCGGCCATGCCAGTGCCGTACCGGATCAAGCGCATGTGGCGGCTCCGGTAGCCGCAATTCGGCTGTCTCGGTGAACAACCCGGCAACGTCATCGAATCGGCGGTCGTCGACCGCGGCTGCGTACAGGTGTACCAGGTCGGCCAACGCCAACCGGTCGGCGACGGCGAGGGTCACGTCGCGAGTCCCAACCGCTGCGCACACGCCGAGAGCACCTCGGCCGCCTCATCGACATCAGTCAGCGGGGGCATGGCCAGCACCAGCCGGTCGGCACCCAGCTCGGCCAGGCGTCCGGCGCGCTCGGCGTCGACCTTGGCGACCAGGTGTCCCAGCGATACCTCCAGGGTGTCCGGGTCACGCCCGGCGTCACGTGCTGCGGACCGCATCACCTCGAGCAGTCCGGACAGTTCCGGCCCGCCGACGCCCAGCGGTTGGAACCCGTCGCCCAACCGGCCCGCCCGGCGCGCCGCGGCGCGGCTGTGGCCGCCGATGTGGATCGGCACCCGTCGGGTCGGCTTGGGATAGCACATCGCATGATCGAAATCGAAGAACTCGCCATGGAATTGAGCCCCGTCGGCCCGGGTCTCCCACAAGGCGCGCAGCACCGCGATCTGTTCGTCGGCGCGGCGGCCGCGGCTGGCGAAGTCGGTGCCGCACGCCTGCACCTCCTCTTTGAGCCAACCCGCGCCGACGGCCAACCGGACCCTGCCGGCGCTGAGCGCGTCAACGGTGGCCACCCGCTTGGCCAGCACCACCGGGTGGTGGTTCGGCAGCACCAGCACCCCGGTGGCCAGGCCGAGGCGACTGGTCTGGCCCGCCAGAAACGCGAGCAGGTCCAGGGGATCCGGCACCGGGCAATCGGCCTGCAGCTCAACGCGTCCGGACTTGTCATACGGATAGACGCTGGCGTACTGCGACATCAGCACGGTGTGTTCGACGACCACGATGGACTCGAACCCACAGGCCTCGACATGCCGGGCGAACGTCGACATCCATCCGGGGTCTGCGGTGATGCCGGCGGCAACCGGGGCGAGGACTGCGTACTTCATCGCAGGCCGTTACTGCGACGGATCGACTCACGGCATTCCCGTCGCGTCATACCGGTCTGTTGCATACACACCCGCACCGGGGACTCCTCCATCAGGGGCAACGGTTCATCGGTCGGCTCGGTGGTCACCGTCGGGCTCGGGATGACGCCCTGGTTCAACGACCAGATCGAGGTGCCGGTGGTCTGCAGCGTCGAGCAGTAGGCGGTCGATCCGTCGGCGGTGCTCGCGGTCGCACCCACCGGCGCGCAGTCGGCGCCGATCACAGCCGCCGGTGCCGCGGTGGCTGCCGCGGTGTTCACGGTGCTGGCCGAGGGCGTTGCGGGTGGCGGTGGCGCGGGGGAGGGCGGTGCCTTGGGGAGCGGTGTCTTCGTGAGCGACGTGGACGTGCTCGCCACCGGACGCTCATCCGCTCGCCGAAACTCCGCCACCGCAACGACAATCGCGGCTATCAGCAGCACGGCCAGTATCGCGGGCACGATCACCGCGGGCCGAAGTGGCGATCGGGAGTCGTGGCGCTGCTCGGCGACCGGCGCTGCTCGGGTGACGGTGTCGTCGTCGAGACGATGACGCAGCGCCTGCGCGAAATCGGCACACCGCGCAAAGCGGTCCTTGGGGTCTTTCGCCAGGGCCTTGCCCAGCACCGGATCGAGCGCTGCGAGTTCGGGCCGGTGCACGGTCAGCGACGGTGGGGAGGCGGACAGGTGCTGGCTGATCACCACGGCGGGGTTCGAGTGTTCGAACGGCGGCTTTCCGGTGAGCAGGTGAAATGCGGTGGCGGCCAGGGCATATTGGTCGGCGCGGCCATCGAGGTCATTGCCCAGTAGCTGCTCGGGCGCAGCATAGGCCACCGTGCCCACCGTCATGTTGGTGGCGGTGAGGCCGCTGACCTCATCGGCATACCGGGCAATGCCGAAGTCCGCCAGCATGATCCGCTGATGTTCGGTACCCGGTTGGGCCAACAGGATGTTGGCGGGCTTGACGTCGCGGTGCAGCAGCCCGCGTTGATGGGCATAGTCGAGGGCATCGGCGACCGCGGACACGATCTCGCAGACCTGATGTCTGGACATGCCGCCACGATGACGTTCGTGCAACAGCCGTGCGGCGTCGATGCCGTCCACGTAATCCATGGAGATCCACAGCAGGCACTGATCTTCACCGCGGTCGTGGATCTCGACGATATGCGGATGCCACAGTGAGGCGGCGATGTCGGCCTCACGGTTGAACCGTTCGCGGTACTCGCCGTCGGCAGAGATGGCGGCGGGCAGCACCTTGAGGGCGTCCTCACGGGGCAACCGCGGGTGGCGCGCAAGGTACACCTCACCCATGCCGCCGGAGCCCAACGGTCGCACGATCGTGTACCCGGCGAACATCGCGCCTGCGGCCAACGGCATGCGCGGAATAGTACCGCCGAGGGCTACAGATCGAGGGTCAGTCGCTCGCCCGCGTCCGCGCGCGACACACAGGTCAGCATGTAGCCTGCAGCCCGCTCAGGGTCGGTGAGCAGCGCGTCGCGGTGCTGCACGTTTCCGTCGAGCACCCTGACGCGGCAGGTACCGCAGAAACCCTGTTGGCACGAATACGGTGCGGCCACCCCCGCGCGGCCCAAGGCGGCCAGCAGGGTTTCGTCGGCATCGACATCGACAGTGGCCCCGGTGGAGGCCACCGACGCCGAGAAGCGCGCACCGTCGAGTACCGGTGGTGCGGCGAAGCGTTCGAAATGCAGCTCGATGTTGTCCCGATCCGCTAGCTCGGCGCGGATGGCGGTCAGCATCGGCGCCGGGCCGCAGGCGTAAACGGTGGTCGCGTCGGGGCAGTCGCCGAGTAACTCGGACGCGGTCGGCAGACCCTCGACGTCGTCGGTGCGGATCTGAATCCGGTCACCGAACCGGGCCAACTCGCCGAGAAACGGCAGGCTGTCACGATTGCGCCCCGCGTAGACCATCGACCAGTCGCTGCCCAGCCGTTGTGCGAGCCCGAGCATCGGCAGGATGGGCGTGATGCCGATGCCTCCGGCGATGAATCGGAACCTCTGGGTGGGTGAGCCGTAGCCGGGCACTGTGAGCGGGAACGCGTTGCGTGGACCGTGCGTGGTCAGCCGGGCGCCGACCCGCAGCGTGTCGTGCACCTCGACCGAACCGCCGCCGCCACCGGGTATGCGGCGCACCGCGATCCGGTACGTCGCGGTCGAGCCCGGATTGCCGCACAGGGAGTACTGCCGCACCCGTCCGCTCGGCAGGTGAACGTCGATGTGCGCGCCGGGATGCCACGGCGGCAGCGCCGCGCCGGTGGCGTCGGCCAGCGTCAGCGCGATGACGTCCTGATCGTGGGCCACCACCTCGCGGTCCACCACGGTCAACACGGTGGTCCGGTTCAGCTCCTGCGGTTGTTTCGCCCGGCGGACATACCGGGTCAAACCCCACATCGTGGTGATCGCGACTTCGGCCATACCCACCATCGGATCGTGCCGGAAGCGCCCAGAGGTGCTCGGCGGCAACTGCCGGTAGCGCGACAACAGTGGCATCGATGAGACTCCCGTCAGAGGTGCGCGGCCCGCGCCGCTGGTGAACTGGCCAGGTAGGCGACTGCCTGGGCCGTCGAACCCATCTCCTCCGGCGAATAGGAAGGCCGGCAGTACGTGAGCGTCTGGATGCCGAACATGGTGGCGAACTTCGGCAGCAGTCCGAGCTTGGAATCCCGCATGCGCAGGCGGTTCATCCGCCACCAGCTCACGTCGATGGTCGGGTCTCGCTTGACCAGATCCCAGGTACCGCGTTGGAAGAACACAAAGACCGCCGCCGCGGCGATGGACATGGCCCTGACCCGGCTGAAGTAGCTGTCCTGGAAGTAGACCGCGACATCGTGGGCCACGCTGCGATGCTCCACCTCCTCGCTGCCGTGCCAGCGGAATAGGTCGGTCAATGTCGGGTCGGCGTCGAAGTCCTCCCAGTTGCAGTTCAGTACGAAATCGCCGAGCACCGCGGTGTAGTGCTCGATGGCGGCGATGAGCCACAACCGGTCGCACAGGTCGCTGAGCCTGCGCTGCGGATCAGTCGAGGGCTTCGGCGCGAGCATCTTGGTGAAGACGTGCTCGACCAGGGTGAGCATCGGCGCGTAGTCCACACCGTGTCCGGTGAGGAACTGCTCCATCACCTGATCGTGCGTCTCGGCGTGCGTGGCTTCCTGTCCGATGAAACCGCGCATATCGTCGGCCAGCTTGGCGTCGCGCACGTACGGGAGCGCCTCGTTGAACGTCGCGACAAACCAGTGTTCGGCCGCCGGAAGCACGACGTTGAAGAGGTTCACCATGGTCGAGGCGACGGGATGGCCGGGGATCCAGTGCAACGGGATACCGGTGAGGTCGAAGTGAACCTTGCGGGCCTGGATCTGTACCGGGCCGGGGTCGATCTCGTTGTCGAACCTCAGTGGACGCAGCATTGCGGGCCTCCTCGAGCGAGTGTCCCTGCAGTCTACGAAACTAGGTGGGAACGCGGGTACCGGGTTCGGTGACCCGCGTTGTCATGCCTCAGGCAGGCGGCGGTGTCCCGGCACCGGGTGCGCCTGCGATCGGCACCACCGGCGTCGGCGTCACGGTCGTGACACCGTTGCTGCCGACTGTCGGACCACCGGGAACCGCGGAATCCGCCGCCGTCTCGGCGGCCTTGTCGCTGCAGTCCAGCATCAGGATCATCTTGCCGTTGGAGTTGACCTTCTGGGAGTCGACCAGGCATTCGGACTGGGGCAGCGAGCTGCCGAACGAGCCGCCGAACGTCGCCTTCACGCCCTGACTCTTCAGGATCGACAGGGCCTTGAGGTAGGGCTCACCTACGACGTTGTACTGGCCCGTGTTGGGATCGGAGGTGGCTGTCCCGGCGGCGAACAGGGCGATCGAGCCGGCGGCGACCAGGCCGCTGCCGAGCACAACAAGCTTCTTCACGAGATCTCCGTCAGTCGGGTGCGGTGCGAACATATCGCAGCTGTGACAATAGTGAAACCGGAACAGCGCCCCGTTGCGTTACAGCGGGGGCCGGGCGTGGGCTGCCGTCACCTCCGCCATGGCGCCGGCCAGCGCCGCTGCCCGAGGGTCGTCGAACACGTCCTCCAGCAGCAGTTGCCGCCCGTCCGGGCCGCCGAGCGGCACCCGCCAATTCGGGTATTCGTCGGTCGTGCCGGGTTGGTTCTGTGTCCGCCGTTCACCGACCGCGTCAGCCAAGGAGAGCGCCAGCAGTTTCGACGGGGTACGGCCGAGATAGCGGTACAGCGCCCCGACGGTGGCCTCGGTGTCGGCGTCCGGGCCGAGCAGTCCGACGCGGCGCAGCTCATCGAGCCAGGCGGACTGGGCGGCACGGTCCTGGGCCAGTTCCTCGGCGGCCGGTCGGGTGAGTAGACCGAGTTTCTCCCGCAGGCGGACGTGTGCACCTGCCAGATATCCGGCGGTCGGCGGCAGGTCATGGGTGGTGACCGAGGACAGGCAGTTCTCCCGCCAGCGCTGTGCAGGCAGGGGCCCGCCGGACTCGTCGGACTCGAACCACAGAATCGAGGTGCCGAACAGGCCCCGGTCGCGCAGATAGTCCCGCACCCACGGTTCGACCGTGCCGAGGTCCTCGCCGACCACCACGGCACCGGCGCGATGCGCCTCCAGCGCGATGATGCCGATCATCGCGTCGTGGTCGTAGCGCACGTAGGTCCCCGCCGTCGGCGCGGCCCCTTTCGGTATCCACCACAACCGGAACATGCCGATGATGTGGTCGATGCGTACTCCGCCGGCATGGCGCAGCGCCGTGTTGACCAACGCGCGGAACGGTCGGTAGGCCTGCTCGACGAGCCGGTCGGGCCGCCACGGTGGTTGCGACCAGTCCTGGCCGAGCTGGTTGAACTCATCGGGCGGCGCACCCGCCGAGACGCCGAGGGCGAGCACGTCCTGCAGGGCCCACGCGTCGGCCCCGTCGGGGTCGACGCCGACTGCCAGATCGCCCATGATGCCCAGCTCCATGCCCACCTGCACCGCGGTGGCCTGGGCGGCGGTGAGCTGATCGTCGAGTTGCCACTGCAGCCACCGGTGAAAATCGACCGCACCGGAATGTTCCGCGGCGAACGCCGCGACCGCCGGGCTGCCAGGATGCTGCAGTTCTGTCGGCCAGGTGTGCCAGTTGCTGCCGTGCTGTTCGGCCAGCGCGCACCAGATCGCGAAGTCGTCCAGGCTGCGCCCTTCCCTGGCGCGGTAGGCGGTGTATGCCAACTCTCGGCCCGCTGATCGCGACACGCGGTATACCTGTTCCAGCGCAACACGTTTGGCCTGCCATGCGGCGTCGCGGTCGATCAGGGCGGCACCGGCCGCGCGCGCCTGGATCGCCGCACGTGCCTCGCGGATGCCGGCCCGGCGCCGCATCGCGGCGTATTCGGGGATGGCTTCCACCCGCAGGTACAGGGGATTGACGAAGCGACGGGAGGTCGGGAGGTACGGCGACGGCTCCATCGGTGCTGTCGGCGCGGCCGCGTGCAGCGGATTGACCAGGATGTAGCCTGCACCGTGTTCGGCCGCCGACCACACCGCGAGGTCGGTGAGGTCAGTGAGATCACCTGTGCCCCAGGAGTTTCGTGACCGGGTGCTGTACAGCTGGGTGGTCAGCCCCCAGGTGCGCCGCTCGCCGAGGCGGGCGGGCAGCGTGAGGGTGGCGGGGGAGACCACCACCGGGGTGTCGGTCACGAACGGGCCCACCGTCAGTTTCAGCCGGTGATATCCAAGGGGTAGGTCCGCGGGGAGCTCGAAGGTGGCCTCGCCGATCTGTCGGTCACCGAGTGCGTACGGTGCCCGGTTGTTCTCCAGCTGGCGCAGACCCGTGCGCTCGGTACCGTCCTCGAGTGCCAGCGTGATCTCGACCGGGTCGCCGTGGGTGACGTGCACCCAGAAACTCGACGCCACTCCATCTAGGCCGAGCACGATCGGCGGAAGCGAACGCTGCCAGTAGTCGTGATCGTGAGCGACCAGCGCGTCGGCACATTCGCGCTCGGTGCCTGCCGGCACGCCCAGCGCCGCGAGCACCGCCACCAGCGTGGCCTCCGCCACCATGGTGCGCACGCCCGTCCAGTCGTCGTACTCGGTGGCCACGCCGTGGCGGCGGGCGAGCTCGATCAGTGCCGGGGACGGTCCAGTCATGGGGACAATCTTGGTGCCCACGGACCGATCGCGTCAGTCGACATCGCGGACCAGTAGATCGTCCCAGGTGTCCCGGCGCACCACGAGCCTGGCATTTCCGTTGTGGGTGAACACAACCGGGACCCGGCGGGCACCGTTGTACTGGTTGGACATGGTGTAGCAGTAGGCGCCGGTGACCGGCACCGCCAGCAGATCACCGACCGCCGGGTCGCGCAGCGGTACGCCGTCGACGAGCTGGTCGCCTGATTCGCAGTGTCTGCCGACCACGTTGACGCGCTCGCCGCCGCCGACCCGGTTCACGAGGGTGGCCTCGAACCGTTGACCGGTCAGTGACACTTCGAGGTTGTCGCCCATGCCGCCGTCGACGGCCACATGCGTGATCGGACCTGGTTGGCGCTTGACGGTGGTGACGCGGTACAGCGTGCAGGCGCTGGTCGCGACCATGCTGCGGCCCGGCTCCACGATGATCCGGCTCTCGGCGGGCAGCAGCGCGCGGGCCCGGGTCACCATCGCCTCGGCGTACTCGTCGAGGCCGGGCGGATGCTCGTCGTAGGTGTAACGGGCCCCGAGCCCGCCGCCGAGGTCGTACACCTCGAACGTGCCGAGTGCGGCGATCGGTGCCACCGCGGCCGCCAGTTGCTCGACGTCGAGCAGTTGTGAACCGACATGGGTGTGCAGGCCGTCGAGCCGCAGCCGCCCGCTGGCCTCGATCCGCGCAATCGCGGCGCGGGCATCCTCCGGTAACAGCCCGAACTTCGAACCGGCGTGCCCCGTGGCCTGCGAGGCATGGGTGTGTGCATCGACCCCGGGGATGACCCGCACCAGGCAGGGTTGTCGACGGCCCCGCGGCACGATCCGCTCGAGGCGGTCGATGTCGTCGAAATTGTCGACCACCACCAGGCCGACGTCGTTGGCGATGGCGAGCACCAGCTCCTCGTCCGTCTTGGCGTTGCCGTGCAGGATCAGCCGGGCCGGATCCACCCCGGCCTTGAGCGCGGACAAGACCTCCCCGCCGCCCGCGACATCGAGGTGGAGCCCCTCTTGTGCCATCACCCGCTGTACAGCTGTGCACGGGAACGCTTTTGACGCGAACGCCACGTCGGAGCGGGGCCAGCGGGCGCGGAACGCCGCCAGGTAGTCGCGCGCCTGCGCCCGCAGCGCCGCTTCGGAGACGACGATCACCGGGGTACCGAACTCGGCGGCGATCCGGTCGAGCCGGCAGCCTCCGACGGTCAGGGTGCCGTCGTCGCCGAGGTGGCTCCCCGGCGGGAAGAGTCCGGTCAGTTCCTCGGTGCTCGCCACCAGTTCAGCGTGCCATCGCGGCGCGCCGGGTGTGCGCTCGGTGCGAAAAAGTTGCATCGCTCTCACCGGCGGTGCACCGTGGCATATAGTCTGTATGTAATGATCAATACAGAGCGGACGCTGACGAAGAAACAGCAACAGGGCGCGAACTCGCGTGAGCAGATCCTCGATGCCACCGAGCAGCTGATGGCCACGCGCGGCTACGCCGCCACGTCGATCAGCGACATCCGCAAGGCCTGCGGACTGCCTGCCAGCTCGATCTACTGGCATTTCGGCTCCAAGGACGGCGTGCTGGCTGCGGTCATGGAACGCGGCGCCGAGCGCTTCTTCGCCGCGATCCCCACCGAGGCGACAACCGACGAGCAACTGGCCATCACCGCGGATCTGCAGTCACAGCACCCGGAATTCCTGCGGTTTCTGTACCTGCTTTCACTGGAGCGCAGCGACGATCCCGCGGTCACTGCGGTGGTGCGCACGGTGCGCGACACCGCGATCACGCGGTTCGCCGACGCTGTGCGCCGGTTACTGCCGGCCGACGTAGCTCCCGCCCGTGCGCGGCGGGTGGTGGACGAACTCACCGCGTTCGCGGTCGCGCAATCCGACGGGGTGTTCTTCGCCAGGCACCTCGAGCCCGACAGCACCGATGTCGTGCGCATGTACCGCAGGCTCTGGCAGGCCGTCACCGCCCTCATCCCGATACTCCTGGAGGAACAATGACCGACAACACCGGCAGAACTGTCGTGATCACCGGTGCCAACACCGGGCTCGGATTCGAATGTGCACGCGCACTACTGGAATCCGGGCCGGGTTGGCACGTGGTCCTGGCCGTGCGCGACACCGCCCGTGGGACCGACGCGGCAGCCAGGCTCGGTAAACCCGAACGCACCACGGTCAGTGCACTCGACCTGGCGTCGCTGCGATCGGTGCGTGACTTCGCCACCGGCCTGCCGCAATTGGGCCTCCCGCCGCTGACTGCGGTGGTGTGCAACGCCGGTCTGCAATTCGTGGGTGGCACCCAGACAACTGTCGACGGTTACGAAATGACGTTCGGCGTCAATCATCTCGGACATTTCGCGTTGGTGAACCAACTCCTCGACAACCTGCGGACCCCGGCCCGGATCCTGGTGGTCAGCAGCGGCACCCATGATCCGGACAAGTTCACCGGCATGCCCGCGCCGCGCTACACCACCGCTGACGAACTCCTCCGGCCCGCGCCCGGTGGGCTGACGGGCGAAGAAGGTCGGCGCCGCTACACCACCTCCAAACTGTGCAACATGTTCTTCACCTACGAGCTGGACCGCCGCCTGGGCCACGGCGCCAAGGGCGTGGCGGTGAACGCGTTCGATCCCGGCCTGATGCCGGCGTCGGGACTGTCGCGGGATTACTCACCAGGCCAGCAGCTGGCCTGGCGTCTGCTCAGACCGGTGCTGCGGATGGTGCCCGGGGTGCACAGCGTCCGCCGCTCGGGCATCAACCTGGCCGCGCTGGTCGCCGATCCGGCACTCGACGGCGTCACCGGTGCCTACTTCGCGGGCACCCGCCGCCTGCGGTCCTCGAAAGATTCCTACGACGAGGAGCTGGCGCGCGACCTCTGGCAGACCAGTGAACGGCTGGTGTCGGCGGCGCGCTGATCCCCGCCCGGGCGCGGTAGTGTCGCCGAAGTGGGTTCAGGGCAGCCGGATTCGGCCACGACGTCGGACCGGCGAGCCCGTATCGCCGTTGCGGCCCTGTTTCTGACCAACGGCGCCATCTTCGCCAACCTGTTGCCGCGGTATCCGGAAATCAAAGCTGACCTGCACCTGAGCAACGCGGTATACGGTGCGGCCGTCGCGGCGTTCTCGGGCGGGGCGCTGGTGGCGGGACTGACCGCGGGGGTGCTGATCCGTCGATTCCAATCCAGCCGGGTTGCGGTCGTCGCCACGATCGGGCTCGCGGTGTTCGTCGTGTTCGCCGGCCTGGCGCCGACGCCGGCGGCGCTGGCGGGGGCGTTGTTCGTGGCCGGTGCCTGTGACGCCATCACCGACGTCGCGCAGAACGCCCACGGATTGCGGTTGCAGCGCAAGTACGGCAGGTCGATCATCAACTCCCTGCACGCGGTGTGGGCAGTGGGAGCGATATCGGGCGGGCTGGCCGGTGCCGCCGCGATCGCACTCCACGTGCCGCGTGGCACGCACCTGACGGTGGCCGCGGTGTGCTGTATCGCGGTGGTGCTGGCCGCCTACCGGTTTCTGCTGCCCGGCCCTGACCACGATGATCATCCTTCGACCCGGGCGGCGGTGGGCACCCGACCGAGCCCGCGCGTATTCCTGGTGCTGCTGGCACTGGTGCTGATCGCGATCGCCGGCGCCACCGTCGAGGACGCCGGGAGTTCCTGGGCCACGTTGTACATGCGGGACACCCTGCACGCTGCGCCTGCCGTCGCGGTGTTCGGCTACGTCGCGCTGGTGGGTTTCATGTTCGTGGGACGGCTTCTCGGTGACCGGCTCGTCGATCGCTTCGGTGAACCGGCGGTGGTGCGTGCAGGCGGCGTGATCACCGCCGCCGGAATGGGCGCAGCGCTGGCATTCCCGTCGGTCGTCGGGAGCATTGCCGGGTTCGGGGCCGCCGGACTGGGCGTCGCCACGCTGATCCCGGCGGCCATGCATGCGGCGGATCAACTACCCGGTCTGCGTCCCGGATCCGGTCTGACCGTGGTGACATGGCTGATGCGGGTGGGGTTCTTCGGCGCGCCCTTGTTGGTGGGAGTCGTCGCCGACGCCCACGGCTTACGTGCGGGCCTGCTGGCAGTGCCTGTGGCGGGCGTGCTGACGGTGGTGCTGGCCGGCTCGTTGGGGACCGCGTTTGCCATGGCGGCGCGTGCCGTCAGTGCGTCACACCGGCCAACTCGATCGTGAACACCCCCGACACGATCAGCGCGATGCCCAGCATCATCACCGGAGTGAGCGGCTCGCGGAACAGAAACCGTGCAGCGAGCGCCACGAGCGCCACACCGCACGCCGTCCAGATGCCGTAGGCGATGCCGACCGGCACACCCAGTGACAACGCCACCCACAACAGGTAGAACGACAGCACGTATCCGAGGATCACCGGTGCGATCCACACCCTGCGACGCAGCCCGTCCGAGGCGCGCAGTGCCAACGTCGCACCCACCTCGACGATGATCGCGCCGATCAGCGCCAGCCACATCATGACTGCTGTTCCGACGGGCGCGAACCCAGCTCGACCAGCAGGACGCCGCCGATGATCAGACCGATACCGGCCGCGATGGGCCAGGTGAACGGGTCGCCGAACAGGACGGCCGCCAGCGCCGCGGTGGCGGCGGTCCCCAGCGCACCCCAGATGCCGTAGGCGACGCCGACCGGCATTCCGGCCCGTAACACCAGCGTCAACAACACGAAGGCGCCGAGGTAGCCGCTGACGACCACGAGCAGCCAGCCGGCGTGGTCCTGAGACGCCCGCAGCGAGAGCGTGGCCGCGACTTCGGTGACGATCGCCGCCGCCAGCAGCGCCCATTTTTGCACCGCACCAACCTATCCGACGGTGCGTGGTGGTCCGTCTGCGTACCGTGGGAGAGTTCACTGCTGCTGCGTCACCGAGGAGCCGCCATGACCGTCGTCGACACCGAGTACGGACCGGTTCGCGGATCCGACGACGGGACGGTCAAGGTCTGGCAGGGAGTTCGGTACGCCGCCGCCCCCGTCGGCGCGTTGCGCTGGCGGGCGCCCACCCCGCCCTGTCCGTGGCGCGAGGTCGCCGACGCCACCGCCGTCGGTCCGGTCTGTCCGCAGCCGATCGACCCCCGGATACCGCTCGACCTCGGCGGTAGCCAGTCCGAAGACAGCCTCGTACTCAACATCTGGGCGCCGTCGGGTACCCAACCGGGGGACGGTAAGCCCGTGATGGTGTGGGCGCACGGCGGCGCCTACGTCCTCGGCTCGGCGAGCCAGCCGCTGTACCGGGGCCGCGTGCTGGCCGCCGAAGGCGATGTCGTGATCGTCACCGTCAACTACCGCCTCGGCGCCTTCGGCTTCCTGGACCTGTCGGATCTCACCGCGAAATCTGGTTCGAGCACAGTGAGTTTCGACACCAATCTCGGCTTACGTGACGTACTGGCCGCACTGCGGTGGGTGCGCGACAACATCGCCGCATTCGGCGGCGACCCCGCCCGGGTGACGCTGTTCGGCGAGTCGGCGGGCGGTGGCATCGTCACCACATTGCTGGCCAGCCCGGCCGCCGAGGGTTTGTTCAGCGCCGCGATCGCGCAGAGTTCCCCGGCGACGTCGATCTACGATGCCGAGCGTTCACGCAGCGTCGCCAAACAGTTGCTCAACCGACTGGGCATCGGCCCCGAGGACACCGGCCGGCTGGCGCAGGTGCCGATCGCCGCGATCCTCGCCGCGTCCCATGAGGTGTTCAACGCGGTCCCGACCCAGACCCCGGGCACCCTGGCGTTCGCCCCCTACGTCGACGGCGATGTGGTGCCGGATTATCCGGTGAAGCTCGCCCGCGAGGGCCGTACCCATCCCGTGCCCTTGATCATCGGCACCAACAAGCACGAAGCCGCGCTGTTCCGCTGGATGAAGTCGCCGCTGATGCCGATCACGCCGGAAGCGATCAGGGAGATGTTCGCCGGGATCGCCGCCGAGCAGCCCGGCCTGCAACTGCCGACCGAAGCGCAGATCGCGTCAGCGTATTCGGGCCTGCGCACCAGGGCTCGCGGCATGGGTGTGGCCCGCGATGTCGGCTTCCGGATGCCGTCACTGTGGTTCGCCGAAGGACACAGCGCGGCCGCGCCGGTGTATCTCTACCGGTTCGATTTCTCCACTCCGATGCTGCGGCTGCTGCAACTCGGCGCGGCGCACGCCACCGAGCTGCCCTACGTGTGGGGCAATCTGGTTGCCGGACCGAAGGATCCGACGTTCAAGTTGGGCGGGCTCAAGCACGGCCGGGGGGTATCGCGACGCATGCGGCGCCGCTGGGTGAACTTCGCCACCACCGGACAACCGTGCGGTGCGCCGGGTGAACCGGTCTGGCGGCCGTACCGCCCCGCGGACCGGTCCGCCCTGGTGATCGACAAACAGGACAAGACAGTCACCGATCTGGATCGCGACCTGCATGCCGCCTGGGGCCAAGAGGTGCTCAACTTCCGGTGAATCACCTCATGACCGCAGTGCAGCTGCCTGCCGCCCCGTAATGTCCGCGGTGTGCAGACCGTTTTTGATGCCCACGTCGACCCTGCACTGATCGATCGTGCGCTGGGGTCGAGCACGCTGGGCTCGGTGTGGCTGGACATTGCACGGCCGGATCATCCGACACTGACCGCGTCGACCGATTGCGACCTCGCGGTGGTCGGGGCGGGCTATACGGGGCTGTGGACGGCGCTGCACGCCGCCGAACGCCATCCCGAGTGGCGGATCGTGCTGCTCGACGGCCGTCGCGTCGGCTGGGCGGCGTCCGGGCGCAACGGCGGATTCGTCGATGCCAGCCTGACCCATGGGGATGAGAACGGAAAGTCGCGTTGGCCCAACGAGATCGATGAGCTCAACGCGATGGGGCTGGACAACCTCGACGGGATGGCTGCCGATATCGAGCGGCTGAACCTGGACGCGGAATGGCAGCGCACCGGCATGTTGACCGTCGCCACCGAGCCGCACCAGGTCGACTGGCTGGCCGAATCGGCGGCCGCGGGCGACGGCACCCTGCTGGACACCGAAGCGGTCCGCGCGCAGGTCGATTCGCCGACCTACCTGGCCGGGCTGTTCGAACCCGACACCTGCGCCATCGTGCACCCCGCGAAGCTGGCGATCGAACTGGCCCGGGCGTGCACCGACGCCGGGGTGAGTATCTTCGAACACACCACGGCCCGGTCATTGGGCTCCGGCTCGACCGTGCGCATCGACACCGGCGGGGCCGCCATCACTGCGCGCAGAGTGGTCCTGGCCACCAATGTGTTCCCGAGCCTGCTGCGTCGCAACAGGTTTCATACCGTGCCGGTTTACGACTACGTGCTGGCCACCGAGCCGCTGACCGAGGAACAGCTGGCGCGGATCGGCTGGCGCGGCCGTCAGGGAGTCGGCGACTGCGCGAACCAGTTCCACTACTACCGGCTCAGCATGGACAACCGCATCGTCTGGGGCGGGTACGACGCCGTCTACCACTTCGGTCGCAAAGTCAAAGCACACTACGAGGACCGGTCGGCGACCTACCGCAGGCTGGCGGCGCATTTCTTCCTCACCTTCCCACAACTCGACGACGTGACGTTCAGTCACCGGTGGGCAGGTGCGATCGACACGAACACCCGGTTCTGCGCGCACTGGGGACTGGCCCGCCACGGCCGCGTCGCCTATGTCAACGGATTCACCGGTCTCGGGGTCGCGGCAACCCGCTTCGCCGCCGATGTCTGCCTCGATCTGCTCGATGGCGTCGCCACGCCGCGCACCGAGCTGGAGATGGTCCGCCGACGACCGCTCCCATTTCCGCCGGAACCGTTGGCCAGCATGGGAATACAGGCCACTCACTGGTCGCTGGACCGGGCCGACCATGCTGCGGGGCGGCGCAATGTGTTGCTGCGGACTCTCGATGCGCTCGGCCTCGGATTCGATTCCTGACCGGTCGCACCGTAGGCAGATCGGGGCCGACGCCAAAAGTTTGCATGACGTTTGAATTGGGCCGAGCAGAACGGCACACAATCAAAAGCGAGATCAGTAAGCTCGGCGGGGTCGGCGCTGAGTCGACTTCCGGTCACGAAAGGGGCATTGCGTGGGAGACACACTGACCGAAGGACAGAAGCTGGAAAAGGGGGGGTCGCTTACTTCCAACAACGGCGCGTACACGCTGACGTTGCAGGATGACGGCAACCTGGTGTTGTACGCCCGTGACCAATCCGTCTGGTCGACTTCCACCAACGGCCAGGACGTGGTTCGTGCCGAGGTGCAGACTGACGGCAACTTCGTGCTGTACACCGCCGACAAGCCGGTGTGGCATACGGACACCAAGGGCAAGAAGAATGTGAAGCTCGTCCTGCAGGACGACCGCAATCTGGTGCTCTACTCGGGTGATTCGGCCGCGTGGTCGTCGAAGACCGACACCACCGAGCCGCCGCCTCCGCCCCCGCCCCCGCCCCCGGCGCCGGAGGCCGCGCCCGAGGTCGCACCCGCTGCTGTGGAGGAGTCGGCGCCCCCCGCGCCTGCTGCGCCACCGCCGCCGCCACCACCGCCACCCGCGCCTGAACCACGGACGTACACGGTGGTTTCCGGTGACACGCTGTGGGCGATCGCCGAGCGTTTCTACGGCGACGGCAACCGGTACCAGCAGATTGCCGACGCCAGCGGTATCGCCAACCCCGACCTGATCCATCCCGGACAGGTTTTGACGATTCCCTGACCTGCACGAAATGGCGGCCCGGACCGAGCGGTCCGGGCCGTCTTCGTGTGGGAGTGCGGTCGCGACGGTAGGCTGGCAACCCCACGACCGCCCAATGATCGGAGGCCCGCCGTGCCCCAGCCGTGGCTGAATGTGTGGCGGGCAATTGCGGCGGCCGCCCCGGTGGCGTTGTTGCTCGCATGGCCGTCCCCGGCGCACGCGACGCCAGGGGCCCTGGTGTATCCCGGCATGGAGGTCCACCAGGACACCAACTCCTGCACCCTGGGCTTCGTGGATCCGCAAGCCAGGCTGGGCTATACCGCAGGTCATTGCCGGGGCAGCGGTCCGGTGTCGGACCGGGACGGCAATTTCGTCGGTAACCAGGCGTCGTTCCGGGACAACACACCCGACGGTGCCACCATCGACACCAACCACATGATCTCCGACTGGGAGGTCATTGCGCTGGCCGGTGACGTCGCGGTGAACAACATCCTTCCCGGCGGGCGGCCACTGGTGGAGGATCCCGCGATCGTGCCGTCACCGGGACTGCCGGTGTGTCATTTCGGTGTGATCACCGGTGAGAGTTGCGGCACGGTCGAGGCCGTCAACAACGGCTGGTTCACCATGGCCAACGGTGTGGTGAGTCAGAAGGGTGATTCGGGCGGACCGGTCTATGTGGTCACGCCCGACGGCCGGGCCGCCATCATCGGCATGTTCAACAGCACCTGGGGTCAGTACCCGGCCGCGGTCTCGTGGCAGAGTGCCAGCGGACAGGCGCGCGGGGACGTGGTGCAGGCCTCTGGCAATATCGCCGATAACATTGTGCCGCAGCCTTAATCGGCCAATTCGAAGATCGGGATCGACGGCGCGACGGAGCGCAACTCGGTTTCGGATGAATTCGGCGTCAGTCCGCCTGCGTGCCCTTTGACCTCCCAGTACCAGCGGTCGAGGTAGCGCTTGAGCAGGATCGGCTTCGCCTCGTCGGCGACCTCCGTGACGTTGACGGTACGGCGGCGCCAGCGCGGCCCGGTGGTGACCTGCCCGGCGGCTCGGGCGTTACGGACCCACTGGGTATTGCCGCGGGGCGCCACCACGTAGTCCCTGCCGTCGACGGTCATGAGATTGACCACCACGGTGCGCACCTGACCGGTGCTGCGACCGCGGACCCTCAGGGCTGTCGTGCCGGCGATGCTGACGCCGAATTCGGCGAGCCGGCGGATCAGTTCGTTGCCGGTGCGGGCGAGCCGGCCCGGAGCGTCGTATCGCGTGGTCATGGGGAGTCTCCTCGGGCCGATTGTGAGTTCCGAGAGCGGTGCTCTCGAAATCAGCGTGGCATACCTGGTGCGACAAATCAAGAGCAGTGATCTCGTTTTGTGTCAGACTCATCCACATGGGCAAGCGTCAGGACAGCCGGGAGCGCATCGAGGCCGCGATCATCGAGATCGGCAGGCGACACCTTGCCGTCGACGGGGCGGCGGGCCTGTCGCTGCGCGCCATCGCCCGGGAGTTGGAGATGGTGTCGTCCGCGGTCTACCGCTACGTCGCCGGTCGCGACGAGTTGCTGACCCTGCTGGTGGTGGACGCCTATACCGAGTTGGCGGATGCGGTGGATGCCGCCGACTCCGGTTCGGACTGGCGCGCGCGGGTGCGGGCGATCGCGCGGGCGGCCCGCGAGTGGGCCGTCGGGGAGCCTGCCCGCTGGGCCTTGTTGTACGGCAGTCCGGTACCGGGCTATCAGGCCCCTGTCGAGCGCACCGTCGCCCCTGGTACCCGGGTGGTGAGGTCGTTGTTCGCCGCGGTTGCCGACGGCGTCGCCGCCGGTGATATCGCCATGACGAATACCGTTGCGGCGCCTCCTCTGTCGGCAGACTTCGACCGGCTCCGGGCGGAGTTCACCTTTCCCGGCGACGACGCCGTGGTGGCTAGGTGCATTCTGTCGTGGGCGGGGATCGTCGGCGCGATCAGCCTCGAGGTGTTCGGCCAGTACGGCGCCGACACGCTCACCGATCCTGCGCTCATGTTCGACGTGCAGATCGACTTACTGCTCGGCCTGTTGGGCGCCGGCGCAGACCCGCAGAACTAGAACACGTTCTAGCTATTGCGGCGCGCCAGCGATATCCTCATGACGATGCCTGACCAGACACCTGTCCAGATCGCGTGGGTGACGCGTGACCTCGACGCCACCGAGCGCGTACTCACCGGGCTGCTCGGCGCGAAGAAATGGATCCGGATGCCCGGAATTCACTTCGGACCGGACACCTGCACCTACCGGGGAGCGCCCGCGGACTTCGTCGCCGACATCGCGCTGAGCTACGCCGGCGACCTGCAGCTCGAGCTCATCGCCCCGGTGAGCGGGGCCAGCATCTACACCGAGTTTCTCGACGCCGCAGGCCCCGGACTGCACCACGTCTGCGTCGAGGCCGCCGACCTGCCCGCCTACGAAGCGGCTCTGCGCGACGCAGAAGCCGACGGCACCCCGGTCATCCAGCAGGGGACCATGCCCGGCGGGATGCAGTTCGCCTATGTGAGTGCGAGCCACGCCGGGGTGCCCTACATCGAGATCGCCCACATCCCGCCCGATATCCGGGCCTTCTTCGATCACATCAAACAGGAGCAACGGTGAGACCCACGAACGCTCGCGCGAGGAGAATACGATGATGCAGCTTCCCGACCCGATCAACGCCGTCGACGTCACGACGTACTCGGACGAATTCGACGTCGTGGTCGTCGGTTTCGGCATCGCCGGTGGATGCGCGGCGGTGAGCGCGGCGACGGCGGGCGCGCGCGTGCTGGTGCTGGAACGTGCCGCGGCCGCGGGCGGTACCACATCGATGGCCGGTGGGCACTTCTACCTCGGTGGCGGCACGGCGGTGCAGCAGGCCACCGGTCATGATGACAGCGCCGAGGAGATGTACAAATACCTGGTTGCAGTGTCCAGCAAGCCCGACCTCGCCAAGATCCGGGCTTACTGTGACGGCAGCGTCGAGCATTTCAATTGGCTTGAGGCGCTGGGTTTTCAGTTCGAACGGAGCTACTGGAAGGGCAAGGTGGTGGTCCCGCCGGGGACCGAGGGGCTGTCCTACACCGGCAACGAGAAGGTGTGGCCGTTCTGCGAGCAGGCCAAGCCGGCCCCGCGCGGGCATTCCGTCCCGGTGCCCGGTGAACTCGGTGGGGCCGACATGGTGATCCAACTGCTGCTCAAACGGGCTGCCGAACTCGGCGTCGAGATCCGGTACGAGACCGGGGCGACCAACCTGGTGCTCGACGACGGCGCGGTGGCCGGCGTGCGCTGGAAGAGCTTCGGTGACACCGGCGCGGTCAAGGCGAAATCCGTTGTCATCGCGGCGGGTGGGTTTGCGATGAATCCCGAAATGGTCGCAGAACACACTCCCGCGCTGGGCAAGAAGCGGCGCACCAAGCACCACGGCGAAGTCGAGCCCTACATCCTCGGCAACCCGCACGATGACGGCCTCGGCATCCGGCTCGGTGTGTCCGCCGGCGGCGTCGCCAAGAATCTCGATGGGCTGTTCATCACCGCGGCGGCGTATCCGCCGGAGATTCTGCTCACCGGAGTCGTCGTCAACAACCAGGGCCAGCGCTTCGTCGCCGAGGACTCCTACCACTCGCGCACCTCGGCTTTCGTGCTGGAGCAGCCCGATCAGCAGGCCTACCTCATCGTGGACGAGGCGCACCTGCAGATGCCGGAGATGCCGCTGATCAAGTTCATCGACGGCTACGAGACGGTCGGCGAGATGGAAGAGGCACTGGGTATCCCGGCCGGAAAACTTGCCGCCACGTTGGACCGGTACAACGCCAACGCGGCCGACGGTTCCGATCCTGACTTCCACAAGCAGCCGGATTACGTTGCCGCGCAGGACACCGGGCCGTGGGGTGCGTTCGACCTCTCGCTCGGAGTGGCGATGTACTCCGGATTCACCATGGGCGGGCTGACCGTGTCCATCGACGGTGAGGTGCTGCGCGAGGATGGCCAGGCCGTGCCCGGTCTGTACGCGGCAGGCGCCTGCGCGTCCAACATCGCCGAGGACGGAAAAGGTTATGCCAGCGGCACTCAGCTGGGAGAGGGGTCGTTCTTCGGCCGGCGGGCCGGTGCGCACGCGGCGGCGCGCCGCTGACTCTGCTGGCTACGTCTGCTCGCCGACGGAGGCGAGCCGCCAGGCACCGTCGCCCAACAGCTCGAGCCGCCGATCGTGGTGCTGCTCGAGCGTGCCACGGTGGCTGACGCTGACGACGATGCAATCGGGCAGCTGCGCGCGCAGCGCTCGGTACAGTGCGAACTCCTGACCCTCGTCAAGCGCGGACGTGGACTCATCCAGGAAGACCACCTTGGGTCTGGTCAGCAGCACACGGGCGAACGCGATCCGTTGCTGTTCGCCGGGGGAGAGGATCTTCGCCCAGTCGGCCACCTCGTCGAGGCGCCCCGCCAGGTGTCCGAGCGCGACAGTGTCGAGCGCGGACCGGATCTCACCGTCGGAAAAGTGGCCGCCCTCATGGGGATAGGACACCGCCGTATGCAGATCACCCAACGGCACGTAGGGCAGCTGCGACAGGAACATGGTGTCGTCCTGCGGGCTACGCAGCGTGCCCGAGGTGAACGGCCACAGCTGTGCCAGGCTGCGAATCAGGGTGGTCTTGCCGCTGCCCGACGTCCCGGTGATCACCAGCGACTCACCCGGGTCGAGCCGCACATCCAGCGGGTCGATGAGCCGGACGCCCGCCGGTGTCCGCACCTCGACGTCGTCGAGCTCAAGTGAACCGTCGGTGCTCGCCACGGTGGTCAATGACGGTAACTCCCTTGCTGTTTCGTTGGCGTCGACCAGGCCGTGCAGGCGGATGATCGCGGCCCGGTAGCCGGCGAAAGCGTCGTACACGGACCGGAAGAACGACAGCGAGCTCTGCAACTGGGTGAAGGCGCTCGAGGACTGGGTGACATCGCCGAACTGGATCTGGCCGGCGAACAGGCGTGGCGCCTGGATGACCGTCGGCAACGGGTCCACGATGTCGTTCATCGACCTGTTCCAGCCGAGAAATGCGATGCCCCTGCGGACGAAGGCCCGGTAGTTGGTGATGATGGCGGCGAACCTGGTCATCAGCTGGCCCTGTTCGGCGCGTCCGCCCCGATAGAGGCCGACAGCTTCGCCCGCATCGCGCAACCGCACCAGCGCGTACCGGAACGCCGCGTTCGTCAACTCGTTGCGGAACGACAGCCGGATCAGTGGCCGCCCGATCCAGAACGCGACCGCGGTCGTGAGGGCCACGTACAGCAGCGCAATCCAGAACAGCGCCTTGGGCACCGTGATACCCAGGATGGTCAACGGGCCCGACAGGCCCCACAGAATCGGGGTGAACTCGATGACCGAGACGATCGCGAAGACCGTGCCGAACAACAGGGTCTGTGCGGTGCCGACGGTCGGCGTATTGGTCTCGGGTCCGGTGCCGGTGGTGAAGATGTCGATATCCTGCTGGATGCGTTGGTCCGCGTTGTCAATTGGGCGGTCGATGAACCGCCCGCGGTAGTAGGCCTCACCGTCCAACCAGTCGCCGGTGAGCCGGTGGGTGAGCCACACCCGCCATCTGATGATGAAGCGCTGCATCAGGTAGGTGTCGAGGAGGGTGCGGGTGAGCTTTGCCGCGATCAGCCCGGCAAGGATCAGCAGTGATATCCAGAAACCGTGTATCGCCGCATCTTTCGCAGCGCCTTCGCCCTCGAAGGCGGCCTGCATCGCCGAGAACTGGTCGTTGGACTGGTAGGTGAGCAGCACGACCAGACGAACGTCGATCATGACCGCGAGCAGTAACACACCGAGCAGCCCCCAGGCCGGGATGCTCTGAGGGCCTTTGAAATAGTCGCCCGTGATGCGCCAGAACTGGGCGCCCCAGGTCGTGAACCGGGCGAGCACGGCCAGCACCACGATCATGCCGACCGCCGAGATCGCCCAGGCTTTCGCGATCCAGATCGCCGACGCGATCAACTCGTCGCCCCAATCCAGGGACGGCGTGAACGTTTCCATGCCGGGAAGTTACCCCGGCGCGGTCACACCGGCGCGGGTTCCTTCTTCTCGCCGCCGCCATCCACCCGGCCCAGTCGCCATTCGCCGTCGCCGAGCAGTTCGAGTTGGTGGGTGTGGTGTTGCTCGACGGTCGTGCGGTGGCTGACGCTGACCAGGATGGTGTCCGGTAGCTCGGTGCGGACCAGCTGGTAGAGCAGGAATTCCAGGCCCTCGTCGAGTGCCGACGTCGATTCGTCGAGGAACACCACTTTCGGCTTGGTGAGCAGGATGCGGGCGAACGCGATCCGCTGCTGCTCACCCGGGGAGAGCACCTTGGCCCAGTCTTGTTGCTCGTCAAGGCGTTCGACCAGGTGCGGTAGCGCGACCTTGTTCAACGTGTTCGCCAGGACGTCGTCAGCGACCATGCCTTCTTCGCCCGGATAGGTGACCACCGCGCGCAGGTCGCCCAGCGGAACATAGGGCAACTGCGAGAGGAACATCGTCTCGTTGGGCCCGCACGGTCGCGTCAGCGTGCCCGAGGTGAACGGCCACAGTTCGGCCAGGCTGCGCAACAGCGTGGTCTTGCCGCTGCCCGAGGGGCCGGTGACGACCAATGTGTCACCGATTTCCAGCCGCATGTCGAGCGGCTTGATGAGCTGTTTGCCGTCCGGCGTGCGGACCTCGATATCGGCGAGCTGAACCGTGCCGTCGACACACGGCGTGGTGGTCACTTCGGGCAGCGCCCTCGCCTCTTCGTTGGCGATGACCAGGCCGTGCAGACGGATGATCGCGGCCCGATAGCCGGCGAACTGGTCGTAGGCGTTGCGGAAGAACGACAACCCGTCGAGCAGATTCCGGAATGCACTGGCAGTCTGGGTGAGCCCACCGAGATTGATGTCGCCGCTGTAGAACCGCGGGAACTGCACCAGGTAGGGGATGAGCTCCTGGGCCTGGCTCACCGACAGGTTCCAGCCGTAGAAGCCGACCATCCGGTTCACGTACTTCTTGTAGTTGGAGACGACGGGCGAGAACAGGCGCCGTAGCCCCGTGCGCTCGGCGACTTCCCCGCGATAGAACGCGACCGCTTCAGAGGCGTCACGCATGCGCACCAGCGCGTACCGGAAAGCAGCGTTGAACTTCTCGTTGTTGAAGGACAACCAGATGATGGGACGGCCGATCCAGAACGCGATGACGGTGGCCAGCAGCACGTAGACGATGCCGATCCAGAACATCGCCCTCGGCATCTCGAATCCGAGCACGGTCAGATTGCCCGACAGATTCCACAGAATCGCGGTGAACGAAATCATCGAGGCGATGGCATTGACGGCGCCGAACAACAGCGTCGCGGTCGAGGTGTTGTTCGGGGTGTTGGGCAGTGGCCCCACCCCGGCGGTGAAAATGTCGATGTCGCTCTGGATGCGCTGATCGGGGTTGTCGATGGTGTCGTCGATGAAGCGGGAGCGGTAATACGCCTTACCGTCGAGCCAGTCCCCGGTGAGCCGATCGGTCAGCCAGGCCCGCCAGGCCAACATGAACCGCTGGGCCATGAACAGGTCGAGCATGATCCTGCCGACGCTGATCAGCGCGAGGATGGCGAAGATCAACAGCGACATCCAGAAGCCGTTCTTACCGGATGTTTTGACGGCCTCGTTGCCGCTCGCGACACCCTCGGCGATGACCTGGAAGCTCGTCATCATGTCGTTGCCCTGATAGGTGAACAGCACCGAGAGCCGCACCCCGGTGATCACCGACAGCAGCAGCGCGGCCAACCAGACCCAGATACGGAGGCTCGACCGCCCGGTGAAGTAGGCACCGGTGATCCGCCAGTACTGGCTACCCCATTTGGTATATCGGCCGATGAGAAACAGGATCGCCAGAGTGGCGATCGCGGCGATGCCCCAGCCCTTGGCGATCCAGACCAGCGACGTCTGCAGTTCGTTGCCCCAGTCGAGCGTCGGGGTGAACATTCCGTCCATCCGGGCAACGTACCCCGACAATCCGCGCCGGGTGCTGTGGAGGTCACCGCGCGCCCGCACCCCGGCGCGTGTGTTGGGTCACGATCTGTCCCGGTGCACACGCCCGCGTAACGTGAACATGTGCCGAAGACATCCAGCGCCAAACCCGGGCGCGTGAGCAGCAAGTTCTGGAAGCTACTGGGTGCCAGCACCGAGCGGAATCAATCCCGCTCCCTGTCAGAGGTGAAAGGCGCAGCCGACTTCGAGGACAAGGCTGCCGCGCTCGATGACGAGCAGCTGACCAAGGCCGCGAAACTGCTGCACCTCGAAGACCTGGCCGACTCTTCCGACATACCGCAGTTCCTCGCGCTCGCCCGCGAGGCCGGGGAGCGGGCCACCGGACTGCGCCCGTTCGACGTGCAGCTGCTGGCAGCGCTGCGCATGCTGGCCGGTGACGTCGTCGAGATGGCCACCGGTGAGGGCAAGACACTGGCCGGGGCGATCGCCGCGGCGGGCTATGCCATCGGTGGCCGCAATGTGCACGTCATCACGATCAACGACTATCTGGCCCGCCGCGACGCCGAGTGGATGGGCCCGCTGCTCGAAGCGCTGGGGCTCAAGGTCGGCTGGATCACCGCCGACTCGACCGCCGAGCAGCGGCGCGAGGCTTACCAATGCGACGTCACCTACGCCTCGGTCAACGAAATCGGCTTCGACGTGCTGCGCGATCAGCTGGTCACCGACGTCGAGGACCTGGTGTCGCCCAACCCCGACGTGGCGCTCATCGACGAAGCCGATTCTGTTCTCGTCGACGAGGCACTGGTGCCGCTCGTGCTGGCAGGCACCAGCCACCGTGAGCAACCCCGCGTCGAGATCATCCGGCTGGTCGGCGAACTGACCCCCGGTACGCATTACGACACCGATGCCGAAAGCCGCAACGTGCATCTCACCGATGCCGGGGCACGCAAACTCGAAGCTCGGCTGGGAAACATCGACCTGTACTCCGAGGAACACGTCGCCACCACACTCACCGAGGTCAACGTCGCGCTGCACGCGCACGTGCTGTTGCAACGCGACGTGCACTACATCGTGCGGGACGATGCGGTGCACCTGATCAACTCGTCGCGCGGCCGGATCGCCTCGTTGCAGCGCTGGCCGGACGGGCTGCAGGCAGCGGTCGAGGCCAAGGAGGGCATCGAGACCACCGAAACGGGTGAGGTCCTCGACACCATCACCGTGCAGGCACTGATCAACCGCTATCCGACGGTGTGCGGCATGACCGGTACCGCGCTCGCGGCCGGTGAACAGTTGCGCCAGTTCTACAAGCTCGGGGTTTCGCCGATCCCGCCGAACACCCCCAACATCCGTGAAGACGAGACCGACCGCGTGTACATCTCCGCGGCGGCCAAGACCGACGGCATCGTCGATCACATCGCCGAGGTGCACGAGACCGGCCAGCCGGTGCTCGTCGGTACGCATGATGTGGCCGAATCCGAGGAGCTGCACGCCAAGCTGGTGAAGGCCGGGGTGCCCGCCGTCGTGTTGAACGCGAAGAATGACGCCGAGGAGGCCGTGGTGATCGCCGAGGCCGGCAAGCTCGGCGCGGTCACGGTATCGACCCAGATGGCCGGTCGCGGTACCGACATCAGGTTGGGCGGCTCCGACGTGGGCGATGACGACACCGAAAAGAAGCGGGTCGCCGAACTCGGCGGATTGCACGTCGTCGGCACCGGACGGCACCACACCGAGCGCCTCGACAACCAGCTGCGGGGGCGCGCGGGCCGCCAGGGTGATCCGGGTTCGACGGTGTTCTTCTCCAGCTGGGATGACGAGGTGGTGGCAGGGCACCTGGAGAGCAGCAAGCTGCCGATGGAGACCGACGAGAACGGCCGCATCGTGTCACCCCGCGCGGCGGGTCTGCTGGACCACGCGCAGCGGGTCGCCGAGGGGCGGCTGCTCGACGTGCACTCCAACACCTGGCGGTACAACCAGTTGACGGCCCAGCAGCGCGCGATCATCGTCGACCGCCGGGACACGCTGCTGCGCACGGCGACCGCACGCGACGAACTCAAGGAGCGGTCGCCCGAGCGCTACGCCAAGCTGGCCGATTCGGTCGGTGAGGAGAAGCTCGAGCAGATCTGCCGGCTGATCATGCTCTATCACCTGGACCGCGGCTGGTGTGACCACCTGTCGTACCTGGCCGATATCCGAGAGAGCATCCACCTGCGGGCGCTGGGTAGGCAGAACCCGCTCGACGAGTTCCACCGCATGGCTGTCGACGCGTTCGCGTCGCTGGCCGCGGATGCGATCGAGGCCGCCCAGCAGACGTTCGACACGGCCGAGTCGATCGAAGATGAACCCGGGATCGATCTGTCCAAGCTGGCCCGGCCGACCTCGACGTGGACGTACATGGTGCACGACAACCCGCTGGCGGAGGACACCATGTCGGCGCTGAGCCTACCCGGGGTTTTCCGCTAGGTTTAGCCCATGGCGGGCGCTTCGGGGGACGTGCGCGATCGGGTGCTCACAGTGCCCAACGCGCTCAGTGTGCTGCGCCTGTTGCTGGTCCCCGTTTTCCTGTACCTGCTGCTGGTGGTTCACGAGCAGGCCTGGGCGGTCGCGATACTGATGTTCAGCGGGTTCTCCGATTGGGCCGACGGCAAGATCGCGCGCCTGGTGGACAACCAGTCGTCGCGGCTCGGCGAACTGCTCGATCCGTTGGTGGACCGCATCTACATGGTGACGATCCCGATCGCGCTGGCGGTTTACGGCGCCGTGCCGTGGTGGATCGTGCTCACCCTGCTCGGGCGCGACGCGCTGTTGGCGGCCACACTTCCGGTGCTGCGCAGCCGCGGGCTGTCCGCGCTGCCGGTGACCTACCTCGGCAAGGCCGCCACTTTCGCACTCATGTCAGGGTTTCCGCTCGTGCTGCTCGGTCAGTGGGACGCGTTGTGGAGCCGGGTGATCCTGGCGTGTGGTTGGGCGTTCTTGCTCTGGGGACTCGCGCTGTATCTGTGGTCGGCGGTGCTCTACCTGATCCAGGTCGTGCTGGTGGTCCGGCGCTTGCCGGGGTCGCGATGAGCATGCTGGGGGGCTACGGCTCGCAGGCCGGTCTGAATGTCCACGAGGCCGACGCCCCGCAGCGCATTCCGCTCCCCTCACTGCTGCGTTCGCTGCTCTCCGAGCATCTCGACCCCGGATATGCCGCCGCGGCCGCAGCCCGCGAGGCCGGGGCTCCGCCGCGACGACGGATCGCGGAATGGGGATGGCAGGTACTCGCGGTGTTCGCGATCATCGCCGTTTTCACCGTGGCCGCCGCGCAGGCCCACACCGCCGCTCCGGCCGCCCGCGAAGCCCAGCACGCGTTGGCCGTCCGGGTGCGGGCCGCCGAGGTCGGCGCCCAGAACGCCAGTGCCACGCGCGACACACTCGGCGATCAGGTGGACGCCGAGCGACGCACCAGGCTCGGCATGGACGAGAACGGTCAGCAGTTGCTCGCCAGCCTCGATGAGGCAGGCATCAACGCCGCCGCCACGGCGATGATCGGTCCGGGTCTGACGATCACGGTCACCGATCCGGGGGTGTCAAAGGATCTCAGCGACGTGTCCAAGCAACGGGTGGCGGGAAGTCAGCAGGTCATCCTGGACCGCGATCTGCAGCTGGTGGTGAATTCGCTGTGGGCCAGCGGCGCCGAAGCGGTGTCGGTGGGCGGCGTGCGGGTCGGCGCGGGCGTCACGATCCGGCAGGCCGGAGGCGGAATTCTGGTCGACAATCAACCCATCGCCAGTCCATATGCCATCGTGGCCATCGGACCGCCGAACGGGATGGCCGACGCATTCGACCGCAGCCCCGGGCTGCAACGTCTTCGGCTGCTGGAGACCTCCTACGGTGCGGGGGTGCGTGTCAGCTCCGGGGATGGACTCAGCGTGCCCGCGGTTTCGGTACGAGATGTCAACTTCGCCAAGCAGATTGGATAGCCGTGAACAGCAGAGGATTGGCCGGTAGATGATCGGGATCGCCGCGCTCGTCGTCGGAATCGTGTTGGGGCTGGTGTTCCACCCCAGCGTGCCGGAGTTCGTCGAGCCCTATCTGCCGATCGCCGTGGTGGCAGCGCTGGACGCCGTCTTCGGCGGTTTACGGGCCTATCTGGAGCGCATCTTCGACTCCAAGGTGTTCGTCGTATCGTTCGTGTTCAACGTCTTGGTGGCGGCGCTGATCGTCTATGTCGGTGATCAGCTCGGCGTCGGTACCCAGCTGTCGACGGCGATCATCGTGGTGCTCGGCATCCGCATCTTCGGCAACGCCGCGGCCCTGCGGCGCAGGCTGTTCGGGGCGTGACGTGAGCGACGCCGACCCCACCGAACCCACCGAACCGGTGCCCGACAGCCCGCCCGACACGCCGGTGGCCGACAACGATCCCGGCGAGGTTCGCGCCGAACCCGCAGAACACGCCGCACCCGCAGAACACCATGGCCGGCACGAGATGCCCGACGACGTTTCGCCGAGGCGGTTCAGAAACCTGCGGGTGCGCGGTCGATCCCAGTTGATGTTCGGCGCACTCGGGGTCCTGCTCTGCGTGTTGCTCGGGATCGCCATCGTGACCCAGGTGCGGCAGAACGACTCCGGCGATTCGCTGGAGACGGCGCGCCCGGCGGATCTGTTGGTGCTGCTGGATTCCCTGCAGCAACGCGAGGCTTCACTCAACACCGAGGTGGCCGACCTCCAACAGACCATGCAGCAGTTGAAGGCCTCGGGCAGCAGCGACCAGGCCGCCATCGAGAATGCGCAGGCCAGGTTGGCGGCCCTGTCCATTCAGATCGGAACGGTCGCGGCGACCGGGCCGGGGGTGACCCTGACCATCGAGGACAACGGTCCTGGGGTGGCCCCGGAAACCATGCTCGATGTGATCAACGAGTTGCGGGCTGCCGGGGCGGAGGCCATCGAGATCCGCGGCGGCGGCCCTGACCAGCAAACCGCGCTGCGCGTGGGCGTCGATACCTGGATGGTCGGTTCCCCTGGCGAGCTCACCGCCGACAACGTGGTCCTGCACCCGCCGTATTCGGTTCTGGCCATTGGCGATCCGCCGACGCTTGCGGCGGCGATGACCATTCCGGGCGGGGCGATGGACAGCGTGAAGCGCGTTGGCGGGACGATGGTGGTACAACAGGCCGAGCGGGTCGACGTCACCGCCTTGCGGCAACCGAAACCACGCCAATACGCTCAGCCCGTCAAGTGAGCACAGCAACCCGGCCTGACAATCAAGGAGTGTCGTGAGCGAGATCCCAGCTGACCTTTACTACACCGCCGAACACGAGTGGGTACAGCGCACCGGTGATGACACCGTCCGCGTCGGCATCACCGACTACGCCCAGTCGGCGCTGGGTGATGTGGTGTTCGTGCAGTTGCCCGATGTCGGTGCCGAGCTGGCGTCCGGCGATTCGTTCGGCGAGGTGGAATCCACCAAGTCGGTCTCGGACCTGTATGCGCCGCTCGCCGCGAAAGTCATTGCCGTGAACGGTGATCTGGACGGCAGCCCGGCGCTGGTCAACTCCGACCCGTACGGCGAAGGCTGGCTCGTCGATCTGCGGTTGGAGGAGGGCACGCTGGCCGGTGCTCTCGAAGGTTTGCTCGACGCGGATGGATACCGCGCCACGGTGACCGAGTAACGAGTTGTTAGGGTTTCGTGACCGGTTCGACCGTGTACATCGGTGCGACATCCACCCCATCGGATCCGGCGGTGGTGGACACAACGATGGCCGTTGCGCGGTACGGTCGACGTGTGACCGACGACGGCTGGGGCCCCGCCGGGCAACGCCACAGCAGCCAGTGAGGAGCAGCGGGTGACGGACAAAGACAGCAATTCGGGGGCCGACCAGACGTCCGAGGAAGCCACGGTGGAGACGACTTCGGTCTTCCGTGCGGACTTCCTCAACGAACTGGATGCGCCCGCCGCGGCCGGTGCCGAGGGCGCCGTCTCGGGAGTCGAGGGGCTGCCCGCGGGTTCGGCATTGCTCGTCGTCAAGCGCGGTCCCAACGCCGGCTCTCGATTCCTGCTCGATCAGGCGACGACGTCGGCAGGCCGGCACCCGGACAGCGACATTTTCCTCGATGACGTCACCGTCAGCCGTCGCCACGCCGAGTTCCGGTTGGAGAGCAGCGAGTTTCAGGTGGTGGACGTGGGCAGCCTCAACGGCACCTACGTCAACCGGGAGCCCGTCGATTCGGCCGTACTCGCCAACGGCGACGAGGTGCAGATCGGCAAGTTCCGCCTGGTGTTCCTGACCGGGCCGCGCTCCGACGACGACAGTGGCGCGACCGGCTAGCCGATGACTGCCCCCGACAGACCTGCACTGGCCGGGATGTCAATCGGCGCGGTTCTTGACCTGCTGCGGGGCGACTTCCCGGACGTGACGATCTCCAAGATCCGGTTCTTGGAGGCCGAAGGACTGGTGACGCCGGAGCGCACCGGTTCGGGCTACCGGCGGTTCACCGCCTACGACTGTGCGCGGCTGCGGTTCATTCTCACCGCTCAGCGCGACCAGTACCTGCCGTTGAAGGTGATCAAGGCTCAGCTCGACGCCCAGCCGGACGGCGAGTTGCCCTCGACCGGATCCGCTTACGGGGTACCGCGTTTGGTACCGGTGGCGGGGGAGTCGACGGACCTGGCGGACGGCGCGCCCGGCGTTTCGGGGGTCGCGCCGACACAGGTGCGGCTGTCCCGCGAGGACCTGCTGGCCCGATCCGGTGTCGACGACGAACTGCTCACCGCGTTGGTGCGCAACGGCGTGATCACCACCGGCGCGGCCGGGTTCTTCGACGAGCATTCCGTATTGATCGCACAGTGCGCGCGGGCGTTGGCCGACTACGGCGTGGAGCCGCGGCACCTGCGGGCATTCCGCTCGGCGGCGGACCGGCAGTCGGATCTCATCGCGCAGATCGCCGGACCGGTGGTCAAGGCGGACAAGGCCGGAGCCAGGGACCGGGCCGACGACCTGGCGCGCGAAGTGGCAGCGCTGGCGATCACGCTGCACACGTCATTGATCAAGTCGGCCGTACGCGACGTTCTGGATCGCTGAGGATTAGACTCTTTTTGACGGCTACTTCGTCACATCAGGGTCCGCTTCGGAACAACAGCGACGAGACAGCACAGCGATGCGGAGGGCAGGCACAGATGGCTGAGGTTCGCGTGGTCGGCATTCGTGTGGAGCAGCCCCAGAACCAGCCGGTACTGCTCCTGCGCGAATCCAATGGTGACCGGTATCTGCCGATCTGGATCGGTCAGTCCGAGGCCGCCGCGATCGCACTGGAACAGCAGGGTGTCGAGCCGGCGCGGCCGCTCACCCACGATCTGATCCGAGATCTCATTGCTGCTCTTGGCCATTCGCTGAAAGAGGTTCGCATCGTCGATCTGCAGGAAGGCACCTTCTACGCCGATCTGATCTTCGACCGCGATATCAAGGTCTCGGCCCGTCCCTCGGACTCGGTGGCGATCGCGCTGCGCGTCGGCGTGCCCATCTACGTGGAGGAAGAAGTGCTGGCCGAAGCCGGCCTGCTGATTCCCGATGAGAATGACGAGGAAGCCTCCGGCGCCGTCCGCGAGGACGAGGTGGAGAAGTTCAAGGAATTCCTGGACAGCGTGTCTCCCGACGATTTCAAGGCGACATGAGATGGGGACCGTACCGCTGCGCCCTCGCAGGTCACGGATGCGTCTCAACTGGCCCCATCGGCGTCGACACGCGGTGCAGGTGCAATCCAACTCCTGAAATGGCGGCCATACTTTGATGGCAGCGAGCAGTCAGGACCCTGTGAGAAGCGTATGCTCGACACATTCGGGCTCGTGGCAAGAGCGCTGCAGTGCAGGTGGCTGCGGTAAACCGCGGGCGAGTTCGATCGGCGAGAGGATTCACAGTGGGTGACACGCCACGTCAGGAAGAGCTGGATCTGACCACGCGAAACCCTTCGGCGGATGCGACCGCAGGGCGACCCAGCGAGCCGGTCCAAGGGGGGTTGTTCCCCGATGATTCGGTGCCTGACGAGTTGGTCGGCTACCGGGGGCCCAGCGCCTGTCAGATCGCCGGCATCACATATCGCCAGCTCGACTACTGGGCCCGTACCTCTCTGGTGGTGCCGTCCATCCGGAGCGCAGCCGGTTCCGGCAGTCAGCGGCTCTATTCGTTCAAGGACGTGCTCGTCCTGAAGATCGTCAAGCGGTTGCTCGACACCGGTATCTCGCTGCACAACATCCGGGTCGCGGTGGATCACCTGCGCCAGCGTGGCGTGCAGGATCTGGCGAACATCACGCTGTTCTCCGACGGCACCACGGTGTATGAGTGCACCTCCGCCGAAGAGGTCGTCGACTTGCTGCAGGGCGGCCAGGGGGTGTTCGGCATCGCGGTGTCGGGCGCGATGCGCGAACTGACCGGAACCATCGCCGACTTTCCCGGTGAGCGGGCCGACGGCGGCGAGTCCATCGCCTCACCCGAGGACGAGTTGGCGTCCCGCCGCAAGAGCCGCGACCGCAAGATCGGCTGATTCTTTTTCCTTTCTTTCCTCCGCGAGCAGGCAGTTAAGTCCCCGCGCGGGCCCTGTTCGGGGTACCTGCGCGTCTGCTCGCGAGCCTTGGTGATGGGCCGGTAGAATCGGCGACGCATCGCCCTGGTGCGGGAGAGTTTCGTGACGGCCAGTCACGGACGCCGAAGGAGCAATACCTCTCCGTCAACCTCTCAGGCACCCAGGACCGCGCCAGGCCCCGATGCCTCTGGAAAGTGGTGCCCCTGTGGTGCCCGCCCATGGGGAAAGGCGCCACTGCGGCGCCGAATCTCTCAGGCGCCCGGACCGGGTCGACGACAGAGGGAGAGGGCGCGTGTCCGACCCCCAGGAGAACTCGTGTCCGACCAGCAGCAACTGCGTTTCGCCGACCGCCATATCGGGCCGGACGCCGACGCCGTCACCACAATGCTCGAGGTGATCGGGGTGGACTCCCTCGACGCCCTCGCCGCCAAGGCCCTGCCTGCCGGCATCCTTGACGCCCTGTCCTCCGACGGCCGCGCCCCCGGTCTGGAAACGCTGCCCGCCGCGGCCACCGAGGAACAGTCGCTGGCCGAGCTGCGCGAGCTGGCCGAGTCCAACACCGTCGCGGTCTCGATGATCGGCCAGGGTTATTACGACACGCTGACCCCACCAGTACTGCGGCGCAACATCCTTGAGAACCCCGCCTGGTACACGGCCTACACGCCGTATCAGCCGGAGATCAGCCAGGGCAGGCTGGAAGCCCTGCTCAACTTCCAGACCATGATCGCCGACCTGACCGGCCTGGAGGTGGCCAACGCCTCGATGCTCGACGAGGCCACCGCCGCTGCCGAGGCCATGACCCTGATGCACCGCGCCGTCAAAGGGCCGGCCAACCGGCTCGCGGTCGACGCCGACATCTACGCCCAGACCGCCGCGGTGCTGGCCACCCGCGCGCAACCGCTCGGGATCGAGATTGTCCGGGCCGACCTGCGCAAGGGTTTGCCGGACGGCGAGTTCTTCGGCGTGATCGTGCAGCAGCCCGGCGCCAGCGGTCTGGTCGAGGACTGGGCGCCGCTGGTCGCCGAAGCCCACGAGCGCGGTGCGCTGGTCGCGGTCGGCGCAGACCTGCTGGCGCTGACGCTGATCACCGCGCCAGGTGAGATCGGTGCGGACGTGTCGTTCGGCACAAGCCAACGCTTCGGCGTGCCAATGGGATTCGGTGGACCCCACGCCGGCTATCTGGCGGTGCACGCCAAGCATGCCCGGCAGTTGCCGGGACGCCTGGTCGGTGTGTCCCTTGATGCCGATGGGGCTCCGGCTTACCGATTGGCCCTGCAGACCCGCGAGCAGCACATCCGGCGCGACAAGGCCACGAGCAACATCTGTACCGCTCAGGTACTGCTCGCGGTGATGGCCGCGATGTACGCGAGCTACCACGGCGCGCAGGGTTTGACCGCCATCGCCCGCCGGGTGCACGGTCACGCCGCAGCGATCGCCGCCGCACTCGGCGATGCGCTGGTGCACGACACGTTCTTCGACACCGTGCTGGCCCGGGTGCCCGGGCGCGCCGACGAGGTGATCGCGGCGGCCAAGACCAAGGGCATCAACCTGTGGCGTGTGGATGCCGATCAGGTGTCGGTGTCCTGCGATGAGGCCACCACCGATGCGCACGTGGCCGCGGTGCTGGAGGCATTCGCGGTCAGCGCGGTACCGTCCGCGGCGACCGGCGCGAACATCGGCCCCGCCAGAACCTCGGAATTCCTGACCCATCCGGCGTTCCACAAGTACCGCACCGAGACCGAGATGATGCGGTACCTGCGCTCGCTGGCCGACAAGGATATTGCCTTGGACCGCAGCATGATTCCGCTGGGATCGTGCACGATGAAGCTCAACGCGGCCGCAGAGATGGAGCCGATCACCTGGCCGGAATTCGCCCGTCAGCACCCGTTCGCCCCGGCTGCGGACAATCCGGGCCTGCGCAAGCTGATCGCCGACCTGCAGACCTGGCTGAGCGGGATCACCGGTTATGACGAGGTGTCGCTGCAGCCCAATGCGGGTTCGCAGGGGGAGTACGCCGGGCTGCTGGCCATCAAGGCCTACCACGATGCCCGCGGGGACAGCACGCGCGATATCTGCCTGATCCCGTCCAGTGCGCACGGCACCAACGCGGCCTCGGCGGCCCTGGCCGGGATGCGCGTCGTGGTGGTCGCCTGCCGGGCGAACGGCGACGTGGACCTCGACGATCTTCGTGCCAAGATCGCCGAGCACGCCGACCGGATCGCGGCGCTGATGATCACCTACCCGTCGACGCACGGCGTGTACGAACACGACGTCGCCGACATCTGCGCGGCGGTGCATGACGTCGGCGGCCAGGTCTACGTCGACGGAGCCAACCTCAACGCACTCGTCGGGCTGGCCCGGCCCGGCCGCTTCGGTGGCGACGTGAGCCATCTGAACCTGCACAAGACGTTCTGCATCCCGCACGGTGGCGGCGGTCCGGGTGTCGGGCCGGTGGCGGTGCGGTCGCATCTGGCGCCGTACCTGCCGGGGCATCCGCTGGCCGACGAGTTGTCCGATGACCGCACGGTGTCGGCAGCTCCGTACGGTTCGGCGTCGATCCTGCCGATCACCTGGGCCTACATCCGGATGATGGGTGCCGACGGGCTGCGCGCGGCCTCCTTGACCGCGATCGCGTCGGCCAACTACGTCGCCCGCCGTCTCGATGAGTACTACCCGGTGCTCTACACCGGTGAGAACGGCATGGTGGCACACGAGTGCATCCTTGACCTGCGGGCCATCACCAAGGACACCGGCGTGACCGTGGATGATGTCGCGAAGCGATTGGCGGACTACGGTTTCCACGCGCCGACGATGAGCTTCCCGGTCGCGGGCACCCTGATGGTGGAGCCAACGGAAAGCGAAAGCCTGACCGAGGTGGACGCGTTCTGCGACGCGATGATCGCGATCCGGGCCGAGATCGACCGGGTCGGTTCGGGTGAATGGTCGGTGGAGGACAACCCGCTGCGAGGCGCGCCGCACACCGCCGAGTGCCTGCTGGTCGCGGACTGGGATCACCCGTACACCCGCGAGCAGGCGGCCTACCCGCTGGGCAAGGGATTCCGGCCGAAGGTGTGGCCGCCGGTCCGCCGCATCGACGGGGCATACGGTGACCGCAACCTCGTGTGCTCCTGCCCGCCGGTGGAGGCGTTCGCGTAGCGGCTACGCCAGCACGCCGCGCAGCACCAGTTCGGTCAGTTCGGCGGCCGCTGCGTCCAGGTCACGTACCTGTCGGACACAGACCGCGTACCAGGCTGCGCCGGCGATGACGTCCATGATGGTGTCGGCGCGCGCGGTGGGACGGGCGACACCGTCGGCCACCGCGGCGTCGACACGGTCGACGAGCTGATTGCGGGCTGCCGCCTCCAAGCGGTCGTTGAGCATCCGGCGCATCGGCCGGTCGGCCTGCACATCATGCAGCAACCCTGGGATCGCCTCGCGGACAACGGGATGCGAGTACATCCGCAGCGCGCCGCGGCAGAGCCTGGCGATTTCATCGGTGAAGTCGTCATGCGGGCTGTCCGCGCCGAGGTCGGGGAACATCGCGGCGTGGACGAGGTGCGCCTTGGATTGCCAGCGCCGGTACAGTGCGGGCCTGCTCACCCCGGCCGTGGTGGCGATCGCCTCGATCGATGTCGCGGCGTAACCGCGTTGTGCGAGCAGGCTCCGAGTGGCGGCCAGGACTGCGTCGTCGATCGCGGGGTCGCGCCGCGAGCCTGTCCGGCGGTGCCGTGGTCCCGCTCCGGTGGCCTTCACATTTCGCTCCCTGGTGATCGCTTTGTCGTTACAGTGTGTCACGACAAAGCTATGTCGAGGATGGAGACGCCGATGAGGACCGCAACTCCGCGAACACTGGCCGCTACAGGTCAGGACGGCACCCATCTGTACACCTGCCCGCTGTGCGAAGCCATGTGCGGCTTGGAGATCCAGGTGAGCGGTGGCCGGGTGGACGGGATCCGCGGCAACCGCGACGACGTGTGGAGCCGTGGGCACCTGTGCCCGAAGGGCGCGGCGCTGGGCGCGTTGCATGAGGACCCTGACCGGATCCGGCAGCCGATGATCAAGGTCGACGGGCAGTGGCAGGAGGTCAGCTGGCGGCGGGCCTTCGAACGCTGCACCGAACTCCTTGCCCCGGTGATCGCCGCACACGGGATCGGCGCCGTCACCTGCTACACCGGTAACCCACTGGCGCACTCGTTCTCGTTGGGCCGCTACACGGGCGTACTGCTCGGAATGTCCGGCATCCCGTTGAGCTATTCACCGGGCACGGTCGACCAGTGGCCCAAGAACCTGTCCTCGCATCTGATGTACGGCGGGTGGTGGACCTTCCCGGTACCCGACATCGAACGCACTGATCTCCTGGTCGTGATGGGTGCCAATCCGGCCGCCTCCCAAGGTTCCCTGCTCGCTGCGCCGGACGTGATGGGCATCATCGGCCAGATCCGGCAGCGGGGGAAGGTGGTGGTGATCGATCCGGTTCGCACCGCGACCGCCGCCAAGGCCGACGAATGGCTGGCGATCACCCCTGGTACGGATGCGGCACTGTTGCTCGCGGTCGTGCACACGCTGTTCGACGAGAACCTCGTCACGCTGGGCGCTCTCGGGGAGTACCTCGACGGCGTGGATACGATGCGGACGGTCGCCGCGCAGTGGGCCCCGGAACGCGTATCTGAGGTGTGCGGGATCGGCGCCGACCGCATCCGGGCACTTGCGCGTGAACTCGCGGGAACCACCCGGGCAGTGGTGTACGGGCGAATCGGCTTGTGCAACCAGGAGTTCGGCAGTCTGGCGAGTTGGCTCGTCGACGTCGTGAATATCCTCAGCGGGCACTTCGACACCCCTGGCGGTGCGATGTTTCCCCGGCCGGCTGCCTGGTCGGTGACCACGCAGCCGATCCCCGGTCTCGAAAACGGTGCTGCCGAGTTCGGCCGGTTCGCCACCCGTGTGCGCGGCGCGAGGGAAGTGCTGGGCCAGGTGCCGGTGTCGTGCCTGGTCGAGGAGATTGAGACGCCGGGGGAAGGCCAGATCAAGGCGCTCATCACCGTCGCGGGCAACCCGGTGCTGTCCAGCCCTGGTGGGCACCGGTTGGACGCCGCGTTGCCGCAGCTCGCTGCGATGATCTCGGTGGACCTGTGGCTCAACGAAACCACCCGCCACGCCGATGTCATCCTGCCCGGGCTCTCGCCACTAGAGCAGCCCCACCATGACGACCTGATCCTGCAGTTCGCGGTCAACAGCGTCGCCAACTATTCACCGCCGGTCTTCGCACCCGAGGATCCGGCACGGCCCGAAGAGTGGGAGATCCTCGTCCGGCTGACGGGCCTGTGTGCCGGCACGCCCGCCGAGGATGTCGATGTCGCCGCGATCGACGACGGGTTCTTCGATTACATGTGCTTCACCCAGGGACTCGACGGCGCGCAGATCCGTGCTCACTACGACCGCGGCGGCCCGGAACGCATCCTGGATCTGACGTTGCGCTCCGGGCCGTTCGGCGACGGGTACGGCGAAAACCCGGACGGGCTCACCCTGGACAGGCTCAAGGAACATCCGGACGGGATCAACTTCGGTCCGATGGTGCCGCAGGTACCGCAGGTTCTCGGCACCGTGGATGGCCGAATTCGGTTGGCGCCGCAGTACCTCCTCGATGATCTGCCGCGGCTGGCCCGGCGGCTCCATCGCCCTGCCGACGGGTTGGTGCTGGTCAGCAGACGCCATCTGCGGTCGAACAATTCGTGGCTGCACAACGTCCCTGCCCTGATGAAGGGCAGGGACCGGTGCACGTTGTTGATGCACACCGCGGATGCGCAGGCGCGTCGCCTTGCCGATGGTGACGTGGTGGTGGTGACGTCGGAGGCGGGCAGCATCGAAGTACCGCTGGAAGTCACCGACGCGATCAAACCCGGTGTGGTCTCGATGCCGCACGGGTGGGGACACGGCAAGCCTGGCACGCGGCTCGCGGTGGCCAACGGCGTGCCGGGAGTCAACACGAATACCCTTTCGCCACCGACGTTCCTCGACGAGCCGTCGGGAAACGGTGCGCTCAACGGCATCCCGGTGACGGTCAGCCGAGCATCGTGGTGACCGCGGTGGTCAACTCGGGAGAGGCCGAGCTGTCCAGGCTCTGGTAATTACCACCGCTGGCTTGGGCCACCGCTTCCCAGGTCGCCCGGTCGGAGTTGTCGCCGAAGTCGATCACGTTGACCGCGACCGGGCGTGCCGGATCGAACGCGCCGCGGATGAAGTCCTGTAGCCCGGAACCGCTCAGGCTCTGATCGGTGTGCGGACCGGTGGTGATCACCAGCACCGAATTGCCTTGCCCCTCGCGGTAGTCGGACAGGGCCTCGTTGTAGATCAGCCGCAACGTGGTGAACGAGACCGCACCGCCGGTCGAGGCCGACTGCTCGTCCAGGGTCGAGCTGAGCACCTCCGAGCGTGGCTTGCCGCCGACCTGATCCGACAGCGGGCCGGTGGAGACCACAGGGCGGCCCTCGGTGCCGTCGAAGGTCCACAGCCCGATCTGGGACGAGGCCGGGAGTGCTTCCAGCCGTGAATTCAGGGCAGCCACCACATTGGCCAGGCGGGATTTGCCGCCTTCCTCGGTGGGCATCGACTGGTCCAGCATGATGGTCACCGCCGGGCTTTTCGCCGGTGCCGCCATGGCATTGGCCAACGTGACCCGCATGGTGTTGTCGCCGACCGACAACGGCGCGGCCAGGGGAGCGAAGTCTGTGACGTCACTCTTGGGTGAATCCACGCCCTCGGCACGGAAACCGGCCTTGGCCAGTTCGCCGAGCTGGTCGGGTTTGCGCATGAATCGGGCGAACTCGTTTGCCGCCGTCACCTGTTCCTGGGACAACCAGTCACCGGACAGAAGCACCGTGGGGTAATCGGCCATCGCGGTGGGCCCGGGCGGAAGCCAGCCCGCGAGATCCTTCTCGGAGTCACTGAGTGTGGCGGCCCGCTGGAACAGCTGCTGCTCGGTGGTGGCCACCGCGTGCACCGGTGAGTTGGCCGGATCGGATGCGTCGAGCAGCGCGTCGAGGGCTGTGCCGAGCTCGCTGTCGCCGAGTTCGGGTTGTCCGCCGATGAGGCTGTTCACGCCGGCCATGCCCGATGTGGCCGGTGCACCTGCGGGTGCCGAGGCCTTGGCCACCGCTTCGGCAGCCAGGTAGGCGGCGTCACCGTTGTCGCGGGTCGGCAAGGCCAGCTTCAAAGTGCCCCAACCGGGCAGCTTGAGACCGTTCATGCCGGCAGGATTGCTCTGCAGGTTGGGCAGCGTCGACCAGTTCTGGTCGGCCAGCGCATCTTTGAGTTGCGGGTTGACCGCAAGTAGCACGGGCGAGGTGACCAGAGACCGGCTGTCGCTGACCGCCTTGGTGCCGACGGTGGCCTCCAGTCGTGCCTCGGCGATACCGCTGGCCGGTATCCACAGCGCGGGCCGTTCGCCGAGTTCTTTCGGCCAGGCATCGGCGAAACCGCTGACCACGCGGTCGGATCCGGCAGATTGCACGTGGACCTTCACACAGCGGTCACCGACCGGGCTGGCCGAATCGTTGTACTGGTTGGCCAACGTCTCGATGTGCGAGGAGATGGTGGGATCGGCGATGACCGACACACCCAGCTCACCGTCGACGCAGCGGGCCGCGGCGGCGTCGCTGCGGCTCGACAGGGCATCGCCGAAGAACCGCCACAGAATGACTGCGCCGACCACCACCACCACGGTGACCAGCGCGACAATCACCCCGACACTGACACCGCGCCGGCCGGAGGCCACTGCGCGATGGCTGCCGGTCCATTCGCCGCCGTCCCACTCGCCGTTGTGCTGTCCACCGGCGGGCGTCGACGGCGGCGGCGGCGGCTCGACCGCGCCGAACTGTGCGGTGGGAGCGTCGCGGACGTCGTAATCGTCGTCGTAGTCGGAATCGCCGTAACCGGCGCCCTCGTAGTCTTCGTCCTCATACCCGGCGCCGTCATAACCCGAGTCGTCGTAGCCCGAGTCGTCGTAGTCGTCGAACCGCCCAGGCCGCGGCGGGTAGGCCGGTTCGTCGTATTGAGGTTCGGCATAGCGCGGCTGCTCGTAGCCGGGCTGCCGGTGGCCGGGCTGGCCGTATCCGGCGTCCGGCTGGCCGTAGGCAGGGTAGCCGCGCCTGCCGTACCCGGCGGCGTCCGGCGGCGGTGCGGCCGGACGCGGCTGCTCGGGCTCCTCGTATGCGTCGTCATACGCGTCGTCGTAGCCGTCGTCAGACCCCGATTCGAACTCCGGCTCGTCGGCCGAATCCTCGGGGTCGGGAATGCTGTGCCTGCCCATCCCTAACCCCTGTACTCGTTGCTCACCCGGCTCCGCCGAAGTCTAGTCACTGTCCAGCGGTACTGGCTTTGAACTCGCGGCGGCGGCGATGCAGGATCGGTTCGGTGTAGCCGTTGGGTTGCTCCGTGCCGGACAGGATCAGTTCCTGGGCGGCCGCGAACGCGATGCTGGCGTCGGGGTTGGGAGCCATCGCACGGTACTCGGGATCGCCGGCGTTCTGTTCGTCGACGACCGCGGCCATCCGGCGCAGGCTGGTGTTGACGTCATCGGCAGTGATGACGCCGTGCCGCAGCCAGTTGGCCAGCAGCTGGCTCGAGATACGCAGCGTGGCACGGTCTTCCATCAGTGCGACGTCGTGGATGTCGGGAACCTTCGAACAGCCGACGCCTGCGTCGATCCAGCGGACGACGTAACCCAGGATCGACTGGCAGTTGTTGTCCACCTCCTCGTGGATCTCCTCGGGTGACCACGTCAGTGAGGAATCCGCGAGCGGGATGGTCAGCAGATCGTCGATGCTGCCGCGGGTCTGGCCGGCCAGTTCCTGCTGCACGGCGAACACGTCGACCTGATGGTAGTGCATGGCGTGCAGGGTCGCCGCGGTCGGCGAAGGCACCCAGGCGGTGGTCGCGCCGGCCTTCGGTTGGCCGATCTTCTGCTCGACCATATCGGCCATCAATTCGGTCATGGCCCACATGCCCTTGCCGATCTGGGCCTTGCCGGACAGTCCCGTGGCCAGCCCGGCGTCGACGTTGGCGTCCTCGTAGGCCTTGATCCAGGGCTGGGATTTCATCGCGCCCTTGCGGATCATCGGGCCGGCTTCCATCGACGTGTGGATCTCGTCGCCGGTGCGGTCCAGGAACCCGGTGTTGATGAACACCACGCGGTCGACGGCGGCTTTGATGCATGCCTTGAGGTTGACCGTGGTGCGGCGCTCCTCATCCATGATGCCGACCTTGAGGGTGGCCTGCGGCAGGCCGAGTACATCCTCGACGCGGCTGAACAGTTCAGCGGTGAAGGCGACCTCGTCGGGGCCGTGCATCTTGGGTTTGACGATGTAGACCGACCCGGTGCGGCTGTTTTGGTGAGGTCCGTTCGCCCCGTTGTTTTCAGCACCGGACTTCATGCCGTGCATGGCGATGAGCCCGGTGAACAGGGCGTCCTGGATGCCTTCTGGAACCTCGCGGCCCTCGGCATCGACAATGGCGTCGTTGGTCATCAGGTGGCCGACGTTGCGCACGAACAGCAGGCTGCGGCCGGGCAGGGTCAGTTCGCCCTCGCCGTCCGGCCGGGTGAAGGTGCGGTCCTCGTTGAGCACCCGGGTAAAGGTCTTGTCGCCCTTGCGGACCTCTTCGGACAGATCGCCGCGGTTGAGCCCCAGCCAATTGCGGTAGCCCAGCACCTTGTCGTCGGCGTCGACCGCGGCCACGGAGTCCTCGAAGTCCATGATCGTGGTGATCGCCGATTCGAGCACGACGTCCTTGATCCCGGCCTTGTCGGTGGATCCGACGGGGGAGTCGGGGTCGATGAGGATTTCGATGTGCAGCCCGTTGTTGCGCAGCAGCACCGACCACTGCGGCTTGCCGAGCTCGCCGGTGTAACCGACGAACTGCTCGGGGGTGGCCAAATTGGTCGACAGGTCGTCGCCGTAGGTGACCAGGAGCTGACCGTCGTCGATCTTGAGGCCGGTGGCCTCGCTCCACGAGCCTGCGGCAAGCGGGGCCGCCTCGTCGAGGAAGGTGCGCGCATAGGCGATCACCTTGTCGCCGCGGACCCGGTTATAGCCCGAGCCCTTCTCGGCGCCACCTTCTTCACTGATGACGTCGGTGCCGTACAGCGCGTCGTACAGCGAGCCCCACCGCGCGTTCGCGGCGTTGAGTGCGAACCGGGCGTTGAGGATCGGCACCACCAGCTGCGGCCCGGCGGTGGTGGTGATCTCGTCATCGACGCCGGCGGTGGTCACGGTGAACTCGGCAGGCTCGGGCAGCAGGTAACCGATCTCGCCGAGGAACTGCTTGTAGGCCTGCAGGTCAACCGGCTCCAGGACCCGGGACCGGTGCCACTTGTCGATCTGGGCCTGCAGGTCGTCGCGGCGGGCGAGCAGATCCTGGTTCTGTGGGGTGAGGTCGGTGACCACCTTGTCCACGCCGGCCCAGAAGCTGTCCGGGTCCACACCGGTACCTGGCAGCGCCTCGTCGGTGATGAAGTCGTACAACACCCGTGCCACCCGCAGATTTCCAACCGTCACACGGTCGGTGGCGCGGTCCGTGTTCTCTCCTCGCTCGCTGGCCATGTTTTCCTCCCTCGGCTCCAGACACCACGCGGCGCCTGCCGTTTATCCAGCTTACCCATGGGTAACGTCGGCGTTTCCGCCGTCCACCCCGTTGAGCAGCAGCTCACATTCGTTTGCCAGGGTGGCTCGCAACGGCGCTGCCCGCTCAGCGATCTGCTGTTGGGCCCGGACGTATTCGGCACGCCCGGCCGATGTTTCAATGGCGATCGGCTCGAAACCATATCGCCTCAGGTCGTATGGGCTCGCGCACATGTCCAACGCCCGCGCGTCGGCCGCGAGTTCGAGCGTGTCCATCACGAACTCGGAGGCCACCAGCGGACCCAGCTTGTAGGCCCACTTGTACAGGTCCATCGAGGCATGGACGCAGCCCGGCTGCTCGGTGCTGATCTGGTCCTGCCTGCTGAGTTGTCGGTGGTTCCGGGCCAGGGCGGGCTCGGTGAAAAATCGGTAGGCATCGAAGTGGCTGCACCGCAGCGGCATCGAGTCCACCACGGCGTCGGTGCCCGCGGCGCCGAGGCGCAGCGGTACCTGGGGGTGCCGCACCTCGGGTGCCCGGTAGACCATGGCCCATTCGTGCAGCCCGAAACAGTTCAACCGCGGCGCCCTTGCGGCGGTGGCCCGGAGCAGCGACGCGATGAATCGCACGGTATCGACCCGGGCCAGCAAATATTCGTCAGTCACGCCGACGCCGCCGTCGCGCCGACCGTAGCCACTGGCGCCCAGGTAGCGGCGGGCCGACGGACCGCCGAGCACCACGGGGAACCCTGGGTGCCAGCGGCGCAACTGACGGGGCCGCAGGCTGTAGTAGGTGAACAGGAAGTCCCAGACCGGATGGGCCTGCCCCCGCTCCTGGCGACGCAGATGCGGTGCCAGGAATGTGTTGACCCGCTCACGGTGTCGTGCTTCGGCGGCCGTCCAGTCCGGCTCATCGAGAACTCGGTGTGCCGTGGCGGTTCCGGACACCAGATCAGACACGGTGTGTTCCGTCGCGAACCGTGCCGACCAGGTCTTCGACCAGGTCCTCCAAGGCGACCATGGCGGTGAAGGTTCCGTCGGCGGAGGTGACCAGGGCCAGGTGACTGTTGCTACGGCGCAGCCGCGACAGCGCGTCGGGTAGCGGCATCGACGCGGGCACCTGCGGCAACGGCCGCACCATGTCGACGTCGAGGACCGCATCGGGATCGTTGACGTGGGAGAGCACATCTTTGATGTGCAGGTAGCCGATGAACGTGCCGGACGCGTCGGCCACCGGGAAGCGCGAGTAACCGGTCTCGGTCAACGCCCGCTCGACGGCGCCGACGGTCGGTCCGGTACCGGGCGCGGCAACCGGTATCGCGCGGATCTCCGCCAACGGCATGGCCACGTCGTCGACCGTCCGGGTCCGCGTCTGCAGGGCACGCGTCAACCGGCCGTGCTCTTCGGGATCGAGCAGGCCCTCCGATACCGACTCGGCGATCATTTCGGACAGTTCGACGGTGGAGACTGCCGATTCCAGTTCGTCGCGGGGCTCGACCCGAAACGCCCGCAAGGTGCTGTTGGCGCACCAGTTGTAGAAGGCGATGAAAGGCCGGGCCGCGCGGATGTACACCAGATACGTCGGGATCAACAGCATGGCAGCCGATTCCGGGCCGGCGATGGCGATGTTCTTCGGCACCATCTCGCCGAGCAGCACGTGCAGGATCACCACGACCGCCAGCGCCACGAAGAACGACACGGTGTGCAGCACCGCGTCCGACACCCCGACGAGGGCGAACGGTTTCTCCAGCAGATGCGCGACGGCGGGTTCGCCGACCCGGCCCAACAGGATCGAGCAGATGGTGATGCCCAGCTGCGAGCCGGCCAGCATCAGCGACAGCTGTTCTCCGGCGCGAATCACCGTCACCGCGCTCTTCTTGCCCTGCTCCGCGAGCGCCTGCAGCCGGTCCCGGCGCGCCGAGATGAGGGCGAACTCCGAGGCCACGAAGAATGCGTTGGCCGCCAGCAGAAGCACCGTGAGCAGCACACCCAGGACGTCACCCATTGCGGTCTCCACCCTGGTCGGTCTGGCCGTCGAGCCTGGTCAACTCGAGGACGTCGATGCGGCGACCGTCCATCCGCACCACCGTGGCCAGCCAGCGCAGCGGTTCGTCGGATACGCCGTCAGGATCGAAGGCGACCAGCTCGACAGACTCGCCGGTCTCAGGGATGTGACCGAGCTCCTGCAGTACCAGTCCGCCGATCGTCTCGTACTCGCCCTCGCTGGCGCGGAAGCCGGTTCCCGCCGCCACCTCGTCGATCCGCAGCAAACCCGAGACCTGCCAGCCGCGGCCGGCGGGCACCACGTCGGGGGTGGCGTCGTCATGCTCGTCACGGACGTCACCGACGATCTCCTCGATGAGGTCCTCGACGGTCACCATGCCCGCGGTGCCGCCGTATTCGTCGACCACCAGTGCGGTCTGCAGCCCGTTGGCGCGGATCTGGGTCATGACCGCGTCACCGTCCAAGGTGGACGGCACGGTGGCGACGGGCAGCGCCAGGCCGGCCAGCCGGATTCGGCCCCGCTCCTCGCGCGGCACCGTGAACACCTGCTTGATGTGCACCACACCGATGGTCTCGTCGAGGTCGCCCTCGACGATGGGAAACCGCGAGAAACCGGTCCTGATGGCTGTGTCCATCAGGTCGGCGACGGTGTCGTCGGCGTCCAGTGACTCGATCTTCGAGCGGGGTGTCATCAACTCCTCGGCGGTGCGCTCACCGAACTGCAACGACCGGTCGACCAGCAGGGCCGTGGTCGGGTCGAGTGAACCGCTGCGCGCGGAGTTGCGCACCAGGGACGCCAACTCCTGACCGGTGCGCGCGGAGCGCAGTTCCTCGGCGGGTTCGATGCCGAGACGGCGCAGGATCCAGTTGGCGGTGCCGTTGGTCATCCGGATCACCGGGGTGAACAGCATCGAGAACAGCAGCTGAAACGGCGCGGCCGCGCGTGCCGTCGGAATCGGACGCGCCACCGCGAGATTCTTCGGGACCAGCTCACCGAACACCATCGACAGTGACGTCGCGATCAGCACGGCCAGAAACAGTGACAGGCCTCCGGCGATGTTGGCCGGGATGGCGAGTGCGTCGAGCCCGGGCCGGATGAGCCCGCCCACCACGGGTTCCGCGAGGTAACCGGTGGCAAGGGTGGTGATGGAGATGCCCACCTGGGCGCCCGACAGTTGGAAAGACAGGGTGCGGTGAGCCCGGCGGACAAGTTGATCGCGACGGTCACCGCCACGGGCATGGGACTCGACGGTGCTGCGTTCCAGTGCGGTGAGTGAGAACTCGGCCGCCACGAACACCGCGGTGCCCACCGTGAGCAGCACGATGGCCAAGATCGACAGCACGGTGAACATCACGCTCGACGAGCTCATCGCATCTCCAGCAGAACGGCGCCGGGCCCTGGGCCCGGCCGACTAGAAGAGGGATCGTCAGGTTCGCTCACGGGTAACTGCTGGGCCGCCGGTTCACAACCGGAGGCCTCAGTGGGTGCCTGCGGCACATGAACCCTTTCGTTCGGACTGGCAGCGAAAGCCGGCCAGCACGGCGTGCAATGAAGCATCAATAATAACGCGAAGTCGATCGGTAACCGGTGGCAGCTACGAGTTTGACCGGGAGGTCACCACCCGGCGGGCAGCGGATGGCCTTCGGCGAAACCGGCCGCCGATTGCACCCCGAGAACCACCTTCTCGTTGAGCTCGGGCAGGGTGGACGCGCCGACGTAGGTGCACGTGCTGCGCACCCCCGAGGTGATGTGATCGAGCAGATCCTCCACCCCGCCGCGAGACGGATCCAACCCCATCCGTGAGGTCGAGATGCCTTCCTCGAACAAGGCTTTGCGGGCCCGGTCGAACAGGCTGTCGCCCGCGGTGCGCGCGGCCACCGCCCGCTTGGACGCCATCCCGTAGCTCTCCTTGTACGGCTGGTCGTCGCGGTCGTGCAGCAGGTCGCCGGGGGATTCATACGTACCGGCGAACCACGAGCCGATCATCACGTTGGAGGCGCCCGCCGCCAGGGCCAGCGCGACGTCGCGCGGATGGCGCACCCCGCCGTCCGCCCACACGTGTGCACCGAGCTGCCTTGCCGCAGAAGCGCACTCGACCACGGCGGAGAACTGCGGACGTCCCACCCCGGTCATCATCCTGGTGGTGCACATCGCGCCGGGGCCGACGCCGACCTTGACGATCGAGGCGCCCGCGCTGATCAGGTCCCGGGTGCCCTCGGCGGAGACCACGTTGCCCGCGGCCAGTGGCAGCCCGAGGTCGAGCGACGCCACGGCCTTGATGGCATCGAGCATCTTGACCTGGTGGCCGTGCGCGGTATCGACGACGAGGAGGTCGACACCGGCCTCTGCCAGCCCCCGCGCCTTGGCGGCGACATCACCGTTGATGCCGACGGCGGCGGCGATGCGGAGCCGGCCCTGCCCGTCGAGCGCCGGGGTGTAGATGCCGGCACGGATCGCCGAGGTGCGCGTCAGCACCCCGGCCAGGGTGCCGTCGGGTGCGGTCAGCACGGCGACGTCGACCGGTGCGTGTTCGAGCAGGTCGAACACCTGGCGAGGATCGGTGCCCACCGGGGCCGTGACGAAGTCGGACACCGCGACGTCACGGACCCGGGCGAACCGGTCCACCCCCGTGCAGCCCGCCGCAGTGACCAGACCGATCGGCCTGCCCTCGAAGACGACGACGGCAGCGCCATGGGCACGCTTGGGGATCAGCGCCGCGGCGTCGGACACCGAGTCGTCCGGCCCCAACGTCACCGGGGTGTCCACCACGAGGTCGCGGCTCTTGACGAAGTCGACGGTCTCCTTGACCGCTGAGATCGGCACGTCCTGCGGCACCACCACGATCCCGCCGCGACGCGCCACGGTCTCGGCCATCCGGCGGCCCGCCACTGCGGTCATATTGGCCACGACCACCGGGATGGTGGTGCCCGAGCCGTCGACGGTCGACAGGTCGACATCGAAGCGGGACGCCACCTCGGATCGGCCGGGAACGACGAAGACGTCGTTGTACGTCAGGTCGTAGGGCGGGTTGTGCCCCTCGAGAAATCTCATCGACCCCGATCCTATGCGGTCGGGCCGCCGTGCCCCCGGATCAGGCCTTGACCTCACTGCGGTCGCCGCTCCACAGGGTGTGGAACTTCTGGCCCGGTTCGGCGTCGGTACGCCCGTAGGTGTGAGCACCGAAGAAGTCGCGCAGGCCCTGGGTCAGTGCTGCGGGCAGCCGCTCGGTGCGCAGCGCGTCGTAGTAGGACAGGGCCGAGGCGAACCCGGGGACCGGGATGCCCAACTGGGTGGCGGTGATGACCACCCGGCGCCAGCTGTCGATTCCGGCTTCGACCGCGCTGCGGAAATACGGGGCCGCCAGCAGGGTCGCCAGATCCGGTTCATTGTCGAAGGCTTCCTTGATGCGGTTGAGGAATTTGGCCCGGATAATGCAGCCGCCGCGCCAGATCGTCGCCATGTCGCCGGGGGTGATGCCCCAGTCGTACTCGGCGCTGCCGGCCTGAATCTGGTTGAACCCCTGGGCATAGGCGATGATCTTCGAGGCATAGAGGGCCTTGCTGACGTCATCGACGAACTGCGCGGCGTCGGCCGGCTTCGTGCCGAGATCGCCCGAGGCAAGTCCGGTGGTCGCCTTGCGCTGTGGCACCGAACCTGACAGTGCCCTGGCGAATACCGCCTCGGCGATACCGGTCACCGGCACCCCGAGATCCAGCGCCGACTTCACCGTCCAACGTCCGGTGCCCTTCTGTTCGGCCTCGTCGACGATGACGTCCACCAGTGGCTTGCCGGTCTTGGCGTCGACCTGGCGTAGCACCTTCGCGGTGATCTCGACGAGGAAGCTGTCCAGGTCGCCCTTGTTCCACTCGTCGAAAACCTCGGCGATCTCCGGTGCGGTCTTACCCAGCCCGTCGCGCAGCAGCTGGTAGGCCTCGCCGATCAGCTGCATGTCGGAATACTCGATGCCGTTGTGCACCATCTTCACGAAATGCCCCGCCCCGTCGGGCCCGATGTGGGTACAGCACGGCACCCCGTCGACATGTGCCGAGATCTCTTCGAGCAGCGGGCCGAGGCTCTTGTAGGACTCTGCCGGACCGCCAGGCATGATCGAGGGACCGTTGAGCGCCCCTTCCTCACCACCGGAGATGCCTGCTCCGACAAAGTGCAGGCCACGCTCACGGATCGCCTTCTCGCGGCGGATGGTGTCGGTGTAGAGCGCATTTCCGCCGTCGATGATGATGTCGCCTTCCTCCATCGCGTCGGCGAGCTCATTGATGACGGCGTCGGTGGCCTCTCCGGCTTTGACCATGATCAGCACCCGTCGCGGTTTCTCCAGTGCGGCAAGGAATTCCGGAATGGTCTCGCTGCGGACGAAGGAGCCCTCCGAACCGTGCTCGGCAAGCAGGGCGTCGGTTTTGGCCACCGACCGGTTGTGCAGCGCGACGGTATAGCCGTGCCGGGCGAAATTGCGGGCGATGTTCGAACCCATCACCGCCAGGCCTGTGACCCCGATCTGTGCGGTACCGGTAATGCCCGAGTTGGTCATGCGGGAGCCTTTCGTTGTTTTGTTATAGGTGAACGCCGCTGCGGCGCAGAGTTATGCCTATCCGGCGAACAGCCGGTGCAGCTCGGTGAGCCAGGGAACGGCCACCGCGAATGTGGGGACGACCAGCACGGCGACTGCGCACAGGTACGCGACGACTGCCAGCGCGAGGCTGTTCGGCAGGCCGGCGAGCCGGCGGACCCGGATCACCGTCGTCGGCCCACCCGCGGCAAGGGCGCCGGACGGGGTGTGGCCGGAGGCGCACGCGACCAGGGCGCGGGCCAGGGGAGTGGGGCCCGCGGCGCGTACCGCGGCATCGTCGGCGAGCAACTCGATCAGGAGTCGCACCGCGTCCAGTGCGCTGGCGCTGCGGACGAACCGGGGGAACGCGGCATGTACCGCGGTGAACATCTCCAGGACGAGGTCGTGGCGGGCGCGCAGATGTGCCCGCTCGTGGCTCAGGATCGCCGCGATCTCGCTGTCGGACAGGGTGGTCAAGGTTCCTTCGCTGACCACGACCCGGCTGCGCACCCCGGGGAGGCAGTAGGCCAGCGGTTGGGCGACGTCGAGGATGCGCAGGCCGCTGGCCGGGGTGCGGAGATGGACGGGCACGGCGTCACGTGAGCGGCTCACCAGGTCGACCATCATGCGGTGATGTGCGCGCCGTCTGCGGGTGGCGACGGCGACCTGCAGTACCGCGATACACAGCCGGGCGCCGATGAACAGGGTGAGGCTGAAGACCACCACGTAGAGCAGCCACAGCGGCCACCCGAGGGCGCGGATCTCGCTGGTGATGGTTGCGGTCGGCCGACCGTCAGGACCAGGTACGAAGAGGCGGCTCGCGATCGCGATGCCTGCGGAAAAGGCCGAAAGTACGGCCGCAAGCGCGATCGACTGCCACAACACGATCGCCGCGCGGGGGGCGCGTAACGGCCACGACGCCCGCGCCAGCATTGCCGGCACTGGCCCAACCAGGGCCAGCGCGACGATTGTGAAGGCCAGCGCGGACACGCCGTAAGTCTCTCTCAGGCGACGGGGGAATTACCAGCCGGTGGGTCGATTCGGTCTTTGCTCTCGAGTTCTGCCAGCGCGCGTCGCAGTGCCTGGGCCTCGTCGGCGCCGACACGTTCGACGAAATGCACCAGCGCGGCCTGGCGGCTACCGGAATCCGCGGCCTGGTCGAGAGCGTCCACCATCAGGCCTGCGACCAGCTCGTCGCGGCCGTGGGTGGGCGCATAGCGGTGTGCGCGATCATCGCGGTGCTGAACGACGAGGTTCTTCTTCGCCAGTCGCTGCAGCACGGTCATGATCGTGGTGTAGGCCAAGTCGCGGCGGGCGGCCAGCGCCTCGTGGACTTGGCGCACTGTCTGGGGTTCGGGCGAGGACCACAAGTGATCCATAACCTCGCGCTCAAGCTCCCCTAGTCGCGTCAGTTTGGCCATGTTCCGTTCATTCTCCTGAGCAGTAGACCCAGCGTACTACGGGGTTACTACCGCGTGTCGTATCCGTCGGTGAGTGGTTGTGCTGCCGACCCGTTTGGGTGCCTCGTTCGAGGTCAGCCACCGTTCTTCGGGTGGCTGTGAAACGAATCACAGCGTCTGGACCTCAGTGCTCTCGTGACTATAGTAAGGCTAACCTAAGTCAATCTGGAACCTTCGGAGGTGCGATGACCGTCGTCATCGAGGACCCGCTCATCGCGGGTATGGCCATCAGGCAGACACTGCCGCTGCACGAATCGAGCCGGCGGCTGCGCGCGCTGTATCCGGAGTGCCCCCGGGTGTACGGGGTCGCAGTCATGGGGGACCTGTCGCGCCGTCGGTGGTGGCCGTTGGCGGAGGCGTTGAGCACCGACCGGCTTCAGGTGATGTTCGACACGGCGATGGCCGAGACGGGCAACCGGGCCGCTGTGGCCCAACAACTTGCCGCCACCCTTGCCCACGTCGTGATCGGCCGGGTGGTGCCGCTCCTGGTGCTGGAGGGTCGCGCCTGGGATACCGGCCTGGAGAACCTGTGGGTACACGTGGATTCCGAGGGCGCCATCGACTGGGTCGGCGTGGTCGATCCGATCCTGCGTGCGCTGCCGGGCGATGCCCAGTTCAGCGGGCGGGCCACCCGCCTGGCCAATGCCGGACGCGACGGGATCGTCGCACTTCCCGGCGAGGCGGCCCTGACCACCTGGGTCGCCCACCGCAGCCACCGGGCGCTGGAACCGCTGTTCGCCCGGTTGGTGGAGATCAGTGGTGGCGCGATGTCGGCCGCGGCGATGTGGCACATGGTCGGTGCCGCCGTCGTCAGCGCAGCCACCCAGGTGCCACTGCTGGCCGGATCGAGCGAGATCGTCAGCATGCGTCGAGGTCAGGCGGTGCTCGACGCGCTCGTCGGGTTCGGTCTGCCGGTCCGCGGCGAAAGCCGGGCAGGGAAGGTCTTGCTTAATTAGGGAAGGCTTGCCTATTATTTCGGTACGAGGCTAACGGACCGAGCCGGAGTCCTGAGGGCTGCAGAGACCCCCGGTCCACTCGAGGGCGGGTCCCGCGCAATATGTGCGGGGCCCGCCCGCATCTTTTGGATCGCCCGCCGTGTAAACACAAGGGCGTGACCACAGAATTGCCCGCCGGGCTGGGCGAAGGATTCGACACCGAGCTCGGGCTGACCTATCTCGAACTCACCGCAGACGGTGGCCGCGCGCAGCTCACGATTCACGACAAGCTGCTGCAGCCCTGGGGCATCGTGCACGGCGGCGTGTACTGCTCGATCGTGGAGAGCCTGGCCAGTGTGTCCGGTCACGTCTGGTTGTCGGAAAACGGCGGTGGCACCGTCGTCGGCGTCAACAACAACACGGACTTTCTCCGCGCGATCGGATCCGGCACCGTCACAGCGGTTTCCACCCCGATCCACCGGGGCCGCCGCCAACAGCTGTGGCTCATCACCCTCACCGACGAGAATGACCGCCTGGTGGCGCGGGGTCAGGTGCGCCTGCAGAACATGCCCGATTGAGGCTCGGCGTTCCGGCTGCGCTGCTGATTCGGCTCGGCCGTGGCAATATCGCGCACTATGCGTTTGACACCGCATGAGCGGGACAAGCTGCTCATCTCCTACGCCGCGGAGCTGGCACGGCGACGGCGGGCGCGCGGACTTCGGCTGAATCATCCTGAGGCGGTGGCGGTGATCACCGACCACCTGCTCGAGGGCGCAAGGGACGGCCGCACGGTCGCGGAGTTGATGGTCAGCGGTCGCGACGTGCTCCGCCGCGACGACGTCATGGAGGGCGTGCCCGAAATGCTCGACGACGTCCAGGTGGAGGCGACCTTTCCCGACGGCACCAAACTCGTCACCGTCCACCACCCGATCGCCTGAGGAGCGCGAGATGATTCCCGGCGAAATACTGTTCGGCGACGGTGATATCGAGCTCAATGCCGGCGCCGCCCGCCTCGAACTCGATATCGTCAACACCGGCGACCGCCCGGTGCAGGTCGGCAGTCACGTTCATCTGCCGCAGGCGAACGCAGCCTTGGACTTCGACCGGGCCGCCGCGCGCGGGCATCGGCTCGACGTCGCGGCGGGTACCGCGGTGCGTTTCGAACCCGGTGTCGCCCAACATGTGTGTTTGGTGCCGCTGGCCGGCAGCCGAGAGGTGTACGGGCTCTCCCTGAATGCGCCCGGCGCCTTGGATGTCTCGTGAGCGGGCTGTCGCGGGCCCGTTACGCGGCGCTGTTCGGTCCGACGACCGGCGACCGGATCCGGTTGGCCGACACCGATCTGTTCATCGAGATCACCGAGGACCGCAGCGGCGGGCCCGGACGCGCCGGTGACGAAGCCGTATTCGGCGGCGGCAAGGTACTGCGCGAGTCGATGGGTCAGGGCCGCGTCAGCCGGGCCGACGGCGCACCCGACACCGTCATCACCGGTGTGGTGATCCTCGACCACTGGGGAATCATCAAAGCCGACATCGGTATTCGCGACGGCCGAATCGTTGCGATCGGCAAGGCAGGCAATCCCGACATCATGTCCGGCGTTCATCCTGACCTTGTGGTAGGTCCGTCGACCGAGATCATCGGGGGCAACGGCCGCATCCTCACGGCGGGGGCCATCGACGCTCACGTACACCTCATCTGCCCACAACTCATGGACGAGGCGCTCGGCGGTGGCATCACCACGATCGTCGCAGGCGGCACCGGCCCGGCCGAGGGTAGTAAGGCAACCACGGTCACCCCCGGCTCCTGGCACCTGGCCCGGATGCTGGAATCGCTGGATTCCTGGCCACTGAACGTCGCGCTGCTCGGCAAGGGCAACACGGTCAGCACCGAAGCGATGTGGGAGCAACTCCGCGGTGGCGCAGCAGGTTTCAAACTGCACGAAGACTGGGGGAGCACTCCCGCGGCGATCGACGCGTGCCTGAGCGTCGCCGATGCGGCGGGGGTGCAGGTCAACCTGCACTCGGACACCCTCAACGAGACAGGATTCGTCGAGGACACCCTCGCCGCGATCAACGGCCGCGCGATCCACGCCTACCACACCGAAGGTGCCGGCGGCGGTCACGCGCCCGACATCATCACCGTGGCCGGGCACCCCAACGTGCTACCCAGCTCGACAAACCCGACACGGCCGCACACGGTCAACACCCTCGACGAGCATTTCGACATGTTGATGGTGTGTCACCACCTCAACCCGAGCGTTCCGGAGGATCTGGCATTCGCCGAAAGCCGCATCCGGCCCTCGACGATCGCCGCAGAGGATCTGCTCCACGACATCGGTGCGATCTCGATCATCGGCAGTGACGCGCAGGCGATGGGCAGGATCGGCGAGGTGGTGCTGCGGACCTGGCAGACCGCACATGTGATGAAACGACGCCGCGGCGCCCTACCGGGCGACGATCGTGCCGACAACAACCGCGCCCGTCGCTACGTCGCGAAATACACCATCTGCCCGGCGATCGCGCACGGTCTCGATCGTGAGATCGGCTCGGTGGAGGTTGGCAAGCTCGCCGATCTGGTGCTGTGGGAGCCCGCATTCTTCGGTGTGCGCCCCCACGCGGTAATCAAGGGCGGCATGATCGCCTGGGCGGCGATGGGCGATGCCAATGCCTCCATCCCGACCCCGCAGCCCGTCCTGCCGCGGCCCATGTTCGGCGCGGCCCCGGCGGCGGCCGCCGCCACCTCGGTGCACTTCGTGGCACCGCAGGCCATCGAGGACGGTTTGGCCGAACGACTCGACGTGCGCCGAAAGCTGGTGGCGGTCGGCAATGTTCGACACGTCGGTAAGGCCCAGATGCCGCTCAACGACGCGCTCCCGCACATCGAGGTCGACCCCGACACCTTCACGGTGCGTATCGACGGTCAGGTGTGGCAGGAGCAGCCTGCCGCCGAATTGCCCATGGCGCAGAGATACTTCCTGTTCTAGTGAGCACGCTGGCGACAATGCTGACCCTGGCCGATTCGCGGTTGCCCACGGGCGGGCACGTGCACTCCGGAGGTGTCGAGGAAGCGGTGAGCAGCGGCCTGCTCACCGACGGTGTGACCTTGCGGGCATACCTGGTCCGGCGCATCCGCAGCCACGGACTGGTCTCGGCGTCGATGGCGGTTGCCGTACACACCGGCGCCTTCGGTCCTGACACTGCCGACGCCGAAACCGATGCGCGCACACCGTCAGAGGCGGCCCGGTCGGCCTCCCGCGCCCAGGGCCGTGGATTGGTGCGGCTCGCCCGCCGGGTATGGCCGCAGTGCGACTGGGACGCGCTGGGCGCCAGACCCCATCTGGCAGTGGCCGCCGGTGCGGTCGGCGCCGCGTCCGGTCTGGACCCCACCCAGACGGCGCTCGCGACGGTGTACACCACCATGACCGGTTCGGCGACCGCCGCGCAGCGGCTGCTGGCACTGGACCCGGCAGAGGTCGCCGTGCTGACATTCGAGCTGTCACCGTTGTGTGAGGCGACCGCCACCGAAGCCACCGGCGGGCCTGCCGACCTGTCCGATCCGCTGCTCGATGTGCTGGCCGAGCGGCACACCGAACGTGAGCGGCCATTGTTCGTCTCGTGAGCATCCTTCTCTGAAAGGCACGTCATGCCACCACATTTTCTCGATGGTGAACCCCACACCCACCGCGAGCGGCCAAAACGGGTGCGGCAACCGGGTGAGGCCCTGCGCATCGGGGTCGGGGGCCCGGTCGGTTCCGGCAAAACCGCGTTGGTGGCCGCTTTGTGCAGGCAGCTGCGTGACGAGTTGTCGCTGGCGGTGCTGACCAACGACATCTACACAACCGAGGACGCGGACTTCCTGCGGCGGCATGCGGTCCTGCCCGACGAGCGCATCGCCGCCGTGCAGACCGGGGGATGCCCGCACACCGCGATCCGCGATGACATCACCGCCAACCTCGACGCCATCGACGATCTCGTCGCGGCCAACCCGGGGCTGGACCTGATCCTGGTCGAATCCGGCGGGGACAATCTCACCGCGACATTCTCCTCGGGCCTGGTGGATGCGCAGATCTTCGTCGTCGATGTGGCCGGCGGTGACAAGGTCCCGCGTAAGGGCGGTCCGGGGGTGACATTCTCAGATCTGTTGGTGGTCAACAAGACCGACCTGGCCCCACTGGTGGGTGCCGACCTTGAGGTGATGCGCCGCGACGCTGCGAAGGTCCGCGCAGACCGGCCGACGGCGCTGATCTCGCTGACCGAGGATCCGGCGGCGGGACCGGTATTGGCCTGGGTCCGCCTGCAACTGGAGACCGTGCGGGTGCCCGCGGTGTGATGCGCTCCGAACTGGTCATCGTGGCAAGTCCCGGCCGGTTGCCCCGCATCGAAGCCAGGGGTGGCCTCACCGGCCGCTGCACCGAACCCGACACCGTGCACCTGGTCTCCACCGCGGCGACGCCGCTCGGCGGCGACACGATGACGGTGCGGGTAACCGTCGAACCGGGGGCCCGGCTACGGATTCGCACCGTGGCTGCCACCGTGGCGCTACCGGGCGCCGATACGGCACGGTCGACGGTCCGGTGGGACATCGACGTCGCCGGGCAACTGGATCTCGATCCGCAGCCCACCGTGGTGGCCGACGGCTCCGAGCACGAGACCTCGGTACATCTGCGCCTGGCGGGCGCCGCACAGGTGCGGTTGCGGGAACGGATACAGATCGGCAGATCCGGTGAGCGCGCCGGATTCTGGTCAGGGTTGTTGTACGCGGACCTCACCTCACCGGACGCGGCCGTGCCGCTGTTGCGCCACCGGATCGAACTGGGTTCCGGGGCCCTCGGCGATGACGTGCTCAGCGCACCCCGGGCATGCGTCAGCGAGTTGCGTTATCCCCAACCATCATTCGATGCTGCGGGCACTGTGCTGCAGCTGGCGCGCGGCGGGAGTCTGGCCACCTGGCAGGGTGACCGGCTCCCGCCGTCGCACTGCTAGGACGCCGCTTTTTCCGTCTCCTGCACCGAGGCAGCGATCTCTTCGAGTTCCTCGATCCGGGTGCGGGCGTAGGCCTGCTGCTCGGTGATGGTGAGCTGGCCGCGCTTCGTGCTCAGGAACGTCACGCCCCAGGACAGGACCGTCACGAGCCTGCTCTTGAACCCGACCATGTACACCAGGTGCAGTACCAGCCAGGACAGCCAGGCGAAGACTCCGCTGAACTCGATCGGGCCGACTTTGGCGACCGCCGAGAACCGCGACACCGTCGCCATCGAACCCTTGTCGAAGTACTCGAACGGGGCACGGATCTTCGGGCTGGTGCCGCTGACCTCACGCTTGATCAACTTGGCCGCATACCGGCCGCCCTGGATCGCGCCCTGTGCCATGCCGGGCACGCCCTCCACAGCGGCCATGTCACCGACCACGAACACGTTGGGATGGCCCGGCAGGGTCAGATCGGGCTGTACCTTGACCCGGCCGGCCCGGTCGAGTTCGACCCCGGACTGCGCGGCGAGATCCTTACCGAGCGGGCTGGCCGAGACACCGGCCGACCACACCTTGCACGCCGATTCGATGCGCCGCAGTGTTCCGTCGGAATCCTTGACCGTCAGGCCGTTGCGGTCGACGTCGGTGACCATGGCGCCGAGCTGAACTTCGACACCCATCTTCTCCAACCGGGCCTGGGCCCGTTTGCCGAGCTTCTCGCCCATCGGGGGCAGCACGGCAGGTGCGGCGTCGAGCAGGATCACCCGGGCCTCGGTCGGATCGATGTGGCGGAAACTGCCGCGCAGGGTCTGATCGGACAGTTCTGCGATCTGCCCGGCCATTTCCACGCCGGTCGGCCCGGCGCCCACCACGGTGAACGTCAGCAGCTTCTCCCGGCGCACCGGGTCACTGGACCGCTCGGCCTGCTCGAACGCGCCGAGGATGCGCCCGCGCAGTTCCAGGGCGTCGTCGATCGTCTTCATGCCCGGGGCGAACTCGGCGAAGTGATCGTTGCCGAAGTAGGACTGACCGGCGCCTGCGGCGATGATCAGGCTGTCGTACGGCGTCGAGTAGGTGTGCCCCAGTAGCACGGAGTCGACGGTCTGCTTCTCCAGGTCGATATGGGTGACGTCCCCGAGCAACACCTGCGCGTTGCGGTTCTTACGCAGGACCACCCGGGTGGCCGGGGCGATCTCGCCCTCGGAGATGATGCCGGTCGCCACCTGGTACAGCAGCGGCTGGAACAGGTGGTGGGTGGTGCGGGCGATCAGCTTCACGTCCACATCGGCGCGCTTGAGGGTCTTGGCGGCGGTGAGACCGCCGAAACCCGATCCGATGATGACGACTTTATGCCGATCCGATGCCGTAGCTCCGGGATGGCTCATTGCTGCTCCTCGCGGACGTATTCCCAGTTGGTAAACCCATAGGCCGTTTATTCAACCAATAGGCTAGTCGGCGCCATTCCCACCAGCGCGGTGAGATGGGTAACCACGCCGAATGTTTACCCGGAAATCATCGGCTGCAGTGCCTCGCTCACCGCGGTGATATTGCCGGGGATGTAGCCGCCCATGGTCACCGGGCTGAGGATGACGCCGTCGACACCAGCGTCGAACACCTTGGTCTTGAGCTGTTCGGCGACCTGCTCGGGGCTGCCGAACACGGCTTGCTGCTTGAAGTCGTCGGGGATGGCGTCGGCGGTGAACTGTTCCCCGATCAGCGCGACCGCCAGCATGCTGGTCTCCAGCGTCGCGGGGTCCCGGTCGATCGCCTCGCAGCTCTGCCGCAGCACGTCGATCTTGCGGGGCAACTCGTCGAAGCCCGCGATGATGTTGAGATGGTCGAAGTGCCGCGCCGCTAGCGGGATGGTCTTCTTCTCGCCGCTGCCACCGATCATCAGCGGAATGTGGTCGCGGAAGCGAGGATTGGCCATCGCCTCGACCGTTCGGTAGTACTTGCCGGTGACGGTCGGACGTTCGCCTTCGAGCATCGGCAGGATGATCTGCAGAGCCTCGTCCAGCTTGTTGAAGCGGTCGGTGAACGTGCCGAACTCATATCCGAGCTGATCATGCTCGAGTTCGAACCACCCCGTGCCGATGCCCAGGATCGCCCGGCCCTGGCTCATCACGTCGAGTGTGGTGATGGCCTTGGCCAGCAGCGTCGGGTTGCGATAGGTGTTGCCGGTGACGAGCGTGCCGAGCTGGACGCGTTCGGTCGCGGCGGCCAGACCGCCCAACGCGGTATACGCCTCAAGCATCGGTTCCTCGGGGGCGCCGAGGCCGGGCAGTTGGTAGAAGTGGTCCATCACGAAGACCGAATCGAAGCCTGCGGCCTCGGCTTCTCGGGCCTGAGCGATGACGGTGGGGAAAATTTCGGCGACGCCGGTGCCGTAGCTGAAGTTCGGGATCTGGAGTCCGAGTCGGATAGTCACTCCACCGACCCTAACGCGCATTATCCGACGGTGGCGAGCGCACCCCGACTGACGTGCAGCGTCTGTCCGGTGATGTGGCGGGCGGCGGGCGTGCTGAGAAACAGTGCGAGCCGCGCGAACTCGTCGGCGACCGGCGGCGGCGTGCTCCCCAGGCCGTCATAGCCCGGCTCGGCGCTGCGACCGCAGGCGACCGCATTGACGGTGATGCCGCGCGTGCCGAAGTAGTCGGCCTGTCCCGCGGTCCATTCCGACAGGGCCGCTTTGACGGCGGATTCCGCGCTGCCCTCCTGGGGACTCTCGGTCACCAGGTTGACGATGGTTCCGCCGGAGCGAAGGTGGTCGCCCACGATCTGCACGGTCAACGCCGCCGCAACCACCGTGGCGTCGAGGGCATGGCGCCACGCAGCAGACAGATCGGCCAGTGTGAACGTCCGGGGGTCTTTGGCCGGCCAGAGCGGGGCGGGCACGTTGACCAGAGTGTCGAGGTGATGGGGGAACTGGCTGCGGGCGTCTTCGAGACTGGCCGGATCGGTGTTGTCGAACACGATCGACTCGACATCGAGTTCTTTGGCCGCGACCTCAAGGTCGTCCCGGCGTGCGCCGGCGATGACCACGGTGTGGCCGGCATCCCGGAAACCCGCCGCGATCGCGCGGCCCAGCTCGGTGTCGCCGCCGGTGACCAGCACGTCCGCCATGATGTACCTCCGTGAACCCAGGTGATCGCCGCACGGGTCGGGACGATCAGTCCTCGATGTTACTGGACAGTAGCTAGCTGACGAAACTCGACGCGCCAGCTCCCGGCGCCCGGGGTCACTTAGGGTTTATCCGATGACGCAGACCAGCGCGCCGCAGCTGCCGCGCTGGATCTATCTACCCGCGGCGTTCGCTGCGGCGTTCGTGGTGTTACCGCTGGTGGCGGTCGCGCTCAAGGTGGATTGGCCGCGGTTCTGGTCATTGATCTCCAGCGACTCGTCCACCGCGGCGCTGCTGCTCAGCCTGAGAACCGCGGCGGTGAGCACGCTGCTGTGCGTGTTGCTCGGAGTTCCGCTGGCCTTGGTGCTGGCGCGCAGCGAAGGCCGGTTCGTCCGGTTCACCCGGCCACTGATCCTGCTGCCCCTGGTGTTGCCACCGGTGGTCGGCGGGATCGCCTTGCTCTATGCCTTCGGCCGACTCGGCCTGATCGGCCGGTACCTGGAAGCCGCCGGGGTTCAGATCGCCTTCACCACCACCGCGGTGGTGCTGGCCCAGACGTTCGTCTCGTTGCCCTTCCTGGTGATCGCGTTGGAAGGCGCGGCACGTACCGCCGGTGCCGATTTCGAGGTCGTCGCGGCAACTCTCGGTGCGCGACCGAGCACCGTGTGGTGGCGGGTGACGCTGCCGCTGTTGGGCCCGGGCCTGCTGTCCGGCGCGGTGCTGGCGTTCGCCCGTGCCCTCGGCGAGTTCGGTGCGACGTTGACCTTCGCCGGATCCCGCGAAGGCGTCACCCGGACGCTGCCGCTGGAGATCTACCTGCAACGGGAGGCCGATCCCGACGCCGCTGTCGCGCTGTCGCTGCTACTGGTCGTGGTGGCGGCCGTGGTGGTGATCGGCTTGGGCAGTCGCCGGTTGCGGGTGGGCGGGGCGAACGTGACATGAGTGGGCTGCAGGTGCGTGCGGTCGTGGAACGTCGCGTGGACGTCGAGTTCAGCGTCGGGCCGGGGGAGGTGCTGGCCGTCCTCGGGCCCAACGGTGCGGGGAAATCGACGACGCTGCACGTCATCGCCGGTCTGGTGGCCCCCGAACCCGGCTTCGTGGCCGCAGGCGACCGCGTGCTGACCGATACCGCAGCCGGGGTGCGGGTGGCCACCCATGACCGCCGGGTGGGTCTGATGCTGCAGGATCCGCTGCTTTTTCCGCACCTTGACGCGGCGGCCAACGTTGCGTTCGGCCCACGCAGCCGGCGCCGCGCTGCCAGGGCCGCCGCGCGCGCGTCCGCGCAGCGCTGGCTGGCCGAGGTCGACGCCGCAGATCTGGCCGACCGGATGCCACGGCAGCTGTCCGGCGGGCAGGCGCAACGCGTGGCGCTCGCCCGTGCACTCGCCGCCGAACCCGATGTGCTGTTGCTCGACGAACCGCTGACGGGACTCGATGTGGCAGCGGCCACCGCCATGCGTCAGCTTCTGCGCCGGGTGCTGACGCGGGACGGGCGGTGCGCCGTGCTGATCACCCACGATCTGCTCGACGTGCTCACCCTGGCTGATCGGGTGGTGGTGCTGGAATCCGGCAGGGTCGTCGAAACTGGCTCGGCTGCAAAGGTGTTGGTGACACCGACAAGCAAGTTCGGCGCCCGGTTCGCCGGGGTGAACCTGATCAGCGGAACATTGGGCGCCCACGGTGTGCTCACCACGACATGGGGTGCGCACTGGCACGGCACTCCCGCTGCTGACGTTGTCGAATCTGCGCCGGCCGTGGCGGTCTTCGCCCCGGCGGCGGTGGCGGTCTACCGACAGGCGCCGCATGGCAGCCCGCGCAACACCGTCGCGGTGAGAATCGCGGAGTTGGACAGCCGCGGGCCTGGCATCCGGGTGCGAGCCGACGAGCAACCTGACGGTGCGCCGGGATTGGCTGCGGACATCACCGCAGAGGCCGCAGCTGAGTTGCGGCTCGTGCCGGGGGACCGGGTGTATTTCTCGGTCAAAGCGCAGGAGGTCGCTGTCCACGCGAGCGCGTAACGGAGCGGGCGGGCGCAACGATGAAATGGTCGGAATCCCGGCGCATTCTCCGTCGGCGACGGGTGGCCGCCGGGCCCGGCGTGGCGCTCGGTGGCCTTGTGCTGTCAGCAACTCGCTAGAGTGCTGTCAAACGCACGTCTTTCGCTCACAGCTAACTTCCAGTTGGACACTCTAAGAGCAACTCACACTTGCGTCACGGCGGTAACACGGTAGTTTCTTCCCCATGCACGAGTCGGACGCGGTGTCTCATCGACGCAAAGGTCTTTCGAAAAAGTTGATGTTGGTCGCGGTGACCGGCGCAACGGCGGTGGCCGTGGCGTTGCCGTCAGTGGCGAATGCCGATCCGGAGCCGCCGCCTCCGCCGCCCCCTGGCAACACCTTCCTGCCCGCAGCGCCGCCTGCTCCCGGTGCGCCTGCGCCCGCACCGGCACCCGCGCCTGCACCGGCGCCCGCACCAGCACCAGGGGCGCCCGTGCCCGTGCCGCCGCCCGCCGATCCGAACGCCCCGCCGGCCCCGCCTGCCGATCCGAATGCGCCCCCGGCGCCCGCGCCCGCGCCGGCCCCCGAACCCGGTCGGATTGACAATGCGGCCGGTGGTTTCAGCTATGTCGTGCCCGCGGGCTGGAAAGTCTCCGACGCCACCCAGCTTTCGTACGGCCAGGCACTGCTGACGAAGATTCCGCCAGAGGGCACCCCCGAGCCGCCGAATGACACCAGCGTGCTGCTCGGTCGTCTGGACCTGAAATTGTTCGCGGGCGCCGAATCGGACAACAGCAAGGCCGCCGTGCGGCTGGCCTCCGATATGGGCGAGTTCTTCATGCCGTTCCCCGGAACCCGGGTCAACCAGGAGACAGTGCCGCTCGACGCGAACGGGATGACCGGCGTCGCTTCGTATTACGAAGTGAAGTTCACCGACGCCAACAAGCCCAACGGTCAAATCTGGGCAGGCGTGGTGGGTGCGCCGACGGCGCCGGGAACACCGCGCGGTCAGCGGACCCCCGAACGTTGGTTCGTCGTCTGGCTGGGGTCGGCCACCAACCCGGTGGACAAGGCCGCCGCCGCAACACTGGCGAACTCGATCCGCCAGTGGGCTCCGCCCGTGGCGCCGCCACCGGATCCGAATGCGCCACCGCCGCCCGCTGATCCGAATGCGCCGCCCGCTGATCCGAATGCGCCGCCGGCGCGCCCCGGAGTCGGTGTGCCGGTTCCCGTCACAGACGCCCCGCCGGAGATGCTGCCCCCGGCCTGACGGCTGGGCGCGGCATCACGGCCCGACGTAGGGCACGTTTCCGGCCAGGTTGTTGACGTTCATCAGGTAGCAGTTGGTGCCGCCGAAGCCCATCGCGCCCGCAGTCACGCAGCGCTGAAAGGTGCCATCCTGGGCGACCGGTCCGTCGCAGGTGGTGCCGCCGCCCCACGGTGACCAGCCTCCTTGGCATCCGGCGTCCGCGGGCAGTGCAGTGGCCAAGGCGATACCGCTCGCCGCGAGCGCCCCGACAGCCAACCCGATCAACGTTTTCATCATTGCCTCCTACGTCAAAGGCGGTCTCACCATCGTTTGCTGACTCCTCGTTGTTACGCATGTGGCAGGTGTGGCTGCAGGTGCGGGTTGAGGTAGCCATCGGATCGGCGACGAGCTTGGCGCGACTCTCGGACACTGACCGCCCGATGCGGCCTGCCGTTGCCTCTGCACTGCATGGGGACGACCTTTCACCGCTTCGCGAAGCCGCCGCTCCCGACGGCGTCGCACCTCACACGGCGAGTTGCCAGACACTCCCGAGAATAGCCAGCTGTCCCCGGGTCGACAATGTGATGTGCGTTTGCCCACCGGTTCGCGCATCCCGATATGTCCGCCGGATGTTGCAGTGATTGACAACTGATCGTTCCCGATAAACCAGCCGATCCGTTACGTTCGGCAGGTATACCGATGTCTAGTAGCTAACCGTTCTCGGGAAGGATTCTCGTGGGAAGCATCATCGGTACCATCATTTTCGGCGCGATCATTGGGGCTCTCGCGCGCCTCGTTATTCCGGGCAAACAGGCGATGGGTTGGATAATCACCATCGTCATCGGCGTCGTCGGCGCGCTCATCGGTTATTGGCTCTGGGGTTTGATTGCGGGCGAGGGTAACGCCGACACGGGAGGGATCGATTGGATCCGATGGATCATCAGCATTGTTGTCGCCGTAGTCCTTACTCTCGGCTACACGGCTGCTACGCGTAAGAAATAGCTCCAAGCGCATCGTGGGTGCGGCGGGTGTGAGCATCATGCGTCGAAGTTTGCGTCATCAAGGCGATGGGCGGTTATGCACTTGACAACTGTGGGGCCCCGCGGTGAGCGGACCGCTGTTGCCAGAGTGGGAAGTCCGTCGTGCCCAACGTAGCCATCGGTTGCGATTCGGTCGTACGGTTATCGACTTCGTTTGCGGAGAGGATGTTGAATATTCGGCGCTGCACAACTGAGGCGATATGACCGCGGGGACCATGGCCGCGTGGCAGGTCGTGCGGCCGGGGCCGATCGCCACGCGTCCGCTGGACCACGTCACGGTGCCCAGACCGGAACCCGGCCCCGGCGAACTGCTTGTCGCGGTACTGGCATGCGGCGTCTGCAGGACTGACCTCCATATCGCCGAAGGAGATCTCGCCGTCCACCGGCCGCGGGTCATACCGGGGCACGAGGTGGTCGGTGAGGTGATCGCGGCCGGACCGGATGCCGGCCCTGATTTCAGTGCAGGCGACCGCGTCGGCGTGGCGTGGCTGCGCGATACCTGCGGGCGCTGCCGCTACTGCACCCGCGGCCGGGAGAACCTGTGTCCCCGGTCGCGTTACACCGGATGGGACGCGGACGGTGGATACGCGGAATTCGCCACCGTCCCCGCCGCTTTCGCACATCGACTACCGGCGGGATACTCCGATACCGCACTCTCGCCATTGTTGTGCGCCGGGATCATCGGCTATCGCGCCCTGCTGCGCACCGACCTGCCTGCGGGCGGCCGGCTCGGCCTCTATGGCTTCGGCGGCAGTGCCCATCTGACCGCCCAGATCGCGTTGGCCCAGGGAGCGCGGGTTCATGTGATGACGCGGGGTGAGAAGGCCCGCGAACTGGCGCTCGCACTCGGCGCGGCGTCGGCGCAGGGGAGCATGGACAGGCCGCCGGAGCCGCTGGATGCGGCGATCTTGTTCGCGCCGGTGGGCGAGTTGGTGCCGCCCGCCATGGAGGCGCTCGACCGCGGCGGCGTGCTGGCGATCGCGGGCATCCATCTCAGTGACATCCCCAGCCTGAACTATCAGCGACATCTCTTCCAGGAGCGCGAGATTCGTTCCGTCACCGCGAATACCCGGGCCGACGCCCGGGCGTTCCTTGCGTTCGTCGGTGACCACCGCATCGAGGTCACGGCTCCGCAGTATCCACTGGACCGCGCCGACGAGGCGCTCGGTGATCTCAGCGCCGGGCGGATCTCCGGGGCGGCCGTGCTGGTGCCGTGACCATGGCGGATCCGCTCAGAGTGCCGCGAGTGCGGCACCCAGCCGGCCCGTCAGATCGCCGCTGCCGACCAGGTAGAGCGGTCCCCGCCCGTCGGTGAGCACCCGGTTCAACCGGGCCATGCCGCGTGCGTTCACCGGCAGGGGCGAATGCAGGCGTAGCGTGATCGCGTCGATCACCGGTCGCGCGTGAGCAATGTTGTTGCCGTGCAGCGGGATGCAAGATGACGGTGTCATGCTGCCGTCGGCTTCACACACCGCGAGGCGAAACGCGCGGGCAATCGCCTCACGTTCGCCGACAGAGGTCAACCGGTCGGCACGCACGGCGAGCGGGCTGCCCGGAGGGGCGGGCGTTCCGACCGCGAGCATTGCGTCGAGTTGACCGGACCGCAGCCGCGCGGTCAGCTTGGCGCGCATCGAAGCCTGGCAGCCGTCGTTCCCCAATCCGGTCGGCGTTGATGCAGGAGTGGCGGAAATTCGGTTGTCGGTCATGTCGGTTACCTCGTAGTTTTCTGAATGCCCCACCCGAGGGTGCGGCTGTCTACGAGGCTAGGCCAGTCATGAGTGACCGGTCAAACTATTTAGATGGTCACGAGGGCCTAGACTGGTGCCATGACGTCGTGGAGCGGCGATGCCGAGTCCAAGCCGGCGCCGGGGCCGCTGGCCCGTATCCAGGCGTTGGTGAACACGATCGAACTGCCCGACGGGTCCGACCGACTCGCCGGCCCGGCAGACGCCGCGCCGTTTCTGGTCGACAACGCCCTGATCGGCACCGGAGCCACGCCGACCGCCGCCGAACTCGCCCTGCTGCGTGATGTCAGGGAAGCGTTACGTGCACTGTTGATCCACAACTCGGGCGGCCCGCCACCGGCGCCGGAGGCCCTTCAGACGCTGCGGTCGGTCGCGGCCGCGGGTGCCGCGCAGGCCGACGTCGCCGCCGATGGGCAGGTGCAGTTGCGCGCAGCCGGGGACAGCGTGGCGGAGCGACTCGTCGAACTACTGCTGGTGATGCGCGACGCGCAACGCGACGGCACCTGGGGGCGGTTGAAGGCCTGCGCGAATGCGGAGTGCACGTGGGCGTTCTACGACCGTTCCCGCAACCGCGGCGGGAGCTGGTGCGACATGTCCGACTGCGGAAACAAGATCAAGAACCGGGAGTTTCGCGCGCGTCGGCGCGCAGCGGGTGAACGCTAGGTCGACAGGTGCCAGACCATGGCGGCCGCCAGTGCACCCAGTCCGTTCAATGACCAGTGCAGCGCGATCGGCGCCAGCAGGCTGCCGCTGCGCTTGCGCAGCCAGGTGAAGACGAAACCGGCGAATCCGGTGGCCACCACCGCGAGCACGACACCGGCGACGGTGCCGAGAATGCCACCGCCGAACAGCCTGGTGAAGCCGACGTTGCTGCTGGTGAGACCCACTGAGGTGGCGATGTGCCACAGACCGAACAACAGTGACCCACCCGCGGCGACCCCGCGGAAGCCCCACGCCCGGTCGAGGGCGCCGTGCAGGACGCCGCGGAACGCCAATTCCTCGGGGATCACGGTCTGCAACGGGATGATGACCATAGACGCGATCAACGCGCCCGAGATGGTGGCGTAGTTGTCGTTCATGAACATCGGACGGGTCCACGGCAGCAGCGCCCCGATCCCGATCACCGAGACGACCAGGACCACCGCGCCTGCCGCGTACCCGGCGCCGGACTTCCAGTGCTCCCGGCTCAAACCCAGCTCGGCCCAACCCAACCCGCGCGCTCGAACCAGGATCAGCAGGCCGATCGCAGCCGCGGGGACAGTAGCGATACTTGCCCACGGTGTGGTGAAGTGCGCGATCAGGTTGGTGATCGTCAGAACGACGACGACCACCGCGATATCGGCATAAATCCGGAAATGGTGTAGCGCCGAAAGCTGGGCGACCAGCGGATGAGGGGGCGCGACCACGGCGCTCTGGTCAGACATAACCCGGCCAGTTTACCTGCGTCGGGCAATGCCCCAGGTCAATCAGAGTTTTGTGACCAGTCCCACGTCCATTCCGATATCGCCGGATCGTCCTCGCCGTGTTCGCGGGTGTAACGACGCGCCGCCAGCCGGGCGTCGGCCATCTCCTGGCGCAGCCCGGCGGCACCGGCGCCGAGTCCGGGAACCCGGTCGATGACATCCATGACCAGATGAAAGCGGTCCAGGTCGTTGAGCATCACCATGTCGAACGGGGTGGTCGTGGTACCCCGCTCCTTGAAACCGCGCACATGGAGCTGGTCGTGATTGGCGTGGCGGTACGTGAGCCGGTGGATCAGCCACGGATAACCGTGGTAGGCGAAGATGACCGGCTTGTCGGTGGTGAACACCGAGTCGAACTCCCGGTCGGAGAGGCCATGGGGATGTTCGGACTCGGGCTGCAGCCGCATGATGTCGACGACGTTGACCACCCGCACCTTCAGCTCCGGCAGCCGGCGACGCAGGATGTCCGCGGCGGCCAGCGTCTCCAGCGTCGGGATGTCCCCGGCACAGGCCAGCACCACATCGGGCTCGGCTGTCGTGGTGCTCGCCCACTCCCAGATCCCCAGACCGCGCGTGCAGTGGGCGATCGCCTCATCCATCGAGAGGTACGTCAGCGCCGGCTGCTTCCCGGCGACGATGACGTTGATGTAGTGGCGGCTGCGCAGGCAGTGATCGGCGACGGACAGCAGCGTGTTCGCGTCCGGCGGCAGGTACACCCGGACCACCTCGGGGCGCTTGTTGGCGACGTGGTCGATGAAGCCCGGGTCTTGATGCGATGCCCCGTTGTGGTCCTGACGCCACACATGCGAGGTCAGTAGGTAGTTCAGCGACGCGACCGGGCGGCGCCAGGTCAGTTGCGAACTGTTGAACAACCACTTGGCGTGCTGGTTGAGCATGGAGTCCACGATGTGCACGAACGCCTCGTAGCAGTTGAACAGGCCGTGGCGGCCGGTCAGCAGATAGCCCTCCAGCCAGCCCTGGCACAGATGCTCGGACAGCACCTCCATCACCCGACCGTCCGGCGCCAGGTTCTCGTCATCGGGCCCCGTCTCGGCCAGCCACGCCTTGTCGGTCGCCTCATATACCGCAGCGAGCCGGTTCGACGCCGTCTCGTCGGGACCCATGAGCCGGAACCGGTCGGTGTTGCGGGCGATCACGTCCCGCAGGAAAGTCCCCAGCACGCGGGTGGCTTCGGCGGTACCGGTGGCGGGATGCTCGACGGCGACGGCGTAGTCGGTGAAGTCCGGCAGGTCCAGGTCGCGGAGCAGCACACCGCCGTTGGCGTGCGGATTGGCGCTCATGCGGCGGGCACCGGTGGGCGCCTGCGCACGCAGCTCGGGCAGCAACGCCCCGGCCTCGTCGAACAATTCCTCGGGCCGGTAGCTGCGCAGCCACTCCTCGAGCTGGGCCATGTGGGCGGGATTCGTGTGGGTCTCCGACAGCGGCACCTGATGGGCCCGCCACGTTCCCTCGACTTTCTTACCGTCCACTTCTCTGGGGCCGGTCCAGCCTTTCGGGGTACGCATGATGATCATGGGCCACAGCGGGCGGCCGCGTTCGCCGTCGAGCCGGGCCGCCCGGCGGATGGCCGCGATCTGATCGAACGCCTCGTCGAGTGCGGTGGCGAGCTGCTGATGCACATTGGCCGGATCGTCCCCGGCGACCGTGATCGGCCGATACCCGTAACCGAGCATCAACGATTCCAGTTCGTCGGCCGGGATGCGTGCCAGCACAGTGGGATTGGCGATCTTGTAGCCGTTCAGATGCAGGATGGGCAGTACCGCGCCGTCGGTCACCGGGTTCAAGAACTTGTTGGAGTGCCAGCTCGCCGCCAGCGGACCCGTCTCGGCCTCACCGTCGCCGACCACGCACGCCACCACCAACTCCGGGTTGTCGAACGCCGCGCCGTAGGCGTGGACCAGGGCATAGCCCAGCTCGCCGCCCTCGTGGATCGAGCCGGGAGTCTCGGCGGCCACGTGGCTGGGAATACCGCCCGGAAAGGAGAACTGCCGGAACAACGCTCGAAGCCCGTCGACGTCTTCGCCGATACCGGAATAGATCTCGCTGTAGGTGCCCTCGAGGTATGCGTTGGCCACCAGCCCCGGCCCGCCGTGTCCTGGACCGGTGACATACATGACGTCGGCGTCGCGTTCCCTGATGATCCGGTTGAGATGCGCATAGATGAGGTTGAGGCCGGGTGTGGTGCCCCAGTGGCCGAGCAGCCGGGGCTTGATGTGTTCAGCGGCCAGTGGTTCGGACAACAACGGGTTGTCCAGCAGATAGATCTGCCCGACGGACAGATAGTTGGCAGCCCGCCAGTAGGCGTCGAGCTGTTCGAGTTCCTGGTCGGTCAGGGCCGGGGAGAGGGTCGCGTCGCTCATGTCTTCCATCGTGACGTGCGTCGGCTACGTTCGCAGCATGTCAATCGATCCCAGGACACCGGTGCTGGTCGGCTACGGCCAGGTGAACCAGCACGAGGACAATCCCGAGGTGGAGCCGGTCGACCTGATGGTGGCTGCCGCCAGGGCCGCAGCCGATCCGCGGGTGCTCGAGGCGCTCGACTCCGTCCGCGTCGTCAACCTGTTGTCCTGGAACTACCGCGACCCCGGGCTGTTGCTGGCACAACGCCTCCGCGCCGATCAGGCGGCCACCCGTTACACCGGGGTGGGCGGCAACGTGCCCCAGACTCTGGTGAACGAGGCCTGCGGCGACCTCGTGGCCGGACGCGCCGATGTCGTGTTGATCGCGGGTGCCGAGACGTGGCGTACGCGCAGCAAGCTGCGCGCCCGCGGTGCCCGGGCGGAATGGACCCGCCAGGACGAATCGGTGCCGATCGCACCCGGCGCACACGAAGGGGTGCCGATGGCCGGTGACGCCGAGATCCGGATCTCGCTGGACCGCCCGGCCTACGTGTATCCGATGTTCGAGCAGGCGCTGCGCATCGCCGCGGGCGAATCCAGCGACCGGCACCGGCACCGGATCGGCGAGCTGTGGTCACAGTTCAGTGCGATTGCCGCCGGCAACGGGCACGCCTGGAGCCGGGACCAACTGACTGCCGCGCAGATCGCCGAGCCCGGCCCGGGCAACCGGATGATCAGCTGGCCCTACACCAAGCTGATGAACTCCAACAATATGGTGGACCAGGGTGCGGCATTGATCCTGACCACTGCGGAGAAGGCGACGTATCTGCAAATCCCCACCGACCGTTGGGTTTTCCCATACGCAGGCACGGACTCACATGACACGTACGCGATCGGAGAGCGGGCTGAACTCCACCGGTCACCGGCAATCCGCATCGCCGGGCGACGCGTACTGGAGCTCGCAGGGATGGGCATCGACGATATCGACCTGGTGGATGTGTACTCCTGTTTCCCCTCAGCGGTCCAGGTCGCGGCAACCGAACTCGGCCTGCCGCTGGGAGATTCGTCCCGTCCGCTCACCGTCACCGGTGGCCTGACCTTCGCCGGCGGGCCGTGGAACAACTACGTGACCCACTCGATCGCCACCATGGCCGAGAAACTGGTGGCCAACCCGGGCGCGCGTGGGCTGATCACCGCCAACGGCGGCTACCTGACCAAGCACAGTTTCGGTGTTTACGGCACGGAGCCGCCACCGCAGGAATTCCGGTGGGAGGATGTGCAATCCACCGTCGACCGCGAACCGACGCGCACCCTGGAAGTGCAGTGGAGCGGGACAGGGACCGTTGAGTCGTGGACCACGCCGGTGGGGCGGGACGGTTCGCCCGAGAAGGCCTTCCTCGCGGTGCGCACCCCCGACGATGCCCGCACGCTGGCGCGGATCACCGACGCGACCGAGGTGGCGGCGACGGTGGCCGAGGACATCGCCGCGGCAAAGGTCCAGGTGCATGCCGACGGCACCGCGACGTTGTGCTGAGCGGCTATTTGATGGTGTAACCGCCGTCGATCACCAGGTCGGCGCCGTTGATCATTGCAGCGGCATCCGATGCCAGATATACAGCGGCGGCGGCGATCTCGTCGGGGTAGGCAAACCGGCCGGTCGGAATCAGCTGCTTGAGCGCATCGCCGCGGGGCCCGTCCCAGGCCTTGTGGCCCAACTCGGTGAGCACCACGGTCGGGGAGATGGTATTGACCCGAACACCGCGGCCGGCCCATTCGGCGGCCAGGACTTTGGAGACGCCGACCACACCGAACTTGGAGGCGCAGTAGGCCACGTGCTGATCGAGTGCCACACTCGCCGCCTGCGAGGCCATGTTGACGATCGACCCTCCGCCGGATGCCAACATGCGGTTGCCCACGGTCTGGCACATCAGGAACGTGCCACGCAGGTTGATGTTGATGGTGGCATCCCAGTCCGCCAGAGTCAGGTCCTCGGCGGGGGCGAGCCGCGCGATCCCCGCGCTGTTGACCAGGATGTCGATCTGCCCGAACGCATCGACGACCGCGTCGACCGCGGTGGCCACCGACTCGGGATCGACCACATCGCAGTGGAAACCCCGATGGTCCGAACCGAGCGTCTGCGCGGTCTGTTCGGCGCCTGAGGTGTTGAGATCCAGTGCGGCGATGCGGGCTCCCTTGGCGGCATAGGCAGCGGCGATGGCAGCACCGATCCCGGACGCGGCGCCGGTCACCACAGCGACCCTGCCGTCCAGCCGGAAGTCGAGATCCACTGGGCGCTGCGGTGTTTCGTTCATCTAGGGCAACCTTTCGATATATTCGTCAGTCGAGTACCGCGGCGGCGATCTCGACATCGGTGACAAGTGAGGACACCATTCCCGACCGCAGCACGGCGCGTGTCGCGGTGATCTTCTCCGGGCCGGTGGCGATCGCGATGACCGTGGGAATCGCGCGCATGGTGGATTCGTCGACACCCATCCGACGGTCGTCCATACCGGCCAGGCGGTTGCCGTCGGCGTCCAGTAGCAGCGCACACGTCTCGGCGCAGACGCCGGCGGCCGCCAACTGACGCACTTCTTCGCTCGACAGTGATCCGTGCACCTGCGAGGCGCCGTCGACCCATGCGCCGACCGAGACGATGGCACAGGTGACCTTGGCATGCTGACCGAAGGTTTCCTGGATTTGCTGATTGCCTGCGAGGCTGGCGGCCGTGCGCGCATCCGAGACCACCAGCGGGGCGTACAGCGGCCATGGTCTGCCGCCGCTGATCTCGCTGATCCGCCGGACCAGGTCAGCGCCGTTGTGGGAAATCGCCCCTGCCATGCCGGTCAGTTGGACGACATCGCAGTGCGGCAGTTCGGTCAGGTGATCGGCGATGTGGGCCAGGGTGCGGCCACAATCCACGCCGACCACGTCGCCGGGCCGCAGGATCGATTGCAGTAGTTCGGCCATCGCTTTGGTCACGGCGGCAACCCGCGCGGCGGTGTCGCCGGAATCGGCAGTGACGGCATAGGCGTGTTGGAGGCCGTAGCGGCGCTGTAACGCGGTGGACAGGTTGACGTCGACCGAACCTGGATTGTGGATCTTGATCTCGACCATGCCGGATTCGAGGGCTTCGTCGAGCATCCGCGCGACCTTGAACCGGGAGATGCCGAACTCCTCGGCGATCTGGATCCTGGTGCGTCCTTCGAGGTAGTAGCGGCGTGCGATCGCCACGCGTTGGAACAGCGCATCCGGTCCCATGCTGCATCCCTTCCCGAGGCAGTTGCCGTCCACCGTCATACTCGTGCACATATGTGCAGCCGCGTTGACACATGAGCATAGAGCACTGCATGATCCACATCACAAGCAATCAGGAGGATGAACCCGCATGCGGACTGAGGACGCCGACCTGGCAACGCTGGCCGGCGCGGTGTTGTCCCGGGAATCCGCTGCAGTTGCCGAGCTCACGGGCCACGTGGAGTCGGATCTGGTCGCAGTGGCCCGCAACCTGCTCGCGATCACCGGCAAAGTCATCACCACGGGCTCGGGCACCTCGGGAATCATGGCCGAACGGCTGGCCCATCTGCTGTCGGTGTGCGGCACCCCGGCGGTCTACCTGCCCTCGATGGACGCCCTGCACGGTGGCATGGGCGCAATCACCGAAAACGATCTGGTGCTGGCCATTTCCAAGACCGGGCAGTCCACCGAGCTCACCCGGTTGGCCGAGCGGTTGGCCGACCGGGGGGTCTCGGTGGTGGCGGTCACCGAGAGTCCCGAATCGCCGTTCGCCACGGCCGCGGGCAGGGTGGTCGCGCTGCCGCCGACCGCGGCCGGGGCCGACCCGGGTGACCTGATCGCCATGGCCAGCACCCTGGCGGTGGGCGCCTGGGGCGATGCGCTGGCCGTGGTGGCGATGGCACTGCGCGGGCACACCATGCGCGACGTGGTGGACAGCCATCCCGCAGGCGCGGTCGGCGCCCGCGGACAGACGGCCGGCGATACACCGGTGGTGCGCACATGACCGAATTCGCAGTCCTCGGGGTGGATTCGTCCACGCAGTCGTGCAAAGTCGAAGTGCGTGAACTGGACGGCGGGCGGCTCCTGGGATCCGGTTCCGCCGCACATCCGCCCGCATTCCCGCCCTGCAGCGAACAGCACCCGCTGGAATGGGTCGCCGCCTTCGCCTCGGCCACCCGCACCGCCTTGGCCCGCTGTGCCCAGCCTCCGGTCATCAAGGCGATCTCGGTCGCCGCGCAATGCCACGGCCTGGTACTGCTGGACGAGCACGGAAATCCGTTGCGGGCAGCCAAGTTGTGGAACGACACCACGGGTACACCCAATCTGGCGGCGCTGGTCGACCGCATCGGTGCGCAGCAGTGGATTCGCAGCATCGGTTCGATGCCCACCGCGGCGTTCACGATCGCCAAACTCGCCTGGACGGCGGAACACGAACCGCAGGTACTCGATTGGACCGCGTCGATTCTGCTGCCACACGACTACCTCACGTACTGGCTGACCGGGGCGCGGGTGACCGACCGCTCCGAAGCCTCCGGCACCGGATACTTCAACACCGAAACCGGGCAGTGGATCACCGAGTATCTCGATCTGGCCGGCGGCCGACGGGACTGGTCCTCGATGTTGCCCACGGTGCTGGCCCCGTGCCGGCCTGCCGGGACGGTCCGACCGGTGGCGGCCGACGCTCTCGGTCTTGACGCCGACGGCGCAGAGGTCATCGTCGGACCCGGCGGCGGCGACCAGCATGCCGCCTATCTCGGGCTCGGCCTCGACGATGGCGACCAGTACATCGGCATCGGCACCTCCGGTGTCGTCGCGACTTCCTGCCGCACAGCAGTTTTCGATCCGAGCGGCATGGTGGACGGGGTAGCCGATCTCACCGGCGGGTATCTGCCGCTGGTCAGTACGCTCAACGCGGCTCGGGTCGGCGAGGTTGCGGCCCGCCTGCTCGGCACCGACCTCGCCGGGCTGGCCGGCCTCGCGCTGGCCGCCGGTGACGGACCGGGCCCCGTACTGGTGCCGTTCCTGGACGGTGAGCGTAAGCCCGACCGGCCTGCGGCCCGCGGCGCATTCGTGGACCTCACCTCGCACACCACCCGCGAGGAGTTGGCCCGCGCGTTCGTCGAAGGACCGCTGCTGTCGCTGCTGAATGCGCGAGACAACCTGCGTGCCTGCGGAATCGATGTCAGCGGCGGTGCGGTCGCGGCCGGCGGTGGGACACGGTCCGCCGCGACACTGCAACTGCTGGCCGACCTGCTCGGCGACGAGGTGAGCGTGCTCGACGCCGACGAGGCGACCGCGCGCGGCGCCTGCGTCCAGGCCGCCGCGGTGGCGGGGGAGATGGACGTCGCCGGGCTCATGGACGTGGCCAAGCGTTGGCGACCGCCCGTAGTGACGCGGGTATCGCCGCGGCGCACCGGCCGTGACCTTGCCGCCCTTCGCGCCCGATGGCACGCGGTGGCCGGCTCACCACTACTCGACGCGGCGAGCCCGTCGTGATCGCGCGATGGCACACCGACTATCCGGGACTGGTCGCCGGATCCGTCTACGCGGCTCCGCCGCAGCGGCGTGGCGAGTTCGCCGCCGAACTCGTCGAGGCCGGCCTCGGCGTGCACGTGGATGTGATGGCCGAGAGTGAAGGACTGCCCGCCGGAGTCAGCCTCGATGAGTGCCGGGACATCTCGGCACGCGTCGGCCCGGCACGGCTCGAGGTGCATCTGATCGGTTCGGCCGAGTTCACCGAGGACGTGCTGCCCGCGCTGCTGGACCTGCAACCGGCCCGGGTGTTCCTGCCGTGGGCGGCCTTCACCGCACGGCGCGCAGCCGAGATCCGGGCCGCGGGCGCCACCGCGTGGATCACGATCTGGCAGGAGTGGTCGGACCGGCGCCGCGGACAGGAACCGCACTGGCACGCGCCGCCGGACGGAGCGCTCGTGATGCTGATCGAACCCGGCACCAGCGGGCACTGCAGGCCCGCACGATTGGGTATCGCCGCGTCGTACGCAACGTGGCTGCCGGTGATCGTCGACGGAGGCATCACCGAAGACATTGCGCCGCTGTGTGTCACGGCAGGAGTCGAAGCCATGGTGGTCGGTCGGGCGCTGCTCGCCGAAACCGCAGGCACAGAGATAAGGGAGATGAGATGAACGCCGTCGCAGCCGATTCAACCGGCACCATGCGCGCCAGCGTGATGACCGGTGTGGGAACTTTGGTCATCGAGGATCGGCCGGTGCCGACACCCGGACCGCACGAGGTGCTCGTCGAAGTCGCAGCGGTCGGGGTGTGCGGTTCCGACGTGCACTACTACCGCCACGGACGCATCGGCGACTTCGTCGTCGAAGATCCGATGATCCTCGGCCACGAACTGTCCGGTCGTATCGCCGCCGTCGGTGACGGGGTCGATCCGGGCCGGGTCGGGCAGCGCGTCGCGGTCGAGCCCCAACATGCCTGCCGTCGGTGCGCGCAATGCAAGGCCGGACGGTACAACCTGTGTCCCGAGATGAAGTTCTACGCCACCCCGCCGATCGACGGCGCCTTCTGCCGTTACGTCACGATCGACGACGACATGGCCCACCCCGTACCCGATTCCATGTCCGATGACGCCGCCGCACTGCTTGAGCCGTTGTCGGTGGCCATCACCACGATGCGCAAGGCAGGCATCGTCCCCGGATCGTCCATTCTGATCGCGGGTGCCGGCCCCATCGGCGTCATCTGCGCGCAGGCCGCACGTGCGTTCGGCGCGTCACGCATCGTGGTGTCCGACCTGGTGGCCGCACGGCGCGAACGGGTGCTGGAGTTCGGCGCCACCGAGGTGCTCGATCCCACCGTCGACGACGTGGCCGCGCTGGACCCGAAGGTGGACGCGTTCGTCGACGCCAGCGGCGCCGCGCCTGCGGTCGTCAGCGGGATCAAGGCCGTCGGGCCCGCGGGCAAGGTGGTGTTGGTCGGCATGGGCGCCGACGAGGTGGCGCTGCCCGTCGGCTACATCCAGAACTGGGAGATCACCGTCACCGGCGTGTTCCGGTACACCGACACCTGGCCTGCGGCAATCCATCTCGTGACCTCCGGTGCCGTCGACCTCGACGCTCTGGTCACCGGACGCTACGACCTCGAACACGTCGGCGATGCGCTGGACAGCGACACCGACCCGGCCAGCCTCAAATCGATTGTGAATCCCTCATGACACCCTTTGACCTGACCGGGCGTACCGCACTGGTGACCGGCGGCAACCAAGGGCTCGGTAAGGCCTTCGCGTTCGGTCTCGCCGAGGCCGGTGCCCGGGTGGCCATCGCGGGCCGCAGCGCCGAGCGCAACGAAAAGGCCGTCGCCGACGGAGCCGCGGCCGGCTTCGATCTGCACGCGATCACCGCAGACATCACCAAAGCCCAGGACGTGGACCGGATGACCGCGGATGCGGTCGGGGCGCTCGGACGCGTCGACATCCTGGTGAACAACGCCGGTACCTGTCATCACGGCGAATCCTGGTCCGTCACCGACGAGCAGTGGGACGACGTGTTCGACCTGAACGTCAAGGCGTTGTGGGCGTGTTCGCTCGCCGTGGGCGCCCATATGCGTGAGCGGGGCAGTGGATCGATCGTCAACATCGGCTCGATATCGGGCCTGATCGTCAATCGCCCGCAGATGCAGCCGGCCTACAACGCGTCCAAGGCAGCGGTGCATCACCTGACGAAATCCCTTGCCGCCGAATGGGCCCCGCTCGGGATCCGGGTCAACGCGCTCGCCCCGGGATACGTCAAGACCGAGATGGCACCAGTGGACCGGCCGGAGTTCAAGCGGCACTGGATCGATGACACGCCGCAGCTCCGGTATGCCATGCCCGAGGAGATCGCCCCCAGCGTGGTGTTCCTGGCCAGCGATGCGGCCGCGTTCATCACCGGCTCGGTGCTGGTCGCCGACGGTGGTTACACAACATGGTAGGAACCGGAGCGGTCACCAGAAGGGTCGTCGTCAACTCCCTGCGCGACGTCGACATCGAGACGGTTCGGCAACCTGAGCCCGGGGCAGGTGAAGTGCGGGTGCGCACCACCGTGGTGGGGATCTGCGGATCGGATCTGCACGCCGCATGCGGGCGCCACCCTTTCATCGAGTTGCCGTACCGGCCCGGCCACGAAGCCGTGGGTGTGGTGGAGGCGGTCGGCAGGGGCGTCGATGAATCCTGGGTCGGCGCCCGCGTCACCATCGAGCCCAATCTGGCCTGCGGCGAGTGCACCCAGTGCCGTGCCGGCCGGTACAACATCTGCCGTGACCTGTTGGTCTTCGGATGCCAAACCCCCGGCGCCTTGGCGGATTCGTTCACCATCGGTGTCGACCGGTTGGTTGCGCTCAACGACGACCTCGACGACCGCCATGCCATCCTGATCGAGCCACTGGCCACCCCGGTGCACACCGTGAGACGGGCGGCGGAGGCGGTCGGTGACCTGACGGGACGGCCGGTCGTGGTGATCGGCGCCGGACCCATCGGCCTGTTCACGCTGTTGGCGGCCAAGCATGCAGGCGCCCGTGTGGTGGTCGCCGACCTGCTCGAATCGAAACGGTTGCGGGCTGAAAGACTCGGTGCGGCAGGGACATTCGATCCGACCGCCCCCGACGCGATCGAGACCGCGCGGCGGCTGCTCGGTGGCCCGGCCGCTGTGGTGATCGACTGCGTATCGCGGGAGAGTTCAGTCGCCCAGGCGGTCGAGCTGGTGGACAAGGGCGGTGCGGTGATGATCGTCGGAGTCGCCGAAGGCGCCACCCCGGTGCCCCTCGGGCTGATCCAGGACCGTGAACTGGCCCTGATCGGCAACCTCATGTACGTCCGTCAGGATTTCACCGCCGCGGTCGAATTGCTGGCCTCCGGTGTGATCCCGGTCGACGAGATCATCAGCGCCGAATTCGATTTCGATCAATCACAGGAAGCCTTCGCAGCGTCGGCTGACGCCGAGAACGTGAAGGTTCTGGTAACGCTGGGGAGTTCGGCATGACGCCTGCTACGACAACAGCACTGCTCGAATGCACCGACATTCAGAAGAGTTTCGGCGGAGTCCCGGTGCTCAAGGGCATCACCCTGGATCTCCAGCCGGGCACCGTGACCGCGCTGGCGGGGGAGAACGGCGCAGGCAAGTCGACCCTGATGAAGATCGTCTCCGGTCAGTACGTCGCCGATCACGGCACGGTGTCGGTACAGGGCACTCACCTCACGAGCGGCAGCACCCGCGACGCCGTCAAGCACGGCGTGGCCATCGTGCCGCAGGAACTGGCCTCGATCGAGGACATGACCGTCTACGAGAACCTGTTCGTGGGACGGGAACTCAAACGCGGACCGTTCCTCAATCGGCGTGCGATGATCGCCGAGGCGAGAGAGACCCTCGCGGTCTTCGACGTCGGGATCTCGCCGACAGCCAGGATGGGCAGTCTGCCCGTCGGGCTGCGCCAGATCGTCGAGATCGTCAAGGCCGCACGCACCGGCGCGCAGGTGGTGATGCTCGACGAACCCACCTCGGCGATCTCCGAGCGTGAGGTCGAGGGGCTGTACAAAATCGTGCGGCAACTCCGTGATCACGGAGTTGCGATGGTGTACACCACCCACAAGATGGCAGAGATCAGAGCCATCGCGGACCGGGTGGTGGTCCTGCGCGACGGCGGGCTGATCCTGGACGAGCCGATCGCGGGCGTATCCGATGACGACATCGTCACCGCGATGATCGGCCGGGAACTCGACACGCTTTTCCCCGATCGGCCCGAACCGGGCACCGAGACCGTGCTCGAGGTCGACGGACTACAGGTCGAGGGCGCATCCGGACCGGTGTCATTCACTGTCAAGGCGGGCGAGATCGTCGGTCTGGCAGGGCTGGTCGGTGCCGGCCGTACCGAACTGCTGGAGGCGATCTTCGGCGCCCGCCGGTCCACGGCCGGTAACCTCACGGTGCGGGGCCGCACCGTCAAACGCAATCAGCCTGCCGCTGCGATCACCGCGGGCATGGCGATGGTTCCCGAAGACCGCAAGCTCTCCGGGGCCGTGCTGTCCATGAGTGTGCTCGACAACGGCACCCTGCCCCGGCTGTCCGCATTCAGCGTGGCCGGCTGGCTGCGGGGCAAGGCCCGCACACAGGCGGTGTCTGACGTGATGTCCTCGGTGCGGTTGCGCAGCCGCAACCTGAATCAGGAAGTGGGCACCCTCTCGGGCGGCAATCAGCAGAAGGTGGTGTTGGCCCGGTGGCTGACCGGCAAGGTCAATGTGCTGCTGCTCGACGAGCCCACCCGCGGCGTCGACGTCGGCGCCCGCAGTGAGATCTACCGCATCATCACCGAATTCGCCGCGCAGGGAATGGCGGTGGTGATGGCGTCATCGGACATGCCGGAAGTGGTGGGCCTGTCCCATCGCGCCTTCGTCATGCGAGGCGGCGCCCTGGTCGGCGAGCTCGACCGGGAGGCGCTCGACCATCCCGAGGTCCAAGCGTCGGTGTTCCGGCTGGCCACCGCATTGGAACCACAGCCTGAATCGGACCAGACAAGCCAGGAGGACCCATCGTGACGACCCAACTCGATTCCGAAGACACCGCACCGGATTCGTCCGGCGCGACTGTCACCTCGGCGATCACCGGAGAGCCGGTGCGGTTGTTCTCCATGGAATGGTTCACCGGGATCGCGGTGCGCTACGCGATGGTGCTGGTGATGCTGTTGGTCATCGCGTACTTCAGTTACCGCAGTGCACGCTTCGCCACCCCGGACAACCTCGTCACCATCCTGGTCGCCGCGGCACCGTTCGCCCTGATCGCACTGGGGCAGACGTTGGTCATCCTGACCGGCGGTATCGACCTGTCGGTGGGCAGCGTCATCGCCGTGTCGGCCATGGCCGGTGCGGCCACGGCCAAGGCCAATCCCGGTCAGGTATGGATGACGGTCCTGGTCGCGATGCTGGTGGGGCTTGCCGTCGGCTGCGTGAACGGATTTCTGGTGTCGCGCATCAACGTTCCACCGTTCATCGCGACGTTGGGCACGCTGACGGCGGGTTCAGGTCTGGCGTATGTCATCGGTGGCGGCGCGCCGATCAACGGCTTGCCCGCGGAATTCGGCGCGATCGCGAACACGAAGATCCTCGGGCTCCAGATCCCGGTACTGCTGATGATCCTCGGCATCATCGCGCTGGCCGTGGTGATGAAGCGGACCACCTACGGTATGCGGGTGTACGCGGTCGGTGGCAACCGCAACGCCGCCGAGATCGCAGGCATCAACGCCAAGAACGTGTTGTTCAGTGTGTACGCCTTCTCGGGTCTGCTGGCCGGGCTGTCGGGCGTGATGCTGGCCTCTCGCGTCATCTCCGGCCCCCCGAACCTGGGACAGGGATACGAGCTCGACGCGATCGCGGCGGTCGTGATCGGCGGCGCCAGCCTGATGGGCGGACGCGGCACGATCTGGGGAACCGCCCTGGGTTTGTTGATGATTCAGACCCTCAACAACGGGTTGGACATCCTGGTCGTCCCGGCTTATTGGCAGGACGTCATCAAGGGTGTGCTGATCGTCTCGGCCGTCGCGGTCGACGTGTGGTCGTCGCGACGGCGAACTTGACGCCCGAAACATCCACAAATCCAAATCAGTGAGAGAGAGAAGGCAGATGAGACTGGGAACAAAGACGTTCGTGATCGCCTCGGCGGCCGCGCTCGGGTTCGGCATGACAGCGTGCGGCGCGGGTGACACCGCCGCCAACAGTGACACCACCCGCATCGGGGTCTCGGTGTATGACATGAGTTCGTTCATCACCGCGGGCAAGGAGGGGATGGACACCTACGCCAAGGACAACAACATCGAGTTGGTCTGGAACTCGGCCAATCTCGACGTGTCCACGCAGGCCAACCAGGTCGACTCGATGATCAACCAGGGCGTGGACGCCATCATCGTCGTTCCCGTGCAGGCGGATTCGCTGGGGCCGCAGGTGGCCTCGGCCAAGGCCAAGAACATTCCGCTGGTCCCGGTCAATGCCGCGCTGGACAGCAAGGACATCGCGGGCAACGTGCAGCCCGACGATGTCGCCGCGGGCGCGCAGGAGATGCAGATGATGGCCGACCGCCTCGGCGGCAAGGGCAACATCGTGATCCTGCAGGGCCCGCTCGGGCAGTCCGGCGAACTCGATCGCAGTAAGGGCATCGAACAGACGCTGGCCAAGTACCCCGACATCAAGGTGCTCGCCAAGGACACGGCCAACTGGAAGCGCGACGAGGCCGTCAACAAGATGAAGAACTGGATTTCGGGCTTCGGACCGCAGATCAACGGCGTCGTCGCGCAGAACGACGATATGGGTCTCGGCGCTCTGCAGGCGCTCAAGGAATCCGGCCGGACCGACGTGCCGATCGTCGGCATCGACGGCATCGAGGACGGGCTCAACGCCGTCAAGAGCGGTGAATTCATCGGTACCTCACTGCAGAACGGCACCGTCGAGTTGTCCGCCGGCCTCGCCGTCGCCAACGCGCTGGCCAAGGGCGAACAGGTCAACACCGAGCCCGTGTACATGATGCCCGCCATCACCAAGGACAACGTCGACGTCGCGATCCAGCACGTGGTGACCGAACGGCAGAAGTTCCTCGACGGCCTCTCCGAGCTGACCAAGAAGAACCTCGAGACCGGTGACATCGCCTACGAAGGCATCCCCGGTCAGAAGCAGCCCTGATCCCCGAGACTTCCACCGGCGAGCAGACACGTGGGTACCGGGGAACGCGCATTCCCGGGTACCTCCGCGTCTGCTCGCCATAAAAAGAGAGCGAGCACTAGCAGATGAGACCAATGATCAAGCTCGGCGCGGCCGCCGCGGCCGGGATGCTCGGCCTCGGGCTGACGGCCTGCGGCGCCGGTGACACCCAGGCCAACAGCGACTCCACCCGCATCGGTGTGACGGTGTACGACATGAGCTCTTTCATCACCGAGGGCAAAGAAGGCATGGACACCTATGCCAAGGCCAACAACATCGAGCTGGTGTGGAACTCGGCCAACAACGATGTGTCCACGCAGGCCAGTCAGGTGGACTCGCTGATCAACCAGGGCGTGGACGCCATCATCGTGGTTCCGGTGCAGGCGGATTCGCTCGGGCCGCAGGTGGCCTCGGCCAAGGCCAAGAACATCCCGCTGCTGGCGGTGAACGCGGCACTGGAAACTCCCGACCTCGCAGGCAATGTGCAGCCTGACGACGTCGCCGCCGGTGCCCAGGAAATGCAGATGATGGCCGACCGCCTCGGCGGCAAGGGCAACATCGTGATCCTGCAGGGCCCGCTGGGCGGATCCGGAGAAATCAACCGGGGCAAGGGCATCGACCAGGTGCTGGCCAAGTACCCCGACATCAAGGTGCTGGCCAAGGACACGGCCAACTGGAAGCGCGACGAGGCCGTCAACAAGATGAAGAACTGGATCTCATCGTTCGGTCCTCAGGTCAACGGCGTGGTGTCGCAGAACGACGATATGGGGCTCGGGGCTTTGCAGGCGCTCAAGGAGGCCGGCCGCACCGAGGTGCCGATCGTCGGCATCGACGGCATCGAGGACGGGCTCAACGCCGTCAAGAGCGGTGAATTCATCGGTACCTCACTGCAGAACGGCACCGTGGAGCTCTCCGCAGGTCTCGCGGTGGCCAACGCGTTGGTCAAAGGTGAAGACATCAAGGCCGATCCGGTGTACGTGATGCCCGCCATCACCAAGGACAATGTCGACGTCGCGATCCAGCATGTGGTGACCGAACGGCAGAAGTTCCTCGACGGTCTGGTCGAGCTGACCGAGCAGAACCTGAAGACCGGCGACATCGCCTACGAAGGAATTCCGGGTCAGAAGCAGCCCTGACCGCCCACTTCTCCTGGCGAGCAGACAGTTAGGTACCCAAAAATGCCGGGATTTGGGAACCGGACTGTCTGCTCGCCGGAGAAGAAGTCGTGGCCCGCAGGTCAGTACCGGGTCGCGAGCTCCCGCTGAGCCAGCGCCAGCACCTCATCGGTGGTCGGTGGGCTCGGCGGATGATGCGACAGGCACCACGGCGTCTGGATCTTGTGAAAAGCGTTGCCCTCCAAGGCCAGATAGAACTGACCTGACCGCAGCTTGCTGATGTCGGGCACCAGCCCGCCCTTCACCCGGGCCATCTCCCTGGCCACCGCGATCTGGGTGGGGGAGTTGAGCAACCCGTAGAACTGGGTGGTCGCGTTGCCGGGTATGTGGTTGTGCAGGCCCCGCGGTGCCTGGGTGGCGAACACCAGGCCCAACCCGTACTTGCGAGCTTGCGAGGACAACGCCAACGTGCTGTGCGTGCATGCGGTGGTGTGGGTGGACGGCGCGAAATTCTGGGCCTCGTCCATCACGAGCAATCCGCCGAGCGGCCGGTCACCCGCGGGATTGCGTTTGATCCAGGCGAACAACGCCATCTGCAACTGATTGACGAAGCCCTCCCGCTGCTGGTCGTTGGTCAGACCGACCATGCTGATCACCGAAACCCTGGCGCGGCAGCCCGGTGACGGGGTCAGCAGCGCGGCCGGATCCGCCGCTGCCCCGGCACCGCCGAACAGCGGGTCGTTGACCACCGCGGCGCGCAGGTTCTGCCCGAGTTCGGCGGCCAGACGGTGTGCGCCGCTCAACGCGCTCACCTCGCTGGGCAGGTCGCTGAGCAGGTCGATGAAGCCACTGAGTGTCACCCCTGCGCGGGCACCGTAGAAGCGCAGCGCTTCACGCAATACGGCGCGGGAGTGGTTGGCCTTGGCGGTGTTTCCGGAAATCAGCGCCCGCGGCTCCAGCGCGGCGACAGCCGATTCGACCGCATCGGAGAACTCGTCGTCATCGTCGAGCACGCTGGCGAAGTCGGGCAGCGGCTGAAAGGACAGCGGCCGTCCGGTCGAGCGGCGCGGTGTCCAGACGACGACCTCGGTGTCGCCGAAATACTCGTCGGCGCGGTCGTTGTCGCCTGGCAGCCATCCCGGCGGCGGCTCGGGCCATCGGCTGCCCAACCGCGACAGGTCATTGTTGGTATCGAGCACGATCGAGGACACCCCACGTAGCGCGCATTCCTCGACGAGCCGCCGGATCAGCACCGTTTTGCCCGATCCGGAGCCCGCGAAAATCGCGGTGTGCTTGCGCAGCGCAGCCAGTTCCACCGACACCGGTTGCCCGGTGATCGAGTCCAGGCCCAGCGTCAGCGCGGTGGGCGAGTGTTCGACGACAACGGCCGGTTGGTCGGGGACCGGAGGCGGCGGCAGCTCCTCGGGTGTGACGGCCGGCGGCGGTGGGTCGCCTGCGAGTTCGCCGAGCGCGGCCCGCAGCAGTGCGATGCCGTGCCCGGGACGACGTTGCCTAAGCCACTCGGGGAGATCGGGGTGATTGTCGTCGATGAGGTCACGCAGTGCGGTCATCGTCCGCACGTCCTCCTCGCTCAACGGCAATACCCGGCCGCCTGCCGCCTCGAACTCGGCGAGCATCGAGGCGGTTTTCGCGCCGCTGGGCCAGCGCGTATTGCGCAGCAGGAACAGCCTGCGTCGGTCGGGATTGAACCCTGTTGCCTCCCACGCCTTCCGGAGACGGTTCTGCACGGCGACGGCGTTGCCCGATGCGATCGAGCGAAACGCCCAGTGCCGCTCGTCATCAGTGGCGGCGTTCAGGCTCTGGCGCAGCCGGGCGTGCAGCACCACCCGCTGACCCGGCGGGGGATCGGGCCGGAACGACTGCTCGGCCTCCCCGCGCTCGGTGATCCACGCCTCGAGTGCCGCCGACAGCAGCCCCGGCATCGTGGTGTCCTCACCATCGGGGTCCAGTGCCGCCGCGGTTACCGCCCTGCGCCGGTATTCGGCGAATCGCTGATCGAGCCCGGCGGTGTCGCCCCGCGGCCCGTCCTCACCCGCCTGTGCATGGACCTCGACGGTTTCACCGGTCAGCCGTGCCAATTCCTCGACGGTGTCGCGTTCCAGGCAACGGCGCACGTGGGCGTCCGCGCGCTTGAGTAGTTGCCGTGGCGTGTACTGGGTGGCCTCGTCGAATGCGGACGGCAGTATGGGCCAGCTGGGATACGGCGCGGTGAATCCGATGGCCCCGTAGCTGCCGGTGAATCGACGTTCCAGGATGGCGCGGCCGACATCGGGTGTCGGCAGACCCTGGAGCAGCGCGGTGGCGCGGAAGCGGTCCTGCACGGTTGCGGTGGCGCGTTCCTGGATCGACTCCCACGCCGCGGGCAGGCAGGCCACCACCGGCACGGTCCTGCGCATCGTCTGCCGCATCGACATCAGCCCGTGGGCCACGTGTTCGAGATCCCGGCTGCCCGTGCCCGACGCGTCAGGTCCGGTGTCGGTGCGTTCCGGTGACTGCGCCAGCAGCGTGTCGATCTGGTCGAGTGCCAGCACCGCGGGCCCGGCCAGCGCGATCAGCCGAGAGATATCGCGGACCGACTCCTGGGGCGTCAGGGTCGGCGCGGGCAGACCCCAAACGTCGCGTTCGCCGCGGCCGAAATCGTCGTTGGCGGTCAGGAACGCCTCGCCGATGTCCTGCAGCTCGAGATCCATCGCGGCCAGCAGCACCATGGCCCGCAGGGTGTGGTGGGTACGTCGCACGGTCTCACGCCGCGCCTTGTGCAGTGAGTTGACGAAGTCGGTGAGGATCTCGGGGGTCAGCTCGTCGTCGCCGATGACCGCCCGGCGGTTCGCCCGCGAAATATGCGCGACCGACGACAGTTCCCACAGCAGGTCTTTGAGTTGCGTGTCCCGTTCCGCACCCGGCCTGCCGAGGCTTTCCAGAATGCCCGCCCTGGTGGATTGCCAGAAGCCGGTCGCGTCGAGCAGCTCGACCAGGAAGAAGTACCCGCCCTCGGTTTGCACCCGCTCGCGGACCTGCCCGAGCAGGTGGGTCTTGCCCGATCCGGCCGGACCGCGCACCACCACTCCCAGTGGGCTCGAATCGATGTCGCGCTGGGCATCACCGAACGCGGCCATCACATCGCCCATCGCACGGTCGTGGAGTCCGCCGACGTGCAGTGCGCCCTGTGAGTGCCACAGGTCGTCGGCCGTCGGCGCCCAGGTCAGTCGCAGCGCGCTGAGCGCTTCCCGTTGTTGGAGGTGCATCAGCGCTCGATCGCGATCAGGTGTTTGTTCTGGTCGCCGATCACCACGGCGGCGGCGCGGTCTGCTTCGGTGAGCACCTTCTGGTTCTCCTCAGGAATGAGACTGACACCGGGCTGTTGGTAGAGGTTCACCAGCGCGGCGTCGACGTCGTTGCGGGCCAGGCCCGATACCGCCTGGCGCAGCTGCACCAGGTTCACCCAGCCGCCCGGCCTGGCCGTGATGCGCGTGTAGGCAGCCCGCAGTTGGTCCTCGACATCACCCTCGACACCACCCCCGACACCATCGGCGACGGTATCGGTCTGCGGCAGGAAGATGTCGGCGGGTACCAGGTCGGCCTCGTCGAAATACCGTCGAAGGCCCTTCAACAGCGTGTACAGCGCCCGGCCCTGACCCGACGGCCGCGGCGGGGCGTCGGCACCGAACAGCTCCCGGCACAACGCCCAGCCGGAGTCTGTCAGTTCATGGACCAGCGGACGGCCCGGTGTCGTCTCGACCAGGCCCAGCCGGTTGAGCCGGTCGCGGCCCGTCTTCTCCAGTTTCGGGCCCAGTCGTTCCAGTTCGGGGTTCGGCACCGGCCGGGATTCGGCCATCAGCACCAGCAGCACTGCCTGCTCCGTGCCGGTCAGTTCCTCGGGGGCCACGCTCACAGATGGTCACCTTCCTGCCGTCGTCGGGCGCTCCACGGGAGCCGCAGCATCCTCTCGCATGTCAGCGCCACCCACCGGGACCGGGCCCGGGTGCCACCGCCTGCACGTTACCGCGGGCGTCTACGGTGATGACAATTTTGTTGAACCGCACCGCATTCGCGACGGTCGGCTGCCGGGGCGGCTAACCGGAACGCAACGGTTGCTGAGGGTCGGCAAGTCGTTGCGGGTCCACGACCACGCGGTCGCGGATCAACGCCTTGACATCGTCGAGGACATCCCACACATTGACGTTCATACCGGCCAGCACGCGGTTGTCGGCGGCCAGCCAGAATGCCACGAACTCGCGGTTTGCCACGTCGCCGCGGAATACCACCTGTGCATAGTCCGGCGCATGGCCGACGTACTCCATGCCGAGGTCGTACTGGTCGGTGAAGAAGTAGGGCAGTTCGTCGTATTCGGCGTTGCTGCCGAGCATTCCGGCGACGGCGATCGCAGGCTGCTTGAGTGCGTTGGCCCAGTGCTCGGTACGGATGCGCGTCCCGAACAGCGGATGTTGGGCGGCGGCGATGTCGCCGACGACGAAGATGTCGGGGTCGCTGCTGCGCAACGACGCGTCGACGAGGACTCCGCCGTCGCCGGTGTCAAGGCCCGCCCGCTCGGCGAGCGTGATGTTGGGTGCCGCGCCCACCGCAACCAGCACGGTGTCGGCGTCGATGGTCGAGCCGTCGCCGAGCAACAGCCCGGTCGCTTTCGACCCGGATGTGGTGATCTCCCGTACGGTCTGGCCGAGCCTCAGGTCGACACCGTGTTCGCGGTGCAGCCGGGCGAACACTTCGCCGAGTTCGGGGCCGAGTACGCCGAGCGGCACGTCAGCGGTTTCGACGACCGTGACGTTGACACCGCGCCCGCGCGCCGAGGCGGTGACCTCGAGTCCGATCCAGCCGGCGCCGATGACTGCCAGCGAGGACCCATCGGTCAGCGCCGAGCTCAATGCGGCGGCATCGTCGATCGTCCGCAGATAGTGCACGCCGTCGGCATCGCCGCCGGGGATGGGCGGGCGCCGCGATGCGGAGCCGGTGGCCAGCAGCAGCTTGTCGTAGGCCGCCGAGCTGCCGTCGGGCAGTGTGACGGTGTGCCCGGCCGGGTCGATCCCCACCACCTCCGTGCTCAACCTGAGGTCGACATTGTTGTCGCGATACCAGGACGCCGGATCGACGGTGAAATCCTCGAGCTTCTTTTTGCCTGCCAGGTACTCCTTGGACAGTGGAGGCCGCTCGTACGGTAGGTGCTCTTCGGCTCCGAACAGCACAATGTCGCCATCGAAGTCGTTGTCCCGTAAGGCTTCAGCGGCCTTTGCACCGGCCAGCCCGGCGCCGATGATCACGAAGGCTGTCATGCCAACTCAGGTTACTCGTCTGCCAGCAGCGCCTTGAGCTTTCGCGCGTTACGCACGGCGTGCCCGCCGAGATCATTGTTGAAATACACGACGACGCGACGGCCGTCGTCGTCCCATTGCCGGATCTGGCCGGCCCACCATCGCAACTGGTCATCGGTATAGGAGCCGGCATACCTGTTGGCAGGCTCGGGCCCGTGCAGCCGGACGTAGACCAGGTCACTGGTGGCCACGGGCTCGCACAACAGTCCGGGGCCGCTCATCACCACGTAGGCCGCGCCGCGTTCCTCCAACAGCGCGTACACCGCGGGGTTGTTCCACGACCGGTGCCGCAACTCCATCGCCACCGGGATGCGGGCCGGCATCTGCGACAGGAAACGGGTGAGCAGGTCGTCGTCGCGTTCGAGCCCGGGATGCAGTTGCACCAGCAGGGCTTCGCCGCGGTCGCCCAGCACATTCCAGCAGCGGTCGAACCGTTCGATCCACGGCTCCGGCGAACGCAGCCGGCGGTAGTGGGTCAATCCACGGTGGGCCTTGACCGACATGGTGAACCCGCCGGGTAGGCGCTTGCACCAACCGGCGAAGGTCGTGTCGGTGGGCCACCGGTAGAAGCTGGCGTTGAGTTCGACGGTGTGGAAGGCCTCCACGTAGCGGGCCAACCGCGCCGAGGCCGTGGTGCCTGCCGGATAGAGCACGCCGTTCCAGTGGTCGTAGGACCATCCCGACGTGCCGATCCGGATCATGCGCCTTCCCCATCGGGCGGCCCTTCGCTAAGGGACCTCGGTGTACTGGAGGGTGTAACCGTCGGCAGAGAACGTGAAACCTTTCCCGGACAGTTCACGCAGGCACGAGACCCCGGATTCTTCCTGCACATTGCACCGGAAGCCTGCGACCGCAAGCACTTTGCCGAACGGCAGGGCCTTGGCCGAGTCCGTGGCGAACTGGGACTGGGGCAACACCACGAAGGTGGCGTCGTTTTCACGGTCCACCACGATGGCGTTGGGTGTGGTCGCCTCGCCGTCGACCATCACATCGGGTTGGCCCGTGATACCGATGCCTGCGGTCAATCCGTTCGCCGATTCACAGCCGGCGCGGTCGCGCGGCAGGATCGCACACTGCCAACGCCCGCTGGGCGTGCTGAAGTAGTAGGCGTTGCGGCCGTCGACCTGCACCATGTAGTCGGTCGCATCGACCAGGTTCGCCGTGTTGACCGGGGGCGGCGGTGGTGTGGCTGAACTGGTCGGACTGTGCTGCGGCGACTCGTCGGTGTTGATGACCGTTCCCGACGCGCATCCGGTGAGTACCGCCGCTGCCGCGGCGAGGACCGCACTGGCCTTCACGATGCAAGCCTTCACGAGCCACGACACTAGCCAATGGATTCTCATCCGGGCACACAGATGTGCCCGCCCAAGAGCAGCAGCGGCCACAGCAACGTGACCTGACCGAACGCCACCAGGTTGGCCCCGGCCGGAACCTTGGTGAGCAGTTCGGTTTCGATCAGCTGAACCTGGTCGGGATGGAAGAAGGTCCATGCCAGGCCGATGACCAGGTAGGGCAACGCCAGCCACATCAGCGCCTCGATCATGCCTTCGACGCTGACCCGGTGGCTCAAGATCCGGCGTAGCACGGTGGCGCTCCGTTCAGATCAGCGCGCGCCCGGCGCGCACGCGCCGACGCACGTCGGCCACCAGCAGGTAGCTGCCTGCCTGCCGGATGAACACCGGCAGGAATCGGTTGGCAAAAGCCACCAGCAGGAACAGCCATTCGAACATCCGCTGCCTGCCGGGGCCCCATCCCATTCCGAGTGCGTCGCGAAATACCGGGGCGAGAAAGCCTGCGGTCAGAAACTTCAGCAGCGGTCGAAACGGTATCCGCAGTACCGGATTGACCATCTTCAGGTTCACCAGGTCATGGAGGTACCGGCCCACCACGTCGTCGATGACCACCTGCCGGCAGGCATCGTTCCAGTAGGTGTCGAACTCCGTGCGCGTCGGCGGCCACTGCTCGTCACTGACCTGCAGTGTGGTGCCCAGAGTCCGGGCCGACCGGTAGAACTGCTCGGCTTGTTCGCTGTTCAGGGCGCCGCGCAGCAGTTGATACGTGTCTTCCAATCCGACGAAAAGGCAGGCCGCCACCCACATCTGCAGGTCTCGGTCGAACGCGGAGTATGAAACCGGGCTTGCCGGGCCGGATTTCACCTGCCGGTGCGCGCCGTCGACGGCCTTGCGGTACGCAGCCCGATCCTCGGGAGTGCCCAGGATGGCCACGGCGAGGTAGCTGAACGTGGTCCTGGCCCGTTTCCACGGATGCTTCAGCAGGTTGCCCGACTCCACGGTGCTCTCGACGACGCCGTAACCGACGCCCGGCCGCGACAACTGCATGACGACGTTCGCGGCCCCGGCCGCGAAGGACCAGAAGTCCATCGCGTCGGCCACGGTGACCGGATTCTCGTCCCATCGCGCGGTGCGTCTGCCGACCGAGATGCGGGTGGTGGCGGTGGTGTCTCCGAGGGGCATTGTGGTGGCGCCGTTCAGCTCATACAGACGTTGGTGAACAACAGCACCGGCCACGACACGATCGATCCGAGGAATGACACCACGGCGTCGACGCTGCCCATGCCGGCCAGCTGCCCCGTATGGGTGACCGACCAGATGACACCGATGATCAGGTAGGGGACCGCAAGGATGATCGCGGTGCCGATCCACTCCGCGATGGTCATCTGGAGCGCGAGCACCTTGCGCACAGCCGTCAACATGTAGTCCTGCCCACCCGTCGTTGTTGCCAGACCACCACGATGTTAATGGCCATTCTGGTCCGGCGTCGCGAGAACGGGCCAGAACCCTCCGATCTCACGCCGTGGCGTGATCCGTATCCCGGGTCAGTTCGGCGCGCAGGTCGGTGTCCAACGATGCCCGCACCAGGGCGGCGGCCAGCTGGGCGTTGTGCTGCGGTGCCAACCGGCCCAACTTTGCCGGGTCACCGGGCAGACCCAGATCACGCGCGGCACCGAGGGCACGATCGTCGAAGTAGGGGCGCACCCAGGTCCAGATGTCCTGGACCTCACGCAGGAAGATGTCGGCGCCGGTTTCACCGATCCCCTTGAACTGCTGCAGGAGTCGGCTGGTGGCCGGAATGTCCCGGCCGGCTTCATCGGCGAGCCGGCGCAGGTCCCCGCCGTAGCGGTCACGCACCAGCACGGCCATGTCCGACAATCGGGTTGCCGAACTTTCGTCATAGCGGACATAGTGTGCCCGGCCGAACGCCGCGATCATCGACTTCCGGTCGGCGTCCAGGACGGCGTGCGGGGTGCGTAGCCCGCTGTGGAAGAGTTCACGCGCGGCGCACATGGCGATGCCCGCGTCGATCGGCTTGCTGGCGAGCATGCACAGCACGAGCAGTTCGAACAGCGGCATCGGCTTGTCGTTCAGCCGGATCCCCGCTTCCTCGGCGTAGGTGGTCCCGGCGCTGCGTAACAGTCGCTTGATCATCGCGTCGTGTCGGTCTGGCATCACCTTCCGCGTACCCCACCGGCGCGGCAGGGAAACGTTCACTTGGGTGGCAGGCTCCTGGCGTACGCGACGCCACGGCCGACCCAGCTCTTGAGCTGACGTGTGGTGGCGACCCCGTCAGGCGCAACCCGCAGCCACCCGCGCATCTCACGGCCGCCCATGATCATCGGCTCGACGTGGGCACGGTGCAGCAACTGCGCGGCGTCGTCGCGCGGCACCCGCACCATCAGCCCTCCGGCGCGGGCCGCGGCCACCGCAATGTTGCCGTCGAGCAGAAACGCCAAACCCCCGAACATCCGGCGCTCGTCGACACCACGCTCGGATCCGAGTAACTCCCGGACGCGGTCGGCCAGGTCAGGATCGAATGCCGTCATGGCGCCCCAATGTAGCGTCAGCACTCGACAAAGTTCACCGGCACGTTCACCGCGAGGCCCCCGGTGGAGGTCTCCTTGTACTTGGCGCTCATGTCCATGCCGGTCGATCGCATGGTTTCGATCACCTGGTCGAGCGTCACCAGGTGCGTGCCGTCGCCGCGCAACGCCATCCGGGCGGCGTTGATGGCCTTGCCGGCGGAGATGGCATTGCGTTCGATGCAGGGGATCTGCACCAGTCCGCCGATCGGGTCGCACGTCAGGCCGAGACTGTGTTCCATCGCGATCTCGGCGGCGTTCTCCACTTGTGATGTGGTGCCGCCGAGGATTTCGGCCAGTCCGCCGGCAGCCATCGACGCAGCCGACCCGACTTCGCCCTGGCAGCCCACCTCGGCACCCGAGATCGACGCCCGCTCCTTGTACAGCGAACCGATCGCCCCGGCGGTCAGCAGGAATTTCACTGCCGTGTCATCCGGGTTCGCTTTGCCCGCACGGGTGTAATGCAACGCGTAGTGCAGGACTGCGGGAATGATCCCGGCCGCACCGTTGGTCGGCGCGGTGACGATCCGTCCGCCCGAGGCGTTCTCTTCGTTGACGGCGAGCGCCACCAGGTTCACCCAGTCCTCGGCGTACTCGGGATCGCGGTTCGGGTCCTCGGCGTCGAGGCGTTGATACCAGTCCCGCGCGCGCCGGCGCACCCGCAGGTTGCCGGGTAGTTGACCGTCACGACTGATGCCCCGGTCCTGGCAGGCGACCATGACGTCCCGGATGTGCAGGAGCTGCTCCCGCACCTGCTCGGGGGATCGGGTGGTCAGTTCGTGGTTGAGCATCACCTCGCTGATCGGCAGATCATGCCGATCAGCCAGCGCGAGAAGCTCTTCCGCTGAACCGAACGACCAGGGGCTGGCCGAGGTACTGCGATTCTGGTGCGGTTCGGATTCGGTGAGCACGAAGCCGCCGCCGATGGAGAAGTAGGTTTCCCTGTGTAGTTCCCGGCCGTCGGCGGCGTTCGCGGCGACCGTCATTCCGTTGGGGTGGCGGGCCAGCACGGTCTGTGGATGTAGTCCGATCTGGTCCTGCGCCAACGGGATCGGTGTGGCGCCACCGAGCATGATGGTGCGGGTCTCCCGTAGCTGTTCCAACCGACGTTCCATCTCCTCGGTCTCGATGGTCTCGGGTTGGAATCCCTCCAGGCCCAGCAGGATCGCGGACATGGTGCCGTGACCGGCGCCGGTGGCCGCGAGCGAACCGTACAGGTCGACGCGTACGCCGGTGACCTCGTCGAGCAGGTCGCGTGCCGCGAGGTCGGCCGCGAACCTCGCTGCCGCGCGCATCGGGCCGACCGTGTGTGAACTCGACGGTCCGATGCCGACGGAGAACAGTTCGAAGACACTGATCGTCATGAGAAGACGTCCATGATCACAACTCCGGGTAGAGCGGATACTTGTCGGCCAGCGTACGAACCGCGGCCGCGAGATGGCCGGTATCGGCGTCCGGCGCGGCGGTGAGGACGGCCACGATCAGATCGGCGACCGCGGCGAAGTCGTCATCGTCGAATCCGCGCGCCGCCAGCGCAGGCGTGCCGATGCGCAGACCGGACGTCACCATCGGTGGCCGGGGATCGAACGGAACCGCGTTGCGGTTGACCGTGATACCGATGGCGTCGAGGCGGTTCTCGGCCTGCTGACCGTCGATCGCGGCGTCGCGCAGGTCCACCAGCACCAGGTGCACATCGGTACCACCGGTGAGCACGGTGATCCCGGCCTCCTTGGCGTCGGGCCTGCTCAGTCGTTCGGCCAGAATCCGCGCGCCGCGCAGGCAGCGCTCCTGCCGGTCGGTGAATGCCGGCTGGGCGGCCATTTTGAAACCGACGGCCTTGGCGGCGATCACGTGCTCGAGCGGGCCGCCCTGCTGACCGGGGAACACCGCCGAGTTGATCTTCTTGGCGAGGTCGGCATCGTTGGTGAGGATGATGCCGCCGCGGGGGCCGCCGAGGGTCTTGTGGGTTGTCGAGGTGACGACGTGCGCGTGCGGTACGGGTGACGGATGCAGACCGGCGGCGACCAGTCCGGCGAAATGAGCCATGTCCACCATCAGGTATGCGCCCACCTCGTCGGCGATCTCGCGCAAGCGTGCGAAGTCGAGCTGGCGCGGGTATGCCGACCAGCCGCCGATGATCAACTGCGGCTTGCACTCCCGTGCCACCCTGGCCACCTCGTCCAGGTCGACGAGATGGTCCTGCGGGGATACCCCGTAAGCGGCAACCTCGTACAGCTTGCCGGAGAAGTTCAACCGCATGCCGTGGGTGAGATGGCCACCGCAGTCCAGCGACATTCCCAGGATGGTGTCGCCGGGCTTGATCAGCGCATGCATGACGGCTGCGTTGGCCTGCGCGCCGGAATGCGGTTGTACGTTGGCGAATTTCGCGCCGAACAGCGCCTTGACCCGATCGATGGCGAGCCGCTCGATCACGTCGATGTGCTCACACCCGCCGTAGTAGCGGCGGCCGGGATAGCCTTCGGCATATTTGTTGGTCAACACCGAACCCTGCGCCTGCATCACCGACAATGGCGCGTGGTTCTCCGAGGCGATCATTTCCAGCCCGACGCGCTGACGCTGCAGTTCATGCCCGATCGCCTCGGCCACGTCCGGGTCGAAATCGGCCAGGCTCTGGTTGAGGACGCTCATGCCGAGACCCCGTTCTTGTCTGCGTATTCGGCCGCGGTGAGCAGTTCTGCCGTATCGGTCGGCAGGACGGCGAACAGCCAGCCCTCGCCGTAGGGATCGGAGGTCACCAGGGTCGGATCTTCGACGGCCGCCGAATTGACGACCGTGACCCGGCCACTGACCGGTGGATACAGCTCGGACACGGTCTTCGTGGATTCGACCTCACCGCAGGATTCACCCGCGACGACCAGGGAATCCACCTCGGGCAGGTCGACGAACACGAGGTCGCCGAGGGATTCGGCGGCCACCGCGGTGATACCGATCCGCACGGGCGCATCGGGCAGCGGGGCGCCGGGGGAGATGAGCACCCATTCGTGGTCAGCGGTATAGCTGCGATCGTCGGGAATTGTGGTGTCGGGCATCGGTATTCCTTTCGGCTAACGGCGGTAGAACTGGGACGGGGTCACATCGAACGGTTCGCGTCTGCCACGGACATCGGCGGTCACCTCGGTGTCGGGCGTTGCCAGCTCTGCGTCGAGGTAGGCCAGGGCGATCGGATAACCGAGCGTGGGGGACAGGGCTCCCGAGGTCACGAGCCCGACGGGGTTGTCCGCGTCGCCGTGGTGCAGTGCATATCCGGCGCGCGCGGCGCGCCGGCCGGTACCCCGCAACCCGGTCAGTACACGGCGCACCGGTTGTTCCGAGAGCTGTTGCAGCGCATCGCGACCCACGAAGTCCTTGGTGAGCCGGACCACCTTGCCCAGGCCGGCCTCATAGGGATTGGTGGCCGCGGTGAGTTCCTGTCCGTACAGGGGCATCCCGGCTTCCAGGCGCAGGGTGTCGCGGCAGGCTAGCCCGGCCGGCGCGCCGTCGACCGCGGCGACACCGTCGGCCAGGGCCCGCCACAGGGGCGCGGCTGCACCGGCGGCCACGTACAGTTCGAAGCCGTCCTCGCCGGTATAGCCGGTGCGGGCGAGCAGCACCTCGATGCCGGCGACCACGGCCCGCGTCACGGCGTAGTACTTGAGCGCGGCCACGGTGTCGGTCTGTGCATCCGGGGTCAATGCCTGCACGACGGCGTGGGCGGCCGGGCCCTGCACGGCGATCAGCGCGGTCTGGGCCGAGCGGTCGTGGACGGTTGCGTCGAAACCGTCGGCCCGCAGTGCGAATTCGCGCGCCACGACCGGCACGTTGGCCGCGTTGGCGACCACGAGGAAGTGCTCATCTGCGAGGCGGTAGATGACCAGATCGTCGATCACCCCGCCCTCGGGATTGCACATCAGCGAGTACTTGGCGCGACCGATCCCGACCTTGGAGAGCTCACCGACCAGCGCGAAGTCCAGCGCCGCACCCGCTTGTGGTCCGGTGATGTCGATCTCGCCCATATGGGAGAGATCGAACAGTCCGGCTGTGCTGCGGACGGCGTGGTGCTCGGTCAGCTCGCTGCGGTACTTCAGCGGCATCTGCCAACCGGCGAAGTCCGTGAACGTCGCGCCGAGGCCGCGGTGTTCCTCGAGTAGGGGCGAGATGGTTGGCAGGGTCACGAGGCGCTCCGGTTTCACTCGTGTCCGGACGGCGCCGGACATCGACAGGATCACCTCCCCGCTCTGTCCTGAAACCTGAGAGCCTGGGCGCGGTTGCGCCGTACACCTTCGGTAAGTGCCTGCGATAAACGCCTGCACTGTTCTCCAGAGTTGCCTCGACGCTGCGGTATTGGGCCTGAGAGATTCCCGGGGAGGAAGTTGCTCCTACGGCGCCTCCGGATCGGAGGATTCTCCCGCTGCGTGTCAACGGCATATTCAGTTGTGGTTCACATCACCATACGCTATCGAGGCCGGTGGTCCAGCGTTGAGCGCCAAGGACTTTGATCAGTCCTGTTTTGTCGCCTCCAGATCCGCACGGAAACTGGCCTCGCGGGCGAGGTGGCCCGGACGCCGACGCAGCACCGACCACGCCACGCCGAGCACGACGAACCACACCGGCGTGACCAGCAGCGCCTGCAGCGTGTCGGACTTCTGCGTGAATGCCCAGACCAGGAACGCGAAGAAGGCCAGCACCACGTAGCACATGACGATCCCACCGGGCATCTTGAACTTCGACGCCTCGTGCAGGTGCGGCCGGCGCCGCCGGTAGGTCAGGTAGCTGATCAGGATGATCGACCAGACGAACATGAAGCACAGTGACGAAATGGTGGTCACGATCGTGAACGCCTCGATGATCGAGTCGCCGACCATCACCATGACCACGCCCGACAACAGGAACACACCGGACAGGAACAAGGCATTGGCCGGTACCCGTCTCGAGGTGAGCCTGCCGAACCGGCTGGGGGCGTCGCCCTCCTGCGCCAGGCCGTACACCATCCGCGAGGTGGAATAGATCCCCGAGTTCGCGGACGACGCGGCCGAGGTCAGCACGACGAAGTTGACCACCGAGGCCGCGACGCCCAGGCCCGCGAGGCTGAACATCGCGACGAACGGGCTGTTGTCGGCGCTGATCTCGCGCCACGGGGTCACCGAGATGATGATCGCCAGTGCCGCGACGTAGAACAACATCACCCGCACCGGGATCGAGTTGATCGCCCTTGGCAGGTTGCGCTCGGGGTCCTTGGCCTCTGCGGCGGTGGTGCCGACCAGTTCGATACCCACGAACGCGAATGTCGCGATCTGGAAGCCGGCGACGAATCCCATCGGGCCGGTGGGGAAGAAGCCACCGTCATTCCACAGGTTCGAGAAGCTCGCGACCGCGCCACCGGGGGCGTGGAAGTGCCTGAACACCATCACGAGTCCCACCACGATGAGCGCGACGATCGCGACGATCTTGATCAGCGCGAACCAGAACTCGGTCTCGCCGAAGGCGCGGACGGTGGGCAGGTTCAAGGCGATCAACAACACGACCGCGGCCAGGGCCGGTATCCACAGCGGAAGGTTGCCCCACCAGTAGCTCACGTAACCCGAGATCGCCACCACGTCGGCGACGCCGGTGACGATCCAGCAGAACCAGTACGTCCAGCCGGTGAAGAAGCCCGCCCACGGGCCGAGCAGATCGGCGGCGAAGTCGGCGAAGGACTTGTAATGCAGATTGGACAGCAGCAGTTCGCCCATCGCCCGCATCACGAAGAACAACATGAAGCCGATGATCATGTAGACGAAGATCACCGAGGGGCCGGCGAGCGAGATCGTCTTGCCCGAGCCCATGAACAGGCCGGTGCCGATCGCACCGCCGATGGCGATGAGCTGGATGTGGCGGTTGGAGAGCTGGCGGGAGAGCCGTTGCTCGGTGGGCGGGGGCGTTGAATCCCCTGAGGACGCGTCACCGCGCGCAGCGGTCAAGTCACCGGATTGAGACATAACAACCTCGAGGATCTCAGGCGCCATCGGTAGCGCGGAAAGCGGGCGCCTCCCCACTCTGTCGATTGACCTGAGAGTTTTCACGGCCCGTCGCTGCGGGCCGCTTGCCCCTTCGGTGAGTTGGCTTGTGGGCCAACTGCTTTCCAGAGGTGCCTAGTCGCGGCGATACCGGTGCCTGAGAGATTCCCGGGGAGGATTTGCTCCTGCGGCGCCCGCCTGCTGAATGGGACGGGACTCTCCCGCCGCGACTCACTGGCATGTTGAGTTGTGCAGGCCACCCCCAATGCGGAGGTGTGCCGCGCGTCACGCTATCAGCAGGAAACCCATCGCGCACGTCCGCAGGTCAGACGGAAACTTTCCGGCCGAGCAGACACAAAAGTCCCCGATTCACCGGTGAATCGGGGACTTCTGCGTCTGCTCGCGCGATGGAGTCGCGCGTTCGGTTGTCAGGCCGCGACGGTCGCGGACTCCGGGCGTGGCTCCAGCGCCTGGGCGATGATGTCGGCCACGTCGGTCATCGGCCGAACGTCGAGCACCGCCAGCACTTCACTGGGCACGTCGTCCAGGTCGGCCTCGTTGCGTTGCGGGATGAACACCGTGCTCAGCCCGGCCCGCTGGGCGGCCAGCAGTTTCTGCTTGACACCGCCGATGGGCAGCACCCGGCCGTTCAGCGTGACCTCACCGGTCATGCCGACATCGCCGCGCACCTGACGCCCGGTCGCCATCGAGACCAGCGCGGTCACCATGGTGACACCCGCGGACGGGCCGTCTTTGGGCACCGCGCCGGCAGGCACGTGCACGTGGATCTGCCGGTCCAGTGCCTGCGGGTCGACGCCGAGCTCGGACGCGTGGGCCCGCACGTAGGACAGCGCAATCTGCGCGGATTCCTTCATCACGTCACCCAGTTGGCCGGTCAGCTTCAGGCCCGGCTCACCCGGGGTCCCGTTGGCTTCGATGTACAGGACATCGCCGCCGAGACCGGTGACGGCCAGGCCGGTCGCCACGCCGGGCACCGCGGTCCGCTCGTTGGACTCGGGGGTGAACCGCGGGCGGCCCAGGTACTCGACGAGATCCGGCTCGTCGATGGTCAGGGAATCGCCTGCTGCGGCCAGTTTCGTGGTGACCTTGCGCAACGCCTTGGCCAGCAACCGTTCGAACTGACGCACCCCGGGTTCCCGGGTGTAGTCGGCGGCGATCTTGCGCAGCGCCGCGTCGGTGACTCTGACCTCGTCAGCGGTCAGCGCCGCCCGCTCGGACTGCCGGGGCAGCAGGTAGTCCCTGGCGATGGCGACCTTGTCATCTTCGGTGTACCCGTCGATGGTCACCAGTTCCATCCGGTCCAGCAGCGCCGACGGGATGTTCTCGATCACGTTGGCCGTGGCCAGGAACACGACGTCGGACAGGTCCAGGTCGAGATCCAGGTAGTGGTCGCGGAACGTGTGGTTCTGCGCCGGGTCCAGTACCTCCAGCAGGGCGGCCGAAGGATCGCCCCGGTAGTCGGAGCCCACCTTGTCGATCTCGTCCAGCAGCACAACGGGATTCATCGATCCCGCCTCGCCGATCGCCCGCACGATCCGACCGGGCAACGCCCCGACATAGGTGCGCCGGTGGCCACGGATCTCGGCCTCGTCACGCACACCGCCCAGCGCGACACGGACGAACTTGCGGCCCAGGGCCCGTGCGACGGACTCGCCCAGCGAGGTCTTGCCGACTCCTGGGGGCCCGGCCAGCACCATCACGGCGCCGGAGCCACGCCCACCCACGACGGCCATGCCGCGCTGCGCGCGGCGGGCCCGCACGGCCAGATACTCGACGATGCGGTCCTTGACGTCATCGAGGCCGTGGTGGTCGGCGTCCAGGATCTCCCTGGCAGCCGCGAGATCGGTGGAATCCTCGGTGGTGAGGTTCCACGGCAGGTCCAGCACAGTGTCCAGCCAGGTGCGGATCCAGCCGCCCTCGGGGCTCTGGTCGCTGGACCGCTCCAGCTTTCCGACCTCGCGCAACGCCGCTTCCCGCACCTTCTCGGGCAGCTCGGCCGCCTCGACCCGGGCCCGGTAGTCCTCGGAGCCTTCGGGTTCGCCTTCGCCCAGTTCCTTGCGGATGGCGTTCAGCTGCTGGCGCAGCAGGAATTCCTTCTGCTGCTTGTCCATGCCCGAGCGCACATCCTCGGCGATCTTGTCGTTGACCTCGACCTCGGCCAGGTGCTCGCCGGTCCAGTCGATCAGGGCGCGCAACCGGGCCGCGACATCTGAGGTCTCCAGCAGCTCCCGCTTCTGCACGTCGGTCAGGTACGACGCATAGCCGGCGGTGTCGGCCAGCGCCGACGGGTCGGTGATCTTGTTGACCACGTCGACGATCTGCCAGGCCTCGCGGCGCTGAAGCATCGCCAGCAGCAGCTTCTTGTACTCGGTGGCGAGCGCTTTCGTATCGTCGTCGATCTCGGATTCGGTCACTTCGTCCACGAGCACCCACAGCGCGGTGCCGGGCCCGGTGGTCCCGGAACCGATGTGCGCGCGCCGTTCACCGCGGACGACGGCGGCCGCGCCACCGCCGGGCGTGCGACCGACCTGCACGATCGAGGCGATCACACCGTAAGTGGGGTAGCGGTCCTCAAGCCGTGGCGCGATGAGCAGCTTGCCGGTGTCGCCGGTCGGAGCCGCGGCCTCGGCCGCTTCGACGGCGACGCGGGCAGCGTCGTCGAGTTCGATCGGCACCACCATGCCGGGCAGCACGATCGGTTCGCTCAAGAACAACACGGGCACAGCGGTGGATGTTGCAGTTGACTCGGACATCAAACCTCCAAAGTTCAGTCTGATGCGCTCAACCCTGCCGGGCTCAGGTTTGTTCCCGGGCCTGCATCCGTTCTTTATCCCACCTGGCACGTGCGCGGGTGGCCACCACGAACGTCGCAGCGACCAGGACCGCGGTCAAAATCAGCGAAACCACCGTGTCAACGGCCTTGGCGACGTCGACGGACATCCCGAAGATGATCGTCAGGCTGACTGCCATCCCGACGAACAGGCCGACGCCCCACATCGCTGAGAGCGCAACGTGCACCCGGTGCTTGAAATCACTCTCGCTCGGGTCCTGATCGTCATCGGCGGGCCTTGACCGCGTCATAACTGACCTTCGCGCCCGCGAGCACCGTGGCGGTCAGCAGCGCGACATACTCCGACACACCGGTGGCCCGCAATCCGTAATAGGCGATGAGCGGCGGTGCCACATCGAGGAGGACGGATCGCAGAATCGGCCGCAATGACCTTGGCTCGGCAGCAGACTCAGATTGTGCGACAGCCTGCACCGGTTCACTCACCGTCGCCAAAGTATGTGGAGTACCTGGGCGATTCCTGGGAATGAAATCGGGAATAGACGCTCGGGCAGCCCGGTCGTAGTTGAGATGAGCAGAGCAGTGCAGTTCGACGATTACGGCGGTATCGACGTCCTTCAGGTCCGCGATGTGCCACGCCCCGTCCCGGCTGACGGCGAGGTTCTCGTCGAGGTCAAGGCCGCGGGCATCAATCCGGGGGAGGCGATGATCCGCCGCGGTGCGATGCACGATCGTTGGCCGGCGTCATTCCCCTCCGGTCAGGGCAGTGATCTGGCGGGTGTGGTCGCCGGACTCGGTGCGGGTGTGACCGGATTCGACATCGGGGACGAGGTACTCGGTTTCGCTGAGCAGCGGTCCAGCCAGGCCGAGTACGTGACGGTACCGGCCCGACAGTTGACGGCCAAGCCGCCCGCCGTCCCGTGGGAGGTCGCCGGGTCCCTGTTCGTCGCAGGCACCACGGCCTACGCCGCGGTGCGTGCGGTGAACCTGGCCGATGGGGACGTGGTCGCGATCGCCGGCGCAGCGGGTGGCGTCGGCTCGATTGCGGTACAACTGGCCAAGCGGACCGGGGCGAATGTGCTCGGGATAGCTGGTCCAGCCAACGATGAGTGGCTCACCACGCACGGTGCCGGTCCGGTGAACTACGGTGACGGCCTCGCGGACCGGTTGCGTGCTGCCTCCCCGTCTGGGCGGGTCGACGCCTTCCTCGATTTCTTCGGCGGCGGTTACGTGGCACTGGCGGTCGACGAATTGGCGGTATCGCCAGAACGCGTCGACACCATCATCGATTTCGCTGCTGTCGAGCAGTTCGGTGTGCGCAGCGCCGGCAACGCCGACGCATCGGACATCGCCGTGCTCGCCGAGCTCGCCGATCTCGTCACCACCGGAGAACTCGAGATTCCGATCGGTGGCGTGTACGCCCTCGACGATGTGCAGGCCGCCTTCACCGAACTCGAAGCGCGCCACACCAGAGGGAAATTGGTGTTGCGGCCGTGAGCGCGCAGAGCCTCACGGGCAAGGTGGTGGCCATCACCGGTGCCAGCAGCGGCATCGGCGAGGCGACGGCACGGCTGCTCGCGGCCCGCGGCGCAGCCGTCGTTCTCGGTGCCCGCCGGGGCGACCGGCTGGAGCGGATCGCCGAGGAACTGCGCGCCACCGGCGCGAGCGTGACGGGGTGCGTCACCGATGTCCGCCGCGTCACCGACCTGGACCGGCTGGTCGAGCGGGCGGTGGAGAGCTTCGGGCGGCTCGACGTATTGGTGAACAATGCCGGGATCAGCAAGATCGGACCGCTCTCCGACGGGGATGTCCCCGGTTGGACGGCGATGATCGATGTCAACCTGCGCGGCGTGCTCCACGGCCTCGCCGCGGCCATGCCGGTATTCCGCAAACAGGGCGACGGTCATTTCGTGACGACGGTGTCGACGTCCGGCCTGAAGATCGTGCCCACCCAGGCGGTTTACGCGGCAACCAAGAATGCGGTGCGGACGTTGTTGGAAGGGTTGCGTCAGGAGTCCACTGACGGCGTCATCCGCACCACGTCCATCTCACCCGGTTACGTGCGTACCGAGCTCGCCGGTTCCATCGACGACCCGGCGGTGCGCGCCCAGGCCGTGGCGAACATGGCCGAATTCGGCATTCCGCCGGACGCGGTCGCCCGGGCCATCGCCTTCGCGATCGAGCAGCCGCACGATGTCGAGATCGGCGAGATCACCATCCGTCCCACCGTTCAGGGCTGACGCGGAAAGGCAGGAAGCCTGCCGTTGGGGGTAACGGCAGGCTTCCCGGGTGGGTGGATCTTCTAGGTGGCGGACTGGGCGCCCAGCACCCGCTGGATGTCCGGCTTCATCTGCAGCAGTTGCTGTCCCCAGTAATTCCACGCATGCGTGCCGTTCTGCGGGAAGTTGAACACCCCGTTGTTGCCACCGGCCGCGATGTAGTTGTCACGGAACGTGACGTTGGTCCGCAGGGTGAGGCCTTCGAGGAACTGCGCGGCCAACAGGTTGCCGCCGGAGGTTCCTGCGTCCAGATCCGATGGGGTACCGGTACCGCAGTAGATCCAGATCCTGGTGTTGTTGGCGACCAGCTGGTTGATGTTCACCATCGGGTCGTTGCGCTTCCAGGCCGGGTCGGTTGCCGGACCCCACATGCTCTCGGCGTTGTAACCACCGGCATCGTTCATGGACAGGCCGATCAGCATCGGCCACCAACCCTCGGAGGGGTTCAGGAAGCCCGAAAGGGTTCCGGCGTAGATGAACTGCTGCGGATGATAGATCGCGTAGGTCAGCGCGGCGCTGCCTGCCATCGAGATGCCGACGACGGCGTTGCCGGTCTGCGACACACCACGATTCGACTCCAGCCAGGTCGGCAGTTCCTGGGTCAGGAAGGTCTCCCACTTGTAGGTGTAGTCCTGCCCGTTGCCCTTGGACGGCTGGTACCAGTCGGTGTAGAAGCTGGACTGGCCGCCGACCGGCATGACCGTGGACAGACCCGAATCGTTGTACCACTCGAATGCCGGCGTGTTGATATCCCAGCCGTTGAAGTCGTCCTGGGCCCGGAGGCCGTCGAGCAGGTAGACCGCGTGCGGTCCGCCGCCCTGGAACTGAACTCGGATGTCGCGGTTCATAGATGGGGAGAACACGTCAAGGTATTCGACGGGCAGGCCCGGCCGCGAGAATGCTCCAGCGGTCGCCGACCCCCCGGCAAAACCGATCAACCCGGGCAGGGTCACTGCCGCAACGGCTCCCACCACAAGTCGGCGCAGCAGTGACTTCGCTGAAGCACCGCGCGTATTCCTCTTGAACTTCATAACGGCAACCAACCCACCTTTCGTCGCATGCCACAAGCAATTGCCGTCGCTTTGCCTGCAAAGTGAATCACGAGCCACTTCAGTCACAGTGGTCACAACACGGCGAACCAGATCGCGGTTGGCTAACGATTGCGACTCGACGTCGAGACCGTCGTCGTGCGCCGCTCTAGTTGTCGACGGACGACAGTGCCCGTCGGGCGTTGGCTCGGCGTTCCCCGATCACCCGGCCGATCTCGTGCAGCAGCATGGGATTTCGCGAAACCAGCGTCTCCAGGTATTCGCGCTTGACCTGCAGTACCGCAGTCTCCTCAAGTGCGTGGGCCGAGGCCAGCGCATTTTCCCGGGTAAGTGCGGTCTGCCCGAGGAATTCCCCGTCCTCGAGTACGCGGACCGGAACCGCGGCGCCGTCCACTCCGATCACGGTCACCTGCACCCGACCGTGCACGATGAAGCGCATCTGCGTGGGTACCTCACCGGCGATCTGAATGGCTTCCTCAGCGCCGAAGCGGGCCAAGGTGGCGTGGGCGAGCAGTTCGGTCTGCTCGGTGTGGCTGAGTCGCAGGGTCGGTGCCATCTGCCGCACGGCCTTCGTCAAGCGCTCTGGCGTGGTGAAGTCGTCGGCAACGTTGTCGAGATGCAGTCCGGCGCGACGTGACGCGTACCAGATCCAGCGCAAGAAAGTGGACCGGGCGGCGCCGTCATCGGCGGGTGAGCGTAGCGGAATCGAGGTTCGGTATTGGTTGCCGCCGAGCGGGACTGCCTTGGGAGCCGCACGGCCGCGTCGTTGCGGCAATGCCGCGGCCACCCGGGTGAGCAGGGCGCACACCTCGTCGGGTGGATCGGACGAGGCGAAGACACTGACAATCGACAGCGAATGCGATGACGGCGGACGGCTCAGATTCGTGAACGACGCGCCCGCCAACACCGAATTGGGCATGATCTGCAGGCCGCCGCCGGTGTCGATATGTGTTGCGCGCCAGTTGACCTCGACCACCCGACCGCGGGCCGACGGGGTGTCCAGCCAGTCGCCGAGCTGGAACGGCTGTTCGAACAACAACAGCAGACCGGAGATGATCTGGCCGACGGCGTTCTGCAGGGCCAGGCCGAGCACGATCGAAGTGACGCCCAGTGCGGTGAACAGGCCGCCGACGTTGGCTCCCCAGACGTAGGCGAAGATCATGCCGACGCCGATCGCGATCAGTGCGAAACGGGCCACGTCGAGGAAAATCGACGGAATCCGCTTGCGCCAACTGCCTTCCGGTGCACCTTGGAACAGCGTGGCGTTGAGCCCGGACAGCAGCAGGATCATCACCACGAAACCGAATGCGGTGGCCACAATCCGCACGGTGGTCGCCTCTGCCGAGATGTCGCTGCCCTTCACCAACAGGATCAGCAGGGCCCCCAGCGGGAGGATGTAGTTGCGCAAGAGGCCTATCGGGCGGGCCAGGTAGCTGCCACGCCGGGCCAGCGTGTTGTGCAGTTCGGTGAGCACGATCAGCCCGATCGGCAGGCCGATCCCGACCGACAGTGCCCAGTAGAACCAATCGGCGTTCAGCACGCTGCTCACGCCTGACGCTCCGTCAGACGCCAGATCTGCTCCTCGGCGTCACCGACGGTGACGGTTCCCGCAGCGGTGTACTGACGCGTGTCCCGCGTGACATCGTGCACTCTGCCGCTCACATAGACACCGGACGTCGGGGTGCCGCTCTGCACCTGGTGGGCCAGATCCACGGCGGATCCCCACATGTCGTAGGCCAGGCTGGACCGACCGACCAGGCCGCTGCTGACGGTGCCGGTGTCGATGCCGGCGCGCAATCGCAGTTCGTAACCGGACTCGCTGCGGAACCGGTCCACGATGCGTTGCATCTCGACGGCGAAATCCACTGTGCGTCGGACGTTGTCGAGCCTGGGCACGGTCAGGCCGCAGCTGGCCAGGTAGCCGTTGTGCAGGGTACGCACCTGCTCGATGCCGAGATCCTCTGCGGCCGCGTCGAACTGGTGAACCAGCTTGTTGACGATCGCCAGCAGTTCATCGGAGTTCAGCTCCGCGGACAATTCGTCGAGCCCGATGAAGTCGGCGAAGATCACGGTGACATTCTGGTGATCCTGGGCGATGTTGTCCTCACCCTCACGGTACCGCTGGACCACCGACTCCGGCATCATCGTCAACAGCAGCCGGTCATTCTCCCGACATTGTTCGGCGAGTAGATCTTCCTTGATCCGCAGGTTGCGGCTCATCTCGTTGAAAGCGACCGTGAGATCTCCGAATTCGTCCCGGGAGCGTACGGGTAGCGCGATTCCGTAGTCACCGGCGCTGATCTGCAGGGCGCCCGCCTCGAGCCGGCGAATGGGTCGAACGAAGAACCTCGCCAACAGAATTGCAGCGATGCACACCACGAAGATCATCGCCACGGTGGACAGCACCAGTGTCCGGGTGAACGCCGCCACCGGCGCGAAGGCCTCGGCGGTGTCGATCTTGGCGACCACGCCCCAATCCAGTCCCGCGAGATCGATCGGGGCATAGGCCTGCAGTGTCTCGTTACCGAGATAGTCGGTCTCGATGATGGTTCCGGTCTGGCCGCGTTCGGCCAGCTGCGCGGCCTGATCGCGGACCGGCTGTACCAATGTGGTTCCGCCCTGTCGGATGGATTTCTCGGCGACATCCGGTGGGGTGCCCGCATCGATGACCTGCTGTTTGAATTCGTCGCGGTTCTCGATGAACAGCCGCGAATCCGAGCGCATGAGACTGTCCGGACCGACCAGGTATGTCTCGCCGGTCTTGCCGAGGCCGTCGTGCTCCCACTGCCGGTCCATTGTCATCACCCGGTTGACCGCGGTGATCGGGAACTGCAGTGCGAGAACACCGTCGAGGTGACCCCGGCTGCCGATAGGGGAGATCATCCAGGCGGTCGGGGTATCGGCGGGCTGGTATTCGCCGAAGTCGGTCACCCCGACGTAGTCAACCGCGTTGGAATCCAATGCCGCCTTGTAGCCCTCGGCCAGGTTGCCGCCCTTGTACGGTCCGCTGTAGATGTTGGTGCCGAGGTCCGGGCCCTTGTACGCGGTGTAGACCACATTGCCTCTGGTATCGAGCAGCAGCGCATCCTCGAACTTGAACCGGGTGACGATCTCCCGGAAGAAGTCGTTGAACCGGGCGTTGGCCGCCGACCATGCGCTGCCGTCCGGGGCATCGTCGTACTTGATCGCAACGTCCCAATTGGTGAAGGGCGCGGTATAGATCGCCTGGAGGTATTTCTGGGCGTTCGATGCCGGCAGCAGCGCGCCGATGTCGGTCTGGTTGCCGGACTGTTCGGATTCGGCCTTGGTGAATTGGTTCTGGTAGTAGTCGACAATCGACTTCTGCTGCGGGGGGCTGATGGTGGCGTCGGACAGCTGATCGAAGCCGGCGGTGAAGGCCCGGGCCGCGTCGACTGCCGTCGTTCCCCTGGTGTAGACGACGAGGGAATCGCGCAGGTAGCGGAACTCGGCCTCGAGCTGGCGTGCCTGGGACGCCCTGGTCTCGGTCAACCGGTCGAATACCGACTCGCGCAACGAACTCCGGCCCGACTGATAGCCGATGAAGCCGACCACCGCGGCCGAGAGCACGCTGGTGATGAGCAGCATCGCGAGCAGTTTCGACTGGATGCTGATCCGGGACAGCACGCGGCGCCGCGGATATTTCACTTTGCCGGTGGGCACCTCGGTGGTGGGCATTTCAGAGGTCATTGTCATGTCAAAAAGAAACATTAGCTGGACCTTTGAGACGACCATGGGCTTTGCGGTCAATTTGTCGTCGGCGCCGCGGGAATGTGCCACATTCGAAGGCATGGCCGCCGAGAATGATCCTTTTGATCTCCACCGCTTCATCGAGGCGCAAGACCGGGTTTATCCGACTGTGCTGGCGGAGTTGCGCAGTGGCGAGAAACGCAGTCATTGGATCTGGTTCGTGTTCCCGCAGCTGCGCGGGTTGGGCAGGAGTTCGACCGCGTACCACTACGGCATCTCCTCGCGCGATGAGGCGTATGCCTATCTACGTCATCCGACGCTGGGGGAGCGGTTGCGGGAATGTGGCCGACTGGTCGCCCAGATCGACGGTCGCACGGCCGAGGAGATCTTCGGCATGCCCGACTGCCTCAAGGTGCGGTCGTCGATGACGCTGTTCGCCGAGGTGGCTGCGGGCACCGCCGAAGACGACACCGATTTCGTGACGGTGCTCGACCGGTTCTACGACGGCCAACCGGACGCGGCGACGCTGGAATTACTGGGCTGAGTATCAGTGGGGCTCGATGATCAGCCAGCCGTGCGGACCGATCTCGGTTTCGACGATGCCGGCCTGCGGCGGGGCGCCCGACCCGGCGATCACCTGCCCGGATGTCATCCCGAGCTCGGGTAGTGACAGCCGCAGCACGGCGTCGTCGGCGTTGAGCGCGATGACCAGAGAGTCGGGGCCGGCATCGGTGCGGTACACGTACTGGGTATTGGTCAGCGTGAGTGCCGTGGTCCTGGCGGTGTGCAGCCACGAATATCTACGCCTCAGTCCGATCAGGTACTGGTGCAGCCGGATCACATCTGCCGTGGACGGATCGGCATCGCCGGGGCTGGACGCGAATTCGGGGCGTACCGCATCGTCGCCCCCGCGGCGGTCCTCCTTGACGCCGCGAAACCCGGATTCGTCCCCGGCGTAGACGCTGGGGGTGCCGCCGATGGTGAGCAGGATGACGAGAGCATGCTCGAGGTGGCGGGGTTCGAGCAGCTGGCTGGCGATGCGGGTCACATCATGGTTGCCCAGGAACGTCATCGGCACGAATGTCCCGAGGAAGTCGCTGTGCCGCTGCAACGCCCAGTCCAGTTCGTGGAAGTTGGCGTCGTTGAGGCTGCTCCAGATCGCCTTCCAGAGTTCGTACTGGGTGACCGAGTCGAACGTGGCGGCGCTGACCGTGGCGGGGTAGTCGCCGTGGATGACTTCCCCGACGAACCACGCCTGGTCGAACTCGCGGCGGACCAGCGGCAGCACCGCCGCCCAGAACCCGTCCGGCACCGCGTACGCCGCGTCGAGCCGCCAGCCGTCGGCGCCACGCCCCAGCCAGTGCCGCATCACCGCGGCCGTGTACTCCACGACCTCGGGATTGTCGTGGTTGAGCGCAATCAGTTCACCGTGGCCTTCGAACGTGTCGAAGTCCGACTCGCCACGCCGGCGGAACCACGCCGATGCCGGGTGTCCCGGTCCTCCCTCGAGCGCTTCGCGGTATCGGCCGAAATCGGTACCGACGTGGTTGAACACACCGTCGAGCAGCAGTCGCAGGCCGCGTTGACGGGCCTGCTCCACCAGTTCGTCGAAGTCGGCGTCATCGCCGAGCCGGGGGTCGAGCCGGAAGTGATCGGTGGTGTCGTAACCGTGTGTGCGGGAACTGAAGACCGGCCCCAGTGCGATGCCGGACGCGCCGAGTTCCACGGCATGGTCCAGCCATTCGACGATCCGGCGCAGCCGGTGCTCAGCGGCGGTCGGTGGCGGATCGGCCGGGAACGCGCCGACGAATCCCAGCGGATAGATCTGCCACCAGATGGCGTGGGTCACCCAGGCCGGCTCAGACATGCGCGAACTTCGCGGCGTACAGCGCTTTCATCGGCTCGGTGAGTTCGGGGGCGGGCCCGTCCACGTCGATCGCAGGCGCGACGGTCGTGATCGGCAGCGGCGCCACCGGAGCCGGGGGCGCGTCCCACTCGGTGAGCCAACCGCTCAGTTGCGCCGACGACGTGGCGTAGACGATCCGGCCGAGACCCACCCAGGCGTGCCCCGCGGCGCACATCGGGCAATGCTCACCGGAGGTGTAGACGGTGGCGCGGGCGCGTTGCTGCGGGGTGAGATGCTCGACGGCCCAGCGGGCGATCGCGAACTCGGGATGCCGCGTGGCGTCGCCGTCCTTCACCCGGTTGCGGTCCTCGAAGCGGACACTGCCCGCCTCGTCGACCAGAATCGACCCGAAGGGTTCGTCGCCGTCGTCGAGAGCTTCGCCGGCGAGTTGAACGCACCTACGCAGGTGGTTGAGGTCGTCGTCGCTGATGGCCACAGCCCGGAGTTTACGCGCGGTCCGCGCCGTCGAGGCGGCACGCGCAGGAAGCGTGGATCGGTACGTCGGTGCGCGCCCGCGCCAGTTCCAGTTGCCTGCCGATGATCACGGCCTCGGCGTCGCGGCCCAGCCGCCGGAGGCATTCGTGGTAGCCGTGCAGGCTCCACACGTTGTTCGGGTGCCAGCTGGAGCGGCTCAGCGTCGGGTCGAGGCCGAGGTCGGCGGCGTACACCCCGGCGGCCTGTTCGACGTGCCCCTGCTCGAGCAGCAGGGCGCCGTAGGCGTGCCGGGTGGGCTGCATCCACCCCCACGGTTCGTCATAGGGCAGCGCGTCATCGAGCTCGATCGCCCGGCGCAGGTGGTCGAAGGCACGCTCGTGATGGCCTTCGCGGTAGGCGATTTCACCGTCGAGCATCGCGCCGGCGATCGCGAGGATGTCGAGGGAGGTGTTGTTGAACAGATACCGGGTGTCCGGAATGCGCTCATAGGCCGCGACGAAAGCCGCACGCTCGGTGTGCGCCTGAGCCAGTCGGCCTTGTGCGGCATGGGCAACGCCGCGACCGTAGTGGATGGTGGCGGTGGTGGTGCAGTACAGCGCGGGATCGGCAGGCAGCGGCTCGGCTGCCAGGTCGTCCCAGCGGCCGAACCGCACCAGCACGTGAATCCGCAACGGTACGAAGGCTTCCAGCCAGTCCGCCATGGGTGGTGACTGGACCGACAGCAGCTCGGGGGTGAGTTGGCGGGACAACTCGTCGGCGGCGCGCAGCGCGATCTGTGAACTGCCCTGAAACATCGCGGAGTACACCACGAAGTGCAGGTCGTGCGCGCGGTAGAGGGAGTAGAAATTCAACGGGCCCTCGCGCTCGACGAACTCTCTGTCCGCTTGCACCGCATCGAGATTCGAGTTCACGGAGCTGCGATAGTCGCCGCACAGGACGTCGATGTGGCTGGGCATGTGTCGCAGGTGGCCTGCATCGGGCACCAGCCCGCGCAGCAGATCCGCTGCGGGCAACGCATCCTGCGGCGTGGTCGACATCTCCATGGTGTGCAGGTAGAGGTGCAGCACTCCCGGGTGTTCGCGCCCGGCCACGGTCCCCAGCGCGTTTTCGAGGATCCGCCTGGCCTCGTGCACGCGGGAACCCGGTGCGGGGTCGCCGGTGCGCCCGTCCCACAGCGCCCACGCGGTGACGTTCACCAGGGCATCGGCGGCCAGGGCCTGTACATCGACGTCGTCGGGGTAGGCGCGCGCCAGGGTGGCCATGGCGTCGGCGTAACCGGCGTGGCCGGCCGCCAAACCCTCGCTATCGGCGGGGTCTGCGGTCGGAAAGCGTTGCCGCAACGCTGAAATCAGGTCACGTTCCACAGCCGACGCGCGACCACGGTCGGCCAGCTCGAGCTCGGCGCGGGCCCGTGCCAGTGAGGTGGCCAGATCGACGGGGTCGAACGCCTCCCAGGCCTTGTTGTAGTTGGGGCCGACCGAGTACGCGATACCCCAGTGGGCGATCGCCAGGTCGGGGTCGAGTTCCAGGGCCCGCTCAAAGCAGCGGATGGACTCTTCGTGGTTGAAGGCATACGCCCAGATCAGGCCACGGTCGAACCAGACCTGGGCCGGCGCCGACGGGGTGTCAATCGGCCGGTGATAGGACCCCAGGTCGTAGTACGGCTCGGTTTGCTCCCGCAGATCGGTCACGGTTCGCACGATAGTTGACTATTCGGCCCGGTGAGAAGCGTTGCAGCCACTGCTGAGTGGAATCGGCGATCGGCCGCAGCCGCATGAACGTGCCCAGCATCGCGAGCAGGCAACCGGCGGCCGCCCAGATCGTCAGGGTGGCAAAGGGCGTCAGTGCGCCATGACCGTCGAAGTACTCGATGCTGCGCAACAGCGACACTCCGGAGCCCTGCGGCACCACGTGGTTGAACGCGGTGTAGAAGCCGGACAGCAGTGGCCGGCCGACCGGGCCTGCCGCGGCGGCGTTGCCGACGATCACCAGGAACGCGGTCAGCACCATCGAGGCGACGGTGCCGAACGCGGCGGCGACACCGGTGACCGCTCCGCCGACCGCCATCGAGTACAACCACAGCGTGCCGAACACCTGCCAGGGGTGGCCCGTGAGCGCCCCCAGCGCCATATCGACGTAGCCGGTGACCACGCCTGCCAGCAACGCCGAGTAGGCGGTGAGGGTGACGGTGCGCAGCGCCAGGGTCACCGGCCTGCGCACGGAGCCGACCATGCGTCCGAAGGCGGCGGCTCCCACCGAGGCCCCGATGGAGACGAAGATGATGGCGTAGAACTCGACGGTGCCGGACGGATCGCCGGCCGATGTCGGCGCGATGTCGGTGACGGTGGTGGCCAACCCCGTCTGGGTTCCGACTGTGCGCCCGACAGATTCGGCCGCGGCGGCGACGCTGCGGCCGCCGCCGCCCGCGACGTAGACGTTCATGTGGCCCGGGGCGTCGACGACCAACGCGGCGTCGGCGGTGCGGTGCAGAATCCGATCGCGGGCAGCGTCGTCGTCACCGACCTCGGTGATCTCGAGCGCGGGCTGGCCGCGCAGTTGGTCGACCATCGGCTGGGGCGCGACGACCGCCACCGACAGGTTGTGCAGCACGGGTTTGGCGAATGCACCGGAATAGCTCGCGGTCATTGCCAGGACCAGCATGGTCAACGCCACCATGGCCATGACCACATTGCGGGCCTGGGCGCGGGTGACGTGCAGTCGGGGATGAGCAAGTTCGGGGGCCTGGTGTCTGCCCATGGGCGTGGACCTTTCGGGGATGAGTGGTTCAGGGGAGTGTCAGCAGCGCGTTCACGGTGTCGAATGCGGCGGCCACCCGGTCCCGCAGATCGCGCGCGTCGCCGGCGACGTCGGTGTCGGGCTCTTCCATCCAGTTCCGCAGCACTTCGGTGAAGCCGCCCACGAGGAAGCGGGTGACCGCCTCGGGGGTCAGGCCGGCGATGGGCGCCACCACGGCGACGCCCTGCTCGGCGATCTCGGCGCACGCGGGTGTGAGTTGAGCGCGGAACGCGTTGACCACGCGTTGGGTCACCGCGCTGGGTACCACATTGCGGTACATCGCGCGGTGCTCACCGGCGAAGTCGAACAGCCGCACGATGCGCGCGCGGGGATCACCGTAAAGGTCCGCGATCACCTGGGCGAACTCCGCCGCGAACGCGCTGGCAATGGCATCGTCGCGATCAGAGAAGTGCTGGTAGAAGACCTGACGGCTGACTTCGGCGCGAGCCACGATGTCGCTGACGGTGAGTTCGTCGACCGCACGTTCGTGGGCCAGTGCAAAGGAGGCTTCGCGCAGTCGGGTGCGAACCCGCTCGGCTCGGGGGTCTGCGCTGTGGGTGCGGGCTGCCATGAATCAACACTCTAGGACACTTCGTAGACAGATGACCACGACTGCATAGGTTATCTAAGGCACTCCGTGTGACCGGGTGTGACGGCCGTCGCGCGGCCCCTCAGTGGGGCCAGCGCTGCGGCAGTGGCGGCGGCGTCCACTCCGGCCAGGTGGGTGACCCGAGGGCCACGCCGCTGTTGAATCGCGCGACGATGCGCGGACCCCGGTGACGGGAATTGTCGTACGCGGTCGCGATGTCGGCGCAACTGACAGCGTCGGCGACCAGCGGCCACAGGCGGTGGTGGCGCTGGCGGATCTTCTCCTCGGGGACGTGGTGCCCACCGGCCAGTACGCGATGGCGAACCCGTTGGACAGCAAGGTCTTCGGGTATGAGCAGGGCGTGGACCACCACGGTGTAACCGGCGGCATGGGCCTCGTGGATGAGATCGAGTTTGGAGGGATGGGAGAACACGGTCTCGGCGATGAACGGGCGGCCCATCTCGATGAGCGTCGCGCGTGTCTTGGCGGCGATCCTGGCCGCATCGTAGGAGTGCGCGGCGGCGTCCGCGGGCCAGCGTTGTCTGGCGATCTCGTCGGCATTGACGAAGGCGCACCCCGGCAGCAGCGGTGCGAGCGTCACCGCAACGAACGTGGATTTTCCGGCGCCGTTGGGACCAACCACGACGTCGACACGCTTCACCGTGTCAGGGCCGGTTGGGCGCTACCACCGTCGACGAACCGTCGGGCCGGTGCTCGACGATGTTGCCGGCGTCATCGAGTGCCACGGTGGTGACCCCCTGTGCGGCCAGCAGATCGCCGTAATGGGTGCGGGCCAACTGTTCCTCGATGGCGGCCGAGATCTCGGCGTTGAACACCACGCCTTCCTCGACGGACAACTCGCTCATCGCGAGATCGCCGTTCAGTGCAGCCTCGACCCGGCGCCGCGACGCGGCATGCTGGCTGGACACCGCCCGGCCCACGCGGGCCCAGTGGTCGAGCTGTTGTTTGGCCGACCGGCTCTGACGTGCGCCTTCGGAGGCTGCGCTGTCGAGCAGGTCTGCGGCAACCCGTGTCACGCGGTCGGGACTGGGCATCGCCGTGCACCTCCTGTAGCAATCTGAAACCCACTGTAGCAAATTGCTACACCGGAACGCATCGTGCGCCTGCGTCGTTGAGGAAGCCATGCCCACCGCCACGCCGTCAACCCTGCCCGCCCTGCCGCCGGTGGCTGAACAAGCCGAACGGTGGATCGCTCTCGGGCTGCGTGCGGAGACGTTGCAGGCGGTGACCGACCGGGCCGACGACACCGGTGCGCTGCTGGTCGTGCATCCCGATCTGATGCCGGCCAGCGTGCTGGCGCCGATGCTGTCGATCCGGGGCAAGGCAGGCTTCGTGGTCGCCGATATGACCGATGTCGACGATTTCGCACCGATCCCGTCGGTCTCGGTGCCGGAGGCCGCGGCATATCTGGTGTCCGGGCTGGATCGTGGCGACGACATGGCCAACTGGTCACCGGACGAAGCCCTGCCCGCGATTCTCGCCGCGGGGCGTACCCCGCTGACACTGAGCGAGGGACTGCAATGGGTGTTGCAGCAGCCCGACGCACTCCAGCGGGGGCACTGCTTCATGACGATCGCGTCCCGGCTCAGCAAGCCGGACGGGTCACTGGATGCGCGGACACCGGCACTGTGGATCAGCAACGGCACCGGGCGCGACGGCGCCGCCAATCGCAACGCGCCCAAGGTCGGTTGGTGCTGGGCCGGGAACCGCCACACCTGGCTCGGCTTCGCCTCGGCCGGCCTGCGGGCCCTGCCGGGGTGATTCGACACCGCCGGTGCAACATGTTCTAGTTCTTCCCATGCCGGGTTTCACCCATGTCGAAGGTCTGACTTCCGCTGACGTCGAGCGCCTGCGGGCGGTCTACCAGCCGTTGGCCGAGTCGGTGCGGCAGTTGATCGACGCGACGATCCGCTCGGAAGTGGATGCCGACGAGGTGGCGGCGGTCAGGGCCGAGATCGACGCTGCGACCGCGAGGCTGCAGGCCAAACAGATCGATGGCCCGTTCGGGGTTCAGTACACCTCGGACGGCGACCGGATGCCCTGGGGCAACCCGGCGATCGGCCTCCGCAATCCGATCGCGCCTCCACTGTTGCTGCACAAGGACAATGGTGCCGTCCGGACCGACTTCCACCTCGGCGCCGCCTACGAGGGCCCACCCGGTCACGTACACGGTGGCATGGTGGCGATGGTGCTCGACCACGTCCTGGGTGAGGTCGCCGCCAGCGACCCGTCGAGCCCGCGGTTCACCGGCACCCTGACCATCCGGTACCTGCGGGCCACCCCGCTGGGAAATCTGCATGCCGAGGGCCGGATCACCCGCACCGACGGCATCAAAGCCTTTGCCGCAGGACATGTCTCCGACGGGCAGGGCATCACTGCCGAAGCCGAGGGCGTCTTCATCCTGCCCAAGTGGGCACGCGGCTAGCTGCCCTCGGCCGCGGGCTCGACACGGTCCACGGCGATATCGGCCAGGCTGCGGGTGATGGTGGACAGCTCGGCAACCAGGATGCGCGCCGCGCCGTTGTCGGCGGCCAGCGTCGATGCCACCTCGTGCACCCGGTGCAGTGCGTTCGACAGTTCACCGGTGTCCAGGCTCCACGGAACCGCCGGGCTGGGCGGGGCACCTCGCAGCACCTCCACGTAATCGTCGACGGCAGCGATGAATTCGCCGTGCAGAGCCGATGACGGATGGGTGGGCAGGCTGTTCTCCAGCGTCGTGCAGGCGCTGGTCACCGAATTCAGCGCGGTGCGGTATGAGCGCAGCCAACGCCGCAGACCGGGGGAGTCGAGCCGTGCCGCGCCCCACGCCGCCTCGAACGCGGCGCGGGCGCGGAACGCCCGTTGCCACGCCGCAGAGAGTGTCTCGGCCGGGTGACCCACTTCGTGGACGAAAGCCTTCACCACGAATGCCGCGTAGTCGATTTCGGTCATGAGCAACTCGCCCGCCCGCTGCCGCAACCGGATCAGGGCGTGATCAGGCAGCAGGACATGGGCTACCACCGCCAGGCCGCCCCCGATCGCCACGCCGAACAGCCGGTCGCCGCTGCCGGGCCAGTCGGCCACCCCGCCGACGCCGATGACGAAGACCACTACGGTGCCCACCGCCACACCGACCGCAAGATAGCCGAACCGCGCGACCGCGTAGGCCAGCCCCACGAACACCGCTGCGCACACGGCCGACAAGATCGGCATGGGTGACCAGAAGGCGGTCACCACCGCCGCGATGATGATGCCGGCGGCCAGTGCTGCCATCCGCCCGGCACACCGGGTGTAGGTGTGGGCGGTTTCGGGTCGCAGCACCACCAGCACCGTCAGTGCGATCCAGTAGCCGTGCTCAAGCCCGGTGAACCGGGCCAGCGCGGTGGCGACCGCGGCTGTGACGGCCAGCCGGATGGCGTGACGCAGAATCGGTGAGGTCCACGTGAGATGGGAACGCACCACCGCGGGTGCGGCGGCCACCAGGGTGATCAGGTCGGGTCGGTGTAGCTGGCCGAACCGCAACACCGCGGCTTCCCGCAGTTGATCGGACAGTCGTTGTGCGCGTGGGGCTTCGGGACCGGCGATTGCTGCGACGGCGGCATCGACCCTGACCAGTGCGTGTTCGGCATCGCGGCGCGCGGTGTGCCCCTGGTCGGCGATCGCGTCGAGCAGCACTGCGGCAGCGGCCAGTACCTGGGCCACCCCGGTGTCACGGTCGCCGTCGGTGGTGGAACGCAGCGAAACCAGGGTCGCCGCGATCCGCTCGGGGAGCCGGAAACCGCCGTGGTAGGCGCGCGGCCGCTGGCTCACCTGACTGTCGGCGAATACTTCGCGCAGCCAGGTCAGCGGGGCATCGTCGATATCTGCCGAGCAGTCGGCTGCCACGGTGCGCGCATCGGTGGCCAGCGATCGGTAGGCGCGGGTCAATCCTTCCCGCTGCGTGCGCCACCGGCGCGGCGGCCAGACCGCGATGAGCAGTGCCTGCAGCACGCCCGCCACGAACACCAGGATGGGCGCGAGCACGGCATTGCCCAGCGAGGGGACGGTGGCCGGGGCGATCACCAGGAGTGCACTGGCCGCCGATGCCACGAGTCCGGCGTTGGCGCCCAGCGACCACTGCATGCCCGCGGCAAAGCACCACAGCGCCACCACAACGACGAATACCAGGTTGTGCGAGCCGGCGAGCACCCCGAGCAGCACTGCGATCGCCAGTTCCAGTGACGCGGTGACGATCAACGGCACCCGGCCGCCGGGGCTGCGTTGCAGGGCAATGGCGCCGGCGATCACCCCGGCGGCGACCGTCCACATGGCTGTGGCGCCGGACCCGCACCACAGCGCCACCGCGGCCATCGCGAGCACGCCGGTCAGGCTGCGCGCCACCGCGCCCGCGTCGGGGGTGGTGAGCCGCAACGCGTCGGCTGCTTGTCCGGCCGTCTGCACCCATCCATTCTGGCGCTATGTGGGCCGATACGGGGCCAACGTCGGTGACGTGGCGCGGATCAGGTGCGGTTGAGCCGCTCCCGGATCGCGGCCATCCGGTCCTGCAGTTCGCCGGGACTGAACGCGCCGCTCTCCATGAGCTTGTGGGCGGTCACGATCACCGACCGGGCATGCACGGGAAATTCGCGGTAGGTCGTCTCACCGAGTTCATCCTCGGCGTGCCGCCGCTCCAGGTTGTCCAGCGCACCGCGCCAGGACAGGCACTCGCACGTCGCCTGCGCCGCCGATTCCCAAGCGTCGGGTGCGCGGTCGGTCGCCGGAGATGCTGCAGTGCCGCCGTCGAGCGTGTCGAGCAATATCTGGTAACCGTCGGTGCTCATCTGCATCGACTCACCGCTGACCCGACGGTGGCGCGGATGCGGTCCAATCCACTTGGGGTACAGCGACTCCGATCATGGTATCCCGCGTGATGATCTCGGCGAGCTGCTCCTGGGGCCAGTCTTCGGTGCCGGCCGGACGCATCGGCATCACCATGAATCGCGATTTCTGGTTCGAATCGTGCACCCGGACCTCGACCTCGGGCCCGAAGTGCAGCCCGAACTCCGCCAGCACCTCTCGCGGCCAGCGCACCAGACGCCGCCGGTAGTTGGGGGTGCGGTACCAGTCGGGCGACATCCCCAGTACCGGGCGCGGGTAACAGGAGCACAGGGTGCACACGATGACGTTGTGCACCGTAGGCGTGTTCTCCAGAACGTAGAAGTAGGTGTAGTCGCTCGGCGTCCCGGCCCCGGTGGGGTCGAGCCAGTCGATGCCGACTTCCTTGCACGCCTCGGTGCCGTCGGCGAGCAGGCGCGCCTTGAAGTCCGGGTCGGTCCAGGCCTTGGCGACAAGTTTGGAGCCGCCGCTAGGCCCGATGGATTCCGCCCATTCGGAGAACCTGCGGTGGTCCTCCTCCGAGAAGAGGCCCTTCTCGACGGCCAGCTCTCGGACGGCCCGCTCCAGAATCTCGAATTCGCTGACCTGATCGGCAGATTGGATGGCGTCGTGCGCACCGTGGTCGTGGTCGTGGCTCATGCCGGTTCCAGCCATCGTTGGGACACCTCGGTCTCTAGAGTGTCGATGTCGAAGCCGGTGTAGTTGGGCCACAGGTCGACCTGGCGGAACCGCACCACGTAGAACGGTTCGAACCGGCCCCCGTGTTCAGCGTCGTCGCGCCCCCAGGCTTCGTCCTCAGGGATCACCCAGTCGGGTCGGTACTCGACGACCACTCCGGTCCTGCCCCGCGTGAATGCCTGGGTGCGGGTGTGGAAAAGCGTGGTGGCGTCGCGCACGGTGACACGATCGCCGATGGCGAATCTGCGTTCGCTCATGCCGGTCCCTTCAATCTTTCCCTCACCTCGTCGATCTTCGCGGTCAATTCGTCGGGGGTGATCAGCCCCTTGTTGATCAGGACCTTGGCGGCCACGGTCGCCCAGCGGGCGTAGTAGGGCAGACCGAAGTACAGGGTGGCGCCCAGGTCGTTCTCGGCCCGACGGCGCTCTTCGGAGTTCCAGGTGCCGCGCCACCCGAGGCACTCGCACGTCACGTAGGTGTCCATCTCCCACTGCTCTTCGGGCTTCTCGGTGAACGGAACAGGTAGATCGGGTTGGCCACCCACGTCGTGCAGCACGTGCCGCAGCGCTTCGTAGAGTTCGTTGGAGATTTCGTACGGCGAATCCAACGGTGCGCGGAACACCGGGGCGAGGTCGGCGACCCGGCTCGCGACATCGTCGAACTGGTGTGGTGTGGCCATCACTGCCTCTCACCGCGAGAGTGCTTCGCTGGTGATTGCAAACGCTAATATGTGAATGTCGGGCCCGTGGCGAAAGTGATGAATCACGTGCCCGTTGTAGGTTCGGGGCGTGGAAAAAGTCATCGTCACACTGCGGGCGGCCGAGGCCGACGAACAGTGGTGTACCCGGTTACGTACCGAAGTCGGCGACAAGCTGCTCGACGCCGGTTTGGCCGGCTTGACCGTCAACGTGCGCGATGACGCGGTGCGTGATTCGTTGATGACATTGACCACCCTGGACCCGCCGGTGGTTGCCGTGGTCAGCCTTTGGGCCCAGCAGTACTACGGCGCCCAGGTCCGCGAATGCCTCGATCTGCTTGCTGCCGAAGGGGATTCGTCGGCGGCCTACCTGGTCACCGAGTCGGTGCCGCTGCCTTCGCCGCTGAGCGGCCCGGGGGAGCGGACCGACGGGCTGGCCAACATCGCGCTGTTGCGCAGGCCGGCCGGGCTGGACCGGGACACCTGGTTGCGGCGCTGGCATATCGATCACACGCCGGTGGCGATCGAAACCCAGGCCACGTTCGGGTACACCCAGAACACCGTGGTGCGGGCACTGACTCCCGATGCGCCCGAGGTGGCGGCCATCGTCGAAGAGTTGTTCCCGTTGGCGGCGGTGTCGGATGTGCACGCGTTCTTCGGCGCCGCCGACGACGACGATCTGGCCGACCGCATGCGGCGCATGGTGGCCAGCACCGACGCGTTCGGCGCCAGCACCAACGTCGACACCGTGCCGACCAGTCGCTACTGCTTGCGTAGCCCGTTCATCCCACCCGCCGGTCCATAATGGAACGTGTTCTAGTTACGCTGCAGCGATGACGCTCCAGATCGCGGACGCCAACCGGGTACGCACGCTCACCTTCAACCGGCCGGAGGCACTCAATGCCTTCAACGAGGCCCTCTACGACGAGACGACCGTGGCGTTGCATGCCGCCGCCGAGGATCCCGAGGTGGCCGTTGTCGTACTGACGGGGGCGGGCCGGGCGTTCAGCGCGGGCAACGACCTCGTCGAGATGCAGGCCCGGATCACCAATCCCGATTTCACGCCCGGTGAGCACGGCTTCTACGGGATGATCGAGGAACTGACAGCATTTCCTAAGCCGCTGATCTGCGCGGTGAACGGGGTCGGGGTGGGCATCGGAGCCACCATCCTGGGATTCGCGGACCTGGCGTTCATGTCCACGACCGCGCGGCTGAAGTGCCCGTTCACCAGCCTCGGCGTGGCGCCCGAGGCTGCCTCGTCGTATCTGCTGCCGCGGTTGGTCGGCAGGCAGAACGCCGCCTGGCTGCTGATGTCCTCGGAGTGGGTCGGCGCACAGGAGGCCCGTGAGATGGGGCTGGTGTGGAAGGTCTGTGAACCCGACGATCTGCTCGCCGAGACCCGTCGGCATGCGGAAATTCTTGCCGCCAAGCCCATTTCGAGCCTGCAGGCGGTGAAGAAGACGATGGTCGCACCCATTCGCGACGAGATCGTGGCGGCTACCGAACGCGAGAAGGCGTTGTTCGTCGAGCTGGTGGGCACGGCCGCCAATGCCGATGCCCTGGCGGCCTTCACCGACCGCAAGGGCTGAAACCGGAACCTGGGGGCGGGCGGCTAACTCCTCGCCCGGGACGGGCACCCGTTGAACGGCGTGGGACAGCCGCCGACCGGATGTGCCTGGTGGGCGGCGATTATCGCGCGGATCGTGCGCCGGCACCGGCCACAGTCCCCGCCGGCACCGCACACGTCGGCGACCTCCTTGGAGGTGCTGGCCCCCGACGCAACGATGTCGTTGACGGCTTGGCTGGTGGTTCCGGTGCACAGGCAGACGAACATCAGCCCTCCGGCCCTTCGGCCTCGCCCACGGTCATGATGTGGGCCAACTTGCCGACGAAGAGGCTCGGGTAGGCACCGAAGCCGGCGTTGGTCATCCATTCCGCGGCCGCGTCGGGGTGATCGATCCATCGCCGTGCGCTGACCTCGTCCTCGACCTCCTGCAGGATCATCACTTCCTGGCCGTCGTCGAGCGCCTGGTACACCCACACTTTGCGGATTCCGCTGGTCTCGAATCGGGCGAGTCCGTCGTGCACCTTGCGCATCAGGGTGGGGACATCATCGACAGTGGCGATGGCGCCCACGATCACCCCGGCGACATAATCCTCGGGCGACGGCTCGGTCAGGTCGATCTTCTCCACGACCTCGCCACCGAAGATCGGCGGAATGTCCTCCACGCCTGATATGTCGAACCATTCGAAGATCGCCGGGGACCGCAAAACATCGCGAATAGAACGTGGATGCCGGATGCCGATCGTCACCAGGACCCGGCGAGGTTCCCATATCGAGCGATAAAGCACCACGTGGTGCGCGCCAATCGACATCAACCCCGAACGATGTTTCTTCATCCATTTCCACATCTGTTCGACATCATCGACCTGGAAATCGCATGAAAGAATGAGCGAGTGCAAATCGTACTCACCCATTACTTCCTGCCTTTCATGTCCACTCATCGATGGGTTAGCGCAGTCTAACCTTAGTTAGGACAGGCAGTCCAGTCTACGTGGCCACGGGTCGGTGAGTAGCGCTCCCGCGGTCCGGCAACACTCCGTGAATACGCGGCGATCGGCCGAAACTATTGCGCCATAGCGGCCTTTCTGCACTACATTGGGTGTGCACGGCAAACAGCAATACTTGATCAGCCCTCAAGGTGCCCAGGAGTGACGATGCAAGGCGACCCGGACGTTCTCAAATTGCTCAATGAGCAATTGACGAGCGAACTCACGGCCATTAACCAGTATTTCCTTCATTCTAAAATGCAGGACAACTGGGGATTTACCGAACTGGCCGAACACACTCGTTCCGAATCTTTTGAAGAGATGCGGCATGCCGAGGCAATTACCGACCGAATTCTACTTTTGGACGGGTTGCCGAATTACCAGAGGCTTTTTTCCCTGCGCGTCGGACAGACGTTGCGTGAACAATTCGACGCCGACCTAGCGATCGAATACGAGGTTGTCGCCCGACTGAAACCCGGCATCATCATGTGCCGGGAAAAACAGGATGCCGTCAGCGCGAACCTGCTTGAGACGATCCTGGGCGACGAGGAGGGCCACATCGACTACCTCGAGACACAGTTGGAGTTGATGGACAAGCTCGGCGAGGCGTTGTATGCCGCGCAGTGTGTTTCCCGCCCGCCCAAGTAGCGCTTGCGCGGTCAGATCTCAGCTGCCCCGGGTGGCCGGCCTCCGCCGGTTCCCCGGGGCAGTTTCGGTTGTGCTGTAACTTTCATAGTCTGCCTAACGATATTGGTCCTGAACCGGCAGCCTGAGAAAGGACGTCATGACGAGGCCACCAACGACCGCTGAGGAGCAATCGGGCGGGGTGCTGCTGAGCGTGCGCAAGCGCAACCTGGTGTTCCTCGCAGTTCTGCTCGGCATGCTCCTGGCCTCGCTGAATCAGACCATCGTCGCCACCGCACTGCCCACGGTCGTCGCAGACCTCGGTGGTGCGGGCCACCAGTCGTGGGTGGTGACCAGTTATCTGCTCGCCTCGACCGTGGTCACCGCGGTCGTCGGGAAGGTCGGTGACATCTTCGGGCGGAAAGCGGTATACCAGAGCGCGGTCGTGTGCTTCCTCGTCGGCTCGGTGCTCAGTGGTCTGTCGGGATCGATGGCCATGTTGGTGGCGTCGCGGGCGCTACAGGGGATCGGCGGCGGCGCGATCATGGTGACCTCGACGGCTCTGATCGGTGAGGTCATCCCGCTGCGGGACCGCGGGCGCTACCAGGGTGCGCTCGGGGCCGTGTTCGGCGTCACCACCGTGGCCGGCCCGCTGCTGGGCGGGTTCGTCACGGATCATCTCGGCTGGCGCTGGGCCTTCTGGATCAGCATCCCGGTCGGCGTCGTGGTCCTCCTGGTCGCTGCCGCCACGATCCCGGCGCTGGCTTCCCGTCCGACCCGCCCGGTGATCGATTACGCCGGAATCTTCTGGGTCGGCATCGGGGCGTCCGGGCTCACCCTGGCCACCAGCATGGGCGGGGATCTGGCGTGGACGTCACCCCTCATCATCGGACTGGTGATCGCGTCGATCCTGGCGCTGGCCATGTTCGTCCGGGTGGAATTGCGGGCAGCTGAACCCATCTTGCCGATGCGGCTGTTCCGGAATCCGGTGTTCACCGTGTGTTGCGTGCTGTCGCTGGTCGTCGGCTTCGCGATGCTGGGTGCGTTGACCTTCATGCCCACCTTCATGCAGTTCGTGGGAGGCGTTTCGGCTTCCGAATCCGGGTTGCGGACCATGCCGATGGTGATCGGGCTGCTGATCACCTCAACCGTCAGCGGCACCCTGGTGGGCCGCACCGGCCGCTACAAGATCTATCCGATCGCCGGTACCGCGATCATGCTGGTCGGCTTCGTGCTGTTGTCGCGGATGAACGCGGCAACGCCGATCCCGCTGCAGGCGCTGTACCTGTTCATCCTGGGTGCCGGTATCGGCATGTGCATGCAGGTGCTCGTCCTCATCGTGCAGAACACCTCGAACTTCGCCGATCTGGGCGTTGCGACATCCGGCGTGACGTTCTTCCGGACCATCGGCAGTTCTTTCGGTGCCGCCATCTTCGGCTCGCTGTTCGCCACCTTCCTGTCCGAGCGGCTGCCCGGCGCGCTGGCATCCAGTGGGGCGCCCGCCGTCGCGGGCGATTCGCCCAAGGCGCTGCACGAGTTGTCCCAGGAGGCTGCCGCGCCGATCGTGAACGCCTACGCCGATGCGCTGGACCTGGTGTTCCTGTGCGCCGCGCCGGTCGCTCTGCTCGGCTTCATCGTTGCGTTGTTCCTCAAGGAGGTCCCGCTGCAGGAGCTGGACGCCGCGATGGCTGCCGACCTCGGTGAAGGATTCGGCATGCCGAGCTCGGAGTCTGCCGAGGACGTGCTGGAGACGGCGATCAGCCACCTGATGCGCAACTCTCCGGAGATCCGGCTCCGGTCCGTCGCAGGCAAGCCGGGCTGCGAATTGGACGTGGTCCGATTGTGGGCGTTGCTGCAGATCTACCGCCAGCGACAGGTTTTCGGCTCGGCACGACTTGCCGAGATCGCCGAGCGGCTACGAGTTCCACACGAGCTGCTGGAGCCGACGTTCACCAGCCTGATCGTCGAAGGCTACGCACTGCGCACCGAGGACGAGTTGTGGTTGACCCAGCGGGGATCACGTCAGGTCGACGCGGTGTCGGCCGCGCTGGTCCGGCGGATCAGTGACAAACTCGCGACCTCACCGTCGTACAACATCCGTCCCGACCGCGCTCAGGTGGAGGCCGCATTGGAGCGCATCGCCCACCGGTCGCTTCTGCAACGTGACTGGGGTGACGACCGGGCCGAACTCGCCGGAGCCAAAGCCGCAGGAAACAACTAGAACCTGTTCCAGATTTGGGGGTGCGGGCGGTAGCATTCCGCCATGAGCCGCATTGGAGATTTTCCCGACGACGACGTCGCAGGCTGGATTCTCGCATCACCCGACATCGGTACCGCCATGGCCAACTTCACCAACGCGGTGTACACCAAGGGCAGATTGCCGATGCGGGTGCGTGAGCTGGCGCGCATGGTGATCGCGCTGGCCAACGAATGCACGGTGTGCCAGAACACCCGCGACGGCGAAGGCCAGGCCGCAGGAGTCGATGAGGAGCTCTACGAGCACGCCGCGCAATGGCAGACCTGGCCCGGCTACAGTCCGGCCGAACGGGTGGCCGCCGAGTTCGCCCACCGCTTCGCCACCGGGCACACCGAACTCCGCGACGACGAGGACTTCTGGGAGCGGGCCGGTGCGCATTTCACCCCCGAGCTGCTGACCGACCTGGCGCTGTCCTGTGCGATGTGGCTCGGAATGGGCCGGATGCTGCGGACTTTGGACATCGGGCAAAGCTGCAAGATCACGCTCTAGGCAGCGCCGCTGCGGCGCAGAATGGGGACTGTGAACTCCCACGCTGCCAAACCGCTGGCCGCTGCGGCCATCGCACAGCTCGAATCCGACGGGGTCGCGACGCTGATCGGCACGGTGGTCAACCCCGCCGGCCTGATCCACGCGAAAACGGTTCCGCTGCGCCGGATGGGCATCTTCGCCGACCCCGGCCTGGGAGCCAGCCCGGTCTTCCACGCGTTCACCATCGACCAGACCGGCATCGTCTTCAGCGACGCCATCAGCGTGGTGGGTGACCAGCGGATCCGTATCGACCTCGGCGCATTGCACATCCTGGGGGACGGACTGGCGTGGGCGCCCGGCGGTTTCTTCGGCCAGGACGGGACACCTGACCCTTACTGCGGCCGCGGTGTGCTGCAGCGGGTGCAGGACCGTCTGGCCACCGCGGAGATCACCGCGCTGGTCGGCCATGAGATGGAGTTCTTCCTCGTCGGCCCCGACGGCAGCCGGCTGCCGTCCTTGCTGTGGTCCCAGTACGGGCTGGCCGGCCTGCTGGAGTTCGAAGAGTTCGTCCGCGGCGTCACCAACGCGGCGACGGCCTCCGGCGTCGCCATCGAACAGTTCCACCCCGAGTACGGGGCCAATCAGTTCGAGGTCTCGCTGTCTCCGCAACCGCCGGTGACTGCGGCCGATCAGTTGGTCCTGATGCGCATCATCGTGGCCAGGGTCGCCCGACAGTTCGGGATGCGGGCAAGCCTGTCCCCGCTGCCGTTCGCGGGAAGCGTGGGTTCGGGGGCGCATCAACACTTTTCGCTCAGCAAGGGGGAATTATCCTTGTTCTCCGGCGGAGCCGGGGCGCGTGGGATGACGCCGGAGGGGGAGTCGGCGATCGCCGGGTTGCTCGCCGGGCTCCCTGCCGCCCAGGGCATCCTCTGTGGCTCAGTGCTGTCGGGCCTGCGCATCCAGCCCGGGCACTGGTCGGGCGCGCACAACTGCTGGGGTACCGAGAACCGCGAAGCCGCGGTGCGGTTCCTCATCGGCGGTCCGAGCAACCCACATGGCGCCAATGTCGAGGTCAAGGTGATCGACCCGTCGGCCAACGTCTACCTCGCCACGGCGACCATCCTCGGGCTGGCCCACCACGGCATCGAGCGGGAACTCGAACTTCCTCCGGAGACCACGGTCGACCCGGCCACCCTCAGCGATGCGCAACGCGACGCGAACAACATCACGCTGCTACCCAGTCGGCAGTCGGAGGCCCTGGCCGCACTCGATGACTCGGCATTGCTGCGCGGCGTGCTGGGCGACGAACCGGTCGCCGCGGTGCTCGCCGTCCGCAGATATGAGCAGGAGAACTACGGCGGACTACCGCCCGAGGAACTGACCGAGAAGTTCCGCATGGCCTGGAGCGTCTAGCCGGCCGGGTTTCGGCCCAGCCCACAATGGCAATACGAGCCACGTGATCGGAAAGCTACGTTCCACTGTCCTGGACTGCAAGGACCCGCACTCGCTGGCCGCGTTCTACGCCGAGCTTCTCGGAGGCGAGGTGGCCGCCGAGGACGACACCTGGGTGGTGCTGACAGACCCGGGGGGCAGGCGGTTGGCCTTCCAGCATTCCCCGCAGCACCAACCGCCGAAGTTCCCCGATCCCGCCGGGTCGCAGCAGTTTCACCTCGACATCCACGTCGACGACCCGGACGCCGCCGAGCGACGGGTGCTGGCGGCGGGAGCGACGCGGGTCACCGATGCGGTCGGCGAGACGTCGTTCCGGGTGTTCCGCGACCCGGCCGGGCACACCTTCTGTCTCGTCTGGGGAACTGACTGACGGAGCGCGATTCACACCAGCCCGGTCGCGTCGAACACCCACGACATGTCTGCGGTGGCGAAGTCCGACATCCAGGTCGGCGGCGCATGGTTGGCCAGTGCGCCCATGTCCCAGTAGTCCTTCCACAGGGTCACCTTGTCGCCCTCGACCCGGTGCACGCTGACAAACTTGAGCACCGCGGATTCCCCGGTGTCCCAATGCCATTCCTCGTGGTGCTCGTACATCGCGTCACAACCGTTCTCCAGCAGCAGACCCGAGAAGTTCTCATAGGACGCCAACGGCTCCAGGCCGATCTTGAGCCGTTTGACGATGTCCTCGGGTCCCTTCGCTGCCGCCGTCGGCCCTACCGGCATGTCGAGATAGATGCAGTCTTCGGAGAGGTAACTCTTGAGCAGTTCCCAATCGCGGGCGGACAGGGCCCGCCACAGACCGAGCACGGTCGCCTCAACGGACATGGGCGAGCTCGGCTCCGTCGGTGTGCGGGGCGGGGGAGCGATGTGCGGCACGCAGGAACCGGCCGGTCCGGTGGGCGCCGACCAGATCGGTGAGCGCGCCGTCGCGGAAGACCGTGCGGCCGCCGACAAGTACCGCGTTGACCGTCTGGTCGTTGCGATTCACCATCCGGGACAGGCCGCCGTACTGCTCGACGGTGTCTTCGGCGTACTCGTCGAGCGAACTGTCGAGCCGTGCCGGGTCGATGACCACCACATCGGCGCGGTCCCCGACGCGTAGGTGTCCCGCGTCGATCCGGTACCAGTCGGCGAGTTCGCCGGTGAGCCGGTGTACCGCCTGCTCCACCGGCAGGAACGGCCGACCGGCCTGCTCGGCGTCGCGGACATGCCGCAACAGCCGCAACCCCATGTTGTAGAAGGCCATGTTGCGCAGATGCGCGCCTGCATCGGAGAAACCCATCTGGATGCCCGGATCGCGGGCCAGCTTCTTGAGCACTTCAGGGCGGTGGTTGGAGATCGTGGTGCGCCAACGCAGCGCAGTGCCGTGTTCGAGCACGAGATCGAGGAAGGCGTCGACGGGGTGCACGCCACGGTCTGTGCCCACCTGTCCGAAGGTCTTGCCGATCACCGACCTATCCGGGCATCCGACGATCTCGGCGTCGAAAAAGTCGCGGTGCCAGACCCGCACCCCGAACCTGTTCTCATAGTCCTTGCGGAATCTGCGCCGGTAGTCCTCGTCGCGCAACAGCTCGTTGCGCTCCACTTCGTCGCGCAGATGCAGGGCCGCAGCCCCGGCGCCGAACTCCTCGAACACCACGAGGTCGATGCCGTCGGCGTACACCTCGAACGGCACCGGCAGGTGCTGCCAGCGGAAGTTGCCGCCGAGTGCGTTGATGACACGGGCGAGCGGGCCCATCATCAGGATGGCGTAGGGGTTGGCCTTGATGTCGGCGGCGGAGAGCAGGCTCGTCTTGAGCGGATTGCGGAAGAACCCTAGTGACTGCGCCACCTGCGAGCCCAGGTTCAGCGGGTTGGAAATGTCGGGGCCCGACTGCAGCACCCGGCCCGCCCGCCGCAGCAGCGACTTGAGCCGACGTAGCTCACGCGGCTTCGCATAGGTCGACGGCAATGTGCGCGATCGGCAGGTTTCACCGTCAATTTTGTCGAAAAGTAGCTGCTGCGAAGACATTCCGACGAATCCAGAGTCGAGCGCTTCTTTGAGCATCTGCTCCATGCGGGCCTGCTCGGCCCGGGTGGGGCGTTGGTCGGAGCGGGTGGCCCGGTCCAGCCCCATGACAGCGGTCCGCATGTCGGAGTGTCCGATGAACGCGGCCAGGTTGGGGCCGAGCGGCAGCGCTTCCAGTGCGGCCACGTATTCGTCGCAGCTGCTCCACGTCTTGTTGTCATCGACCGCGGCGATCACGTGTTCGCGCGGGATGGCTTCGACGCGGCCGAACAGATCGCCCGCATCCACGCCGCCGACATGCACCGTCGACAACGAGCACGAACCGAGCATCACCGTGGTGACGCCATGGCGCAGCGATTCCGACAGTGCCGGACCGCCCAGCACCTCGACGTCGTAGTGGGTGTGGATGTCCAGCATGCCGGGCAGCACCCACTTGCCGGTGGCGTCGATGATCTGAGCGCACTCGGTGTCGTCGAGTTCCTCCGCGGAGATGGCCACCACGTGTCCGCCGCGAATGCCGATGTTCCGCACCGCTGACGGGGCACCGGTGCCGTCGAACCAGCGGCCGTTGCGAATGATTGTGTCGAAGGTCACCACGTCATAGAACAGGCGGCGCTGCCGGGTGTCAACGAAATCTGTGAACAGATCTGAGAAAATGTCTACTTGCTGGGCTGTCGACCGTGTGAGCTGCGGTTATATCGGCGCCCATGCATCGGGCACGCGGCCGTCGAGGTCTTCGAAGCCGTACTCGCGGGCGAGTTCGCTTGAGCTCACAGACCGTTGATTCCACCGTGACCTGGCCTCATCGGCGGCGATGGCAGCTACCCCACGGCCGACGAACCGCGGGGTCTCCGACTCGGAAAATCCCGGGGGAGCCATCGGGTAGCCGTCGGCGCGGGCGGGGTCCAGTGCGATGCGCCAGTTGGCCTCGGTGACGCCGTAGTTGTCCAGCATCATCTCCGAGCGCAACCACCCGGGGGTGACGGCCACCGCAGTCGAGCCGAGTAGCGCGAGCTCATGACCGTGGGCGAAAGCCAGCCGGTTCACCGCGTTCTTGACCAGATCGTAGAACACCGACAAGCGGTAGTTCTCGGCATTGAACTCTGTAGTCCCGTCGGTGATTTCGACGAGAAGGCCGCCGGGTCGGGTCGTCATCAGGGGGAGCAGGCAATGCGCGGTGATGAGGTGGGTGTCGATCCCGAGCCGCAGGATCCGCAGGCCGTCATCAAGGTTGTGTTGCCACATCGGTCTGCCCCAGGTGGCCGGCGCACCTTTGAGGACCTCTGCGCCCCAGATGTCGTTGACCAGGATGTCGATGCGTCCGTACTCCGAATCCAGGCGCCCGGCCAGCGCCTGAACCTGGCCGATGTCGAGGTGATCGACCTGAGCAGCGATGCCCACGCCGCCCAGCGCGGTCACCAGCGCGGCGGTTTCCTCGATGGTTTCGGGCCGGTCGTAGTCCGAACCCCGACTCCCCGCCACACTGCTGCGTCCGGTGCAGATCACGGTTGCCCCGGCTTCGCCCAGTCCGGCGGCGATACCGCGACCGGCACCACGCGTCGCGCCGGCGACGACGGCGACCCGGCCCCGCAGCGCGTTCGGATCCGGTGTCCCAGTCATTCGTTGAGTATCGCGCCGCAGACCGCTACATCACGCCGGTTCAGCAAATCGGCGCATACTTACAGAGGTGACTCCGTTGCAGCGCTACATCGCAGAGGAAATCGCCACTGACCACGTCGACGGGCTGCTGTCCCGACGCGAAGCGCTGCGCAGGCTGGCGCTGCTCGGCGTCGGTTCGGCGGCGGCCGCGGCGCTGATCGCCGCGTGCGGTGACCGCAGGCCCGCCACCGCACCATCCGCGGTGCCCGCCCCCGAGCCGACCCGCTCGCCACCCGGGTCCGATCGTGGACTGCCGACCGCACCGGTCTCGTGGGCAGGCCCGGCCGGTGAACTGCAGGGGGCCTGGGCGCAGGCCGGCGCTCCCAGGGGCGGGGTGCTTGTCATTCATGAGAACAAGGGCCTCAACGATTACGTCCGGTCGGTCACGGGACGCTTCGCGGGTACCGGCTACTCGGCACTGGCGGTCGACCTGTTGTCAAGCCACGGCGGCACTGCGACATTCGCCGACCCCGCAGAAGCGACTGCTGCTCTGAGCAAGATTCCGCCGGAAGAGCTCGTCGCAAACCTGAAGTCGGGCATCGACGAAGTGCAGCGCCGCGTGCCTGACCGGAAGATCGCCGCCGTCGGTTTCTGTATGGGCGGCGGGCTCGTCTGGCGGCTGTTGGCCGCGGGCACACCACAATTGGCCGCGGCCATACCGTTCTACGGGCCTGCGCCCGAGAACCCGGATTTTTCGGGCTCGAAGAACGTGGCGGTGCTGGCCTTCTACGGTGCACTCGACCAGCGCGTGAACGCGACCGAACCCACTGCCAGGGCCGCGCTGGAGCAGGCCGGCCTGGTACACGAACTGGTCACCGAACCCGACGCCAACCACGCATTCTTCAACGACACCGGTGATCGCTACAACGCGGCAGCGGCCGCGGATGCGTGGCATCGGGTGCAGGACTGGCTCAGCCGCTACGTCGGCTGAATTCACCGGCCGGCATCGAGTCACCGGGTGCACCCCGACGCCGCGGCCCGTGTTCAGCGGGTATTCAGGTACCGGTTGCGCCCACGTTGTTGACCGCACACACGGTCCGAGTCTGATCTGGGAATGCGCGTTGTCCAGGTCGCGAACTTCTACGGCCCGCGGTCGGGAGGTCTGCGCACTGCGGTGGACCGCCTGGGCGCGGAATACAGTGCGGCAGGTCACGAGGTGTACCTCATCGTGCCGGGCGCGCGCCCGGCACGGGGCGTGCTGCCGAGCGGTGTGGTGCGAATCGCGCTGCCGGCCAAGCTCATCCCGTTCACCGGCGGCTATCGTGCGGTGTTGCCCGGGCCGGTGACCGCGCTACTGAGCCGCCTGGCTCCCGATGCGCTCGAAGTGTCTGATCGGCTCACGCTGCGCTCGCTGGGCCCTTGGGGGCGCAGGCACGGGGTGGCCACCGTGATGATCTCCCATGAACGGCTGGATCGCCTTGTCGCACAGATCATGCCGCGTGGCATGGCTCGTGCCGTCGCCAACGCCGCCAACCGTCGCACCGCGGCCAACTACGACGCGGTGGTGTGCACGACGGCGTTCGCGCGGGAGGAGTTCGACCGTATCGGCGCGAGCAACGTCGCCACCGTGCCACTGGGCGTTGACCTCGAGTTGTTCCACCCCAATCGGCGCTGTGAGCGGATGCGGCAGCGCTGGGCCTTTCCGGATCAGACCCTGCTGGTGCACTGCGGCAGGCTTTCGGTGGAGAAACATGCCCACCGCAGCATCGCTGCCGTTGCCGCGTTACGGGATTCCGGCCTCGACGCGCGCCTGGTGGTGGTGGGTGAGGGGCCGATGCGGGCACGACTGGAACGTCAGGCTGCCCGGCTGCCGGTCGCGTTCACCGGCTACGTCGGTTGCCGTGACACGGTCGCGACGATCCTGGCCTCTGCCGATGTCGCGCTTGCGCCCGGACCACACGAGACCTTCGGTTTGGCCGCACTGGAGGCCCTGGCCTGCGGGACTCCGGCGGTGGTGTCTCGTACCTCGGCGCTGGCGGAGATCCTCACCGCCGACTGCGGCGCCACGGCCAACAACGACGCGCGCGCCATCGCGGACGCAGTGGCCTCTGTCATGAGCCGACCGGAGAGGTTCCGGCGCAGCAGTGCCCGGCGACGGGCCGAACAGTTCACCTGGCCCAGGGCGGCCGCCGGGATGCTCGACGTCCTGGGTGCCTGAATCCGCGCGGGGTGCTGCCGCGGTCGTCATCGGCGAAATCGGACCAAGGTGAACCCGGCTGCATCGATAATCGTGTCCAGGGCAGGACAACGATTCAGGGGGACGGCGATGAAACGGATTGCACAGTTCTGCGCAGCGGCGTGTCTGATTGCCGCGGTGGGCACGGCGTGCGGCGGATCCAACACTTCTGAGGCGCCCGCGACGGCGACCTCAGGGCCGGCGACTGCGACGGAATCGGCCCCGGCCTCAGGCCCGGCAAGTGTGCCCGCGCCCGGTACACCGACGCTCACCATCCAGGGCATGGGTTTCAGTCCGGCGCTGACGGTGGCACCGGGCACCGAGATCACCATCGTCAACAATGACGAGGTCGAGCATTCGGTGACCTCACGAACCGAGGGCCAGTTCGATGTACACGTCGACGGTAAACAGCGCGCCACGCTGACCGCGCCCTCAGAACCCGGCGAGTACGCCTTTTACTGCATCTACCATCCGGCGATGATCGGCACCCTCACCGTCAAGTAGCACTAGCCGATACCGCCTAGCGCGGAGTCCAGGCGACCGGCAACCGTTTGATGCCGTGGATGAACGCCGACTGGAGTCGGTCCGGCTCCTCGGTGGCGACGATGTCGGGTAACCGTCGATGCAATTCCTCGAAAGCCACGGTGATCTCGCGCCGGGCGAGATTGGCGCCGAGGCAGAAGTGGGCACCACCTCCGCCGAAGCCGACATGCGGATTCGGCTGACGGCGGATGTCGAAGCGCCACGGATCGTCGAATTTCGACTCGTCCCGGTTGGCCGACCCGTACCACAGGGTGACCTTGTCGCCCGCACTCAACGGCCTACCGCCAAGCTCGGTGTCGCGGGTGACAGTGCGCCGCATGTAGCTCACCGGCGACGCCCACCGCACGATCTCCTCGACCGCGGTGGGGGCCAACTCGTCGTAGCGCGACCACCAGTCGTCGCGCTGCTCGGGATAGCGGGTCAGCGCCAGCACGCCGTGACTGATGGCATTGCGAGTGGTTTCGTTTCCCGCCACCACCAGCAGGATGAAGAAGGACGCCACTTCACTTGAGGTCAGCCGCTCGCCGTCCACCTCTGCCTGCACCAGACTCGTCGTCAGGTCGCCGGTGGGACCGGCCCGACGGTCGTCGGCCATGGCGGTCGCGTACGCGCCGATATCGATGGCGACGTTGAAGAACTCGTCGAAATCGGTGGTCAGGTCCGGATCCCCGAAGCCGAGGATCACGTTGGTCCAGTGAAAGATCTGCTGATGGTCGGATTCCGGGATCCCCATCATGTCGCAGATGATCTGCAAGGGCAGTGGCCCGGCGAGGTCGGCGACCAGTTCAGCGCGGCCGTCGGGGTTGCGGGCCACCATGTCGGTGACCAGTCGGCGGGCCCGGTCTCGCACGGAATCCTCGATCATGGCAAGTACCCGCGGGGTGAACGCGCTGCGCACGATGTTGCGCAGGCGGGTGTGACGCGGATCGTCCATCGCGATCATCGATCCGAAATACTCGGTCAATTCCGGGGTTTGGTCTCCGATGGTGATGCCCGAGGCAGACGAGAAGATCTCCGGATGTCGACTGGCGTGGAACACGTCTTCGTGGCGGGTCACCGCCCAGTGGCCGGTGGTGTGTTCGAACCCCTCCTGCTCGAATGCCGGATGAAAGGAGATCGGTGCCTCCTGGCGCAGCGTCGCGAACGCACCGTCCCTGATGTCGTCGTCAAGCCCCCAGAACTGCCAGGAACCGAGGTCGATCTCCGATAACGGCACATGGGGCGGAGCCGCCCCGTTCACCCGCGGCGTGATACCCACGGGTACCAGGGTAGAAGCGATTTCGATCGGCGGGGGCACATTCAGGACACCGTCAACGTCCTGCGCTGCGCCCAGATGGACTGCCACGGTTGCTGCCGGCCGGTCAACAGATAGATGTGCATATCGTCGCCGATGGCGTCCAAGGTGCGTACCCCGGTGAAATAGGGGCGCAAGGCATCTGGCTGCGGACCGACGTAGAGCACTGAGTCGATGGAGTCGGGTGGCGCATCGAAGTAGCCGTAGCTGCGGTTGAGGCTGTAGGCGGCGGGCAGGCCGTACCGCGGCGCATAACCGTCGAGGTAGGCGGCCACGATGTAGGACTGGCCCATCACTGCGGTGCGTTCGCGTCGGTCGTCCGGTAGTTCGCGGTAGGCCGCGGCGGTGTCACGGGCGATCTGCTCGCCGATGTCGGAGCGGGTGATCTGCACCGACACCGTCAACACTGCCACCGCTGATGCCACGGCCAGAAGCACGGCCGACCACAGCGGCCATCGACGGCTGCGGGCACCTTGTTCACGTCTGCGCTGCAAGCCGTACGCGCCCGCGGCGGCGAACGGTGCGTAGAGTCCGGCCAGGTAGTACGGCCGTCCCGGGGCGAGGACGAACAGCAGATACAGCAGTGCCCCCGCGGCCAGAAGGAACCGGTATTCCCGCAGCTGCTCGAGACGCAGCAGTTTCCACGCGCCGTAGGCGCCGAGCGCCACGCCGAGGACGCCTGCGTACAGGATCAACTGGACGGCTATTCCGGGACGCCCGCCATAGAGCGCGTCGGCTTCGCCCGCGACGATGGCGGTCATCTGCAGCTGCGGCCAGCCGTGGGCGTGCTGCCAGAGCACGGTCGGTGCGGTCATCACCGCGGCGATCAGCGCACCCGCCCAGAGCAGCGGTCGGCGAAGGAGTTCGCGTGGACCGAGCACCGCGGCGCACACCAGTAACGCCACGCACAGGAGCACCACCTGAAACTTTGTCATCGCCGCGATGCCCACCGTCACGCCGATCGCCAGCAGTAGTCGGTCGTCGCGCAGGCGCATCCAGCGCAGCAGTAACCAGATGATGACCAACCACTGCACGGTCTCGAGCGTGTACGGGGTCAGCCAATGCCCCGCCAGCGTCGTCCACAGCATGGTGGCCTGCGCTGCAGCGGTGAGAAGCTGGGCGCGACGCTCACCGCCGAACTCACGCGCGATCAATCCGGCGAGCACCACCGCGCCCGCGGTGGCCAGCACGGCGGGCAGCCGCAGGGCGAACGGTGATCCTGGTGCGACGGCATCAAGCACCGCGGCCAGTGCCGGTGCGACCGGTGGCTGATCGGCGGACCCCCAGTCCAGGTGATAACGGCCAATGGCCAGCATGTACACCTCGTCGAACCAGTAGCCACCGCTCAATACCGCTGCGCCACAATGAGCTATCGCGGTCAGGGCGGCGACCAGCAGCACCCCCGTGGTAGCGAACTGCGGTATCGGCCGAACGTGTTGTTCTGCGGCAACGTCGGGCATCGGCTACACGCTAGTGCCGGCCCGGGCCTGATCGCGTCAGGTAACGCCGGGCGCGATGGATTCGATATGGCACAGGGGTGAACGTCTCGCCGCGGTGAAGTCGCAAGACGTTGCGGCGCCGGTGCATTGGGGGATGTCCGGCGCCGGGGTCACCACATCAGGAGGTTTTGGATGAAACTGACGAAGTTCGTGGCAGCGACGATGACCGTCGGCGCGCTCGGTTTCGGCGTCACAGCGTTCGGTACGCCATCGGCTTCGGCTACCCCGATCGCACCGGCACCGCTCAAACCCGGGCATGGGCATGATGACGATTGCTTCCCCTTCTGCGACGGGGGACCGGGACGCGATTTCGATCGCGGCCATGATCGCGGTCATTGGGACAACAGTCATTGGGACAACAAGGGCCCGTGGTGGGCGAACAACCGGCACGACTGGTGGGACGACCGTAACGGGCCACCGCCGTGGGGATGGGGCCCACCGCCACCGGTGCAGTGGCGGGGCGGACCGTTACCGCCGCGCATAAATTACTGGGGATATGACCTGAACCCCGTATGGGACAACGGTTTCCGCCAGTGGGGTGTCTGGCTGTTCGGTGTCTGGGTGCCGATTCTGGGGGTCGGCCTCGGCTAACCCTCGTCAGCTTCCGCGACTGCCTTGATGCGTTCGAGCGTCTTGCGCATGTCGCGGATGTTGCGGCGTTTACGCAGGGGGCCGGCGACCAGCCAGAAAAGCCGGTTCGTCAGCGAGTCGGAGAGCCGGAACGACTCGGTGACCTCGGTGCCGTCGGCCACCGGCGTAAAGCGGTAGTGCCAGTTGTTGATCGGCTTGTCTCCCAGCAACACGGCGAAACCGAATTCCCGGCCGGATCGCAGGCGGTGACCCGGCAGGTCGTCCAGTACACCGGCCCGATCTCGTTGCGCTTGACATGGCCGCGGAACCGGGCGCCCAGGGCCGCTCCGGTGGCGCCGTCGAGCCATTCGGCTTCCATCACTTCGGGTGAGAAGCGGCCGGTATTGCGGACGTCGGAGACCAGATCCCAGACCCGCTGCGCAGGGGCCACGATGGGCACCGTTACTGACGCGTGCATGGAGGTCAGCGTAGGCGCATCGGCCGCTTTCGCGGCAGGCCCACCGCCCGGCCGGGCACAAGATGCGCCCGCGTGGTGTTGGGGGTAGGTATGGCACGCGAGGCAGATAACCCGATGAAGATCCGGTTCGGTGTGGGACTGGGCGCCGATACCGCGCCGGCAGAGTTGGCCGGCATCATCGATCGCCTCGAGAGCACGGGCGTCGACTCGGTGTGGTTCTCCGAGTTGGTGTACACACCGGCTGTCGATCCGTTCGTCGGGATGGCCTACGCGCTGGCCCGGACCACCCGGTTGAAGGTGGGCACCTCGGTGGCGATCCTCCCGGGACGCCACCCCGTACTGGTAGCCAAACAGCTCGCTTCGCTGGCCGCGCTGGCGCCCAAGCGAGTGCTCCCGGTGTTCGGCCTGCATTCGGCGCTGCCCACCGAACGCGATGTGTTCGTGGTCCCCGACGGCCGCCGCGCAGCGGTATTCGACGAGTCACTGCACGTGTTGCGATCCGTCCTGCGTCAGGAAGAGGTGTCCTTCGCCGGCGACTTCTTCACCATCCGCTCGGCCCGTGTGCAACCGGTGCCGGCTCAGCCGGTGGACATCTGGCTGGGCGGCGCGGCACCGGCAGCGCTGACGCGCATCGGCCGATTCGGCGACGGCTGGCTGGGCAGCTTTCTCACCCCTGACGAGGCGGGTCGCGCACGAGTGCAGATCGAGCGCGAGGCAGATGCTGCCGGGCGGGCGATCGAGCCCGATCATTTCGGTATCAGCCTGGCGGTGGGGACGGGCAGCCTCCCCGATGACGTCGTCGCCGCAGTGCGACGCCGCAGGCCCGACGTCGACCCGGAGCTGCTCGTGGCCGCGGACTGGCCCGCGTTGCACCGGCAGCTCGACGGTTACCTCGCCGCCGGTCTCACCAAATTCGTCATCAGACCCGCGGGTCCCATCGACCGCGACGGATTCCTGGACCGCTTCGTCGCCGAACTGTTGCCCCGGCAGAACTGAGCCGGCGGCCCGGTGAACCAGGCCGCGCACTCCATCGTGTCAAGGGTGTGTGGACCACCCACGCACGCTGCAGTCTGAGCAGAGGAGATGTGCCATGAGGATGCGTATTCCGCGGCCGCGACAATCGTTCACCTTTCGCGTTGCCGGTCTGCTGGCCGCGGTTGCGGTGGCGGTGGCACTGGTGGCTCCACCCATCGCGTCGGCCGACGACAGGCTCCAATTCACCGGGACGACGCTGTCCGGTGCCCCGTTCAACGGAGCGAGCCTGGCCGGGCGACCCGCGGTCCTGTGGTTCTGGACGCCGTGGTGCCCCTTCTGCAACGCCGAGGCGCCGTCGGTGAGCCAGGTGGCCGCGGCCAATCCGCAAGTCACGTTCGTCGGGGTCGCGGCACGCTCCGATGTCGCCGAGATGCAGGGCTTTGTCGACAAATACCACTTGAACTTCACCAATCTCAATGACGCCGACGGTTCGATCTGGGCCCGCTACAACGTGCCGTGGCAGCCCGCCTACGTGTTCTATCGCGCCGACGGATCTTCGAGCTTCGTCAACAATCCGACCTCGGCCATGCCGCAGCAGGAGTTGGCCGACCGGGTGGCGGCCCTGAGCAGTTGAGCCAGGGCATGGAAACAGACCTGATGGGTCTGGCGTTCGGCGCCGGCCTGGTCGCCGCGCTGAATCCGTGCGGGTTCGCGATGCTGCCCGGCTACCTGGCTTTGGTGGTGCGCGGGCCCGGGCACACCGGCAGGTTCGCCGCGGTCGGACGCGCGCTTCTCGCGACCGCCGCGATGGCGACCGGATTCGTCGCGGTGTTCGGCACGTTCAGTGCGCTGACGATAGCGGCTGCCAACACCGTGCAGCGGTATCTGCCGTATGCCACCGTGATCATCGGCCTGGTGCTGTTCGGCCTCGGGTGCTGGCTGCTGGCCGGCAGGCACCTGGGCCTGCTGGTCCCCGCGGTGGCCGATCACCCGCGATGGGCACCCACGGCACGGGTGGGGTCAATGCTGGGCTACGGCGCTGGATATGCGGTGGCGTCGCTATCGTGCACGATCGGTCCGTTCCTCGCGGTGACGGGCGCAGGTTTCCGGGCGGATACGTCCGTGCAGGGCGTTGCCGTATTCGTGGCGTATGCAGCCGGTTTCACTCTCATCGTGGGGGTGCTGGCGATGGCTGCCGCACTCGCAGGCACCGTCGGCGAGGACCGGTTGCGACGAATAATCCCGTACGTCAACAGGATCAGTGGTGCGTTGCTGATCGTCGTCGGCGCGTATGTCAGCTACTACGGCAGCTACGAGATCCGACTGTTCGGCCCGTCGGGTGATCCCAGCGACCCGGTGATCACCGCGGCAGGCCGGGTACAGGGCCTGCTGGCGGGATGGGTTCACCAGCACGGCGCCTGGCCCTGGCTGGCGGCCCTGGCGGTGTTGCTGGTGGTCTGCCTCGGGGGCTGGGCCGTGGTCAGATTCGCCGGGAGAGCTCGGCGCGCACGTCCGGCCATGGTGGACGGCGCACCATAGCAATGGTGGCCAGGGTGGCCGCCACGAGCCCGATCAGCTCGCCCAGCAGTGCGATTCGGGTGGTGTCCACCGCGGGAACCCAGGTCGGTTCACCATCCTTGATGACGAAGATTCCGACCGGTCTGGCGGTGATGCCCCGCTGCGTGTCACCGGGTCTGCATCGCACCTTGCTCACCGGGATGACGGTGGCCCCGTCCGGGGTCTGATACGGCTCCCCGAACACCTTTGACGGGTCGGCATCGGTGGTCAGTCCGTCGATCGCTTCGGGCAGCCGCATCCGGCGTCCTTCCTGTTCAGCGGTCAAACTCCAGGTCATCGTCGAGTGGCACCACAATCGCCTGTTCGATCAGATCTGCCTCGTCGGCTTCAGCGTACGGCGAGAGCCGCACCCGGACGGGGGTGAGCGCCGCATCGTCGTCGTTGCCAACATCGACGGGTGTGAGCTGTTCGACGGCGTCGGCCTCGGGTATGTCATCGTCAAATACCGGGCTGTCGGCGTACCCCATGATCGTCCCCCTCCAGTATCTGAGCGTGCTCGACAATTCGATTGTCCCCGCCCTGACCGGGGGATTCAATGTTCACAGGTGAGTCGGGTAGGGTGCGAGCACTGCACCTTCGTCGACGGGGGAGGTTTCCCGGCAGCGGGGAACCCACAGCGTAAAACGACTTCTATTTGCTAAAGGCTGCGTCATGCCAGAAAACTCTGCAGATCCTGTGGCTCTGATCCCACGTTTCGAGAACGTCCAATCCCACTACGACCTGTCCGACGAGTTTTTCCGGCTCTTCCTCGATCCGACGCAGACCTACAGCTGCGCGTACTTCGAGCGTCCCGAGATGACGCTCGAGGAGGCGCAGCTCGCCAAGATCGATCTGTCGCTGGGAAAACTGGGCCTGCAGCCCGGTATGACGTTGCTCGATGTCGGCTGCGGATGGGGCGCCACGTTGCGTCGGGCCATCGACCGGTTCGATGTCAATGTTGTCGGTCTGACGCTGAGCCGCAACCAGCAGGCACATGTCCAGCAGACATTTGACGCCCTGGGCGCCGGCCGGTCCCGGCGCGTGCTCCTGGAGGGCTGGGAACAGTTCAACGAGCAGGTGGACCGCATCGTGTCCATCGGGGCGTTCGAGCATTTCGGTGCCGACCGTTACGACGATTTCTTCCAGATGGCCTATTCGGCGTTGCCGGATGACGGTGTGATGTTGTTGCACTCCATCGTCAAGCCCAGTGGAGAAGAGTTCGCCGCCCGCGGTCTTGCGCTCACCATGCGGCGGCTGCGGTTCTTCAAATTCATCATGGACGAGATTTTCCCCGGTGGTGAATTGCCTTATGTCGCACAGGTTCAGCAGCACGCCGAACGTGCGGGGTTCCGGGTCGAGCGGGTCCAGTCGCTGCGGCCGCACTATGCCAAGACACTCGATATCTGGGCCGCGGCGCTGCAGGCCCGGCGAGACGACGCCATCGCGCTGCAATCGGAGGAGATGTACGACCGGTACATGCGCTATCTGACCGGGTGTGCCGAACTGTTCCGCGACGGGTACACCGACGTCTGCCAGTTCACCCTGGTCAAGGACTGAGCACCGGTCGCATCGCGCAGTAGGTCCTGAGCCCGCCGGTTGTCGCGGGCCTGGTAAGACTGGACGTCGTGAGACTGGTGACCATTGACGACATCCGTGCCGCAGCAGAGCGTATTGCGCCGGCAATCGTGCGCACTCCGTTGTTGCCGGCCGGATGGGGTGACCCAGACCGCCCGCTGTGGTTGAAGCCGGAAAATCTGCAGCCGATCGGTGCGTTCAAGATCCGGGGCGCATTCAATGCGCTGGGCCGACTCGACCCTGCGGTACGGGCAAGGGGAGTGGTGGCCTACTCCAGCGGCAACCACGCGCAGGCGGTCGCCTACGCCGCGGCCCGTTACGGTGTCGACGCCCACATCGTCATGCCCGAGGAAACACCCTCGATCAAGGTGCAGGCCACGCGCGGACACGGGGCGCAGGTCGTGCTGTGCGGCACGGGCGAACGCGAAACCGTCGCAGCCGAACTCGTCGATCAGACCGGCGGTGTGCTGATCCCACCGTTCGACCACCCGGACATCATCGCCGGCCAGGGCACCATCGGCCTGGAGATCGCCGAAGATCTCGCCGATCTGGCCGCAGTGCTCGTCCCGGTCAGCGGCGGCGGCCTGGCCTCGGGTATCGGTACCGCGATCCGGGCACTGTGTCCGCAGGCCAAGGTGTTCGGTGTCGAGCCCGAACTCGCGGCTGACACCACCGATGGCCTGGCCCGCGGGCATCGCGTCGATTGGCCGGTGGCCCAACGCAACCGGACTATCGCCGACGGCCTCCGGTCGACGCCGTCCGAGCTCACCTTTGCGCATCTGCAACAGGTCCTCGACGGGGTGCTCACCGTCAGCGAGGACGAGATACGGTCGGCGGTAAGAGAATTGGCCCATGATGGGCATCTGGTGGCCGAGCCCAGCGGGGCGGTCGCGCTCGCCGGCTACCGGAAGGGGTCCACGCCCGCGGGACCCACCGCGATCATCGTTTCCGGCGGCAATATCGAGCAGTCGTTGCTGCAGGAGATTCTCGCGGACGGTTAGAACACGCCACCGGTGCCTGCCGAGGGGCTCTGCATGGGCGACCGGCAAACCGATGCTCCGCTGTGTCCACGGTGTTCTTCGGTACAGCACATTTCGTTGCGCACCAACGCATACGGAACGCCCGAGGCCGGCTGTACCGGTCATATCCGGCACGGTAGGGTCAGCCGGAACAGGTGGACGACGGCCACAATTTTCCGGTCCGTTGCAATGCTCCGGCGGACCACCGTTTCGTGGCCACAGCTCCGAGGGGGGTGCATGTGGACGCGGTGATCGGCGTCTCGATGACACCGTCGACCGTGGAACTCGTTCTGGTGGAGGGCCGGGCGGCTGACGGCGCAACTGTCGAGCACGAGGCCTTCGCAGTTCGCGGACACGGACCGTCCTGGGCCGACGACACCTGCGACCGGGCGGTTGCGTGTACCGAGGAGATCGCCGCGAGCCGCGGGCTTCGGTTGCACTCCATCGGCGTCACGTGGGACGAAGACACCGAGACCGAGGCCTCGCTGCTACTGAGGTCGCTGGCCGCATCCGGATTCGAGAATGTGGTGCCGATCGGGTTGCCTCAGGCCACCGAGGCGCTGGCCCGCGGAATCGCCGATGTCGTCGGATTCGACACCACCGCTGTGTGTGTCATCGAACCGGGCACGGTGTATGCGCTGATCGTCCGGCCCGCAGACGGTGCTGTCGACGCCACGCTGACCAATCTCGTCGACAGCGACGAGGCCCTGGCGGATTGGCTCTACGGCGTGTTCTCCCGTGCGGACCGGCGTCCGGATGCGCTGGTGGTGGTCGGGTCGGCGGGCGACGTGGGCACCGTCATGCCGATACTGGAGGACGCACTGGCGGTCCCGGTGTTCACCCCCGACGAAGCTGAACTGGCCCTGCCGCGTGGTGCGGCGTTGGCGGCCGCGGCGCGCCGCGGCGGTTTCATGTCTGCTGACCACAATGCCGTCAAAACCGGACACCCGTGGACACCTGCCCGGTTGGCGCCGCTGGCAATGCTGGTCGGTGGTGTGCTGACGTTGGTCGTGTCCGTATCGCTGGCGATCAGCCTGCAGACGATACCGCGCGGCGAGCCCGGACCACGCGCGACGAAACCGGCCGCCAGTACTTCGGTCACGCCAGCGGCGGCCAACCATCCACCCCCGGTGGCAGTTCCGGTGCCGCCGCCGAGCACCGCGGCCGCGTTCCTGCCCGCCGAACCGCCCGCCCCCGTCGAAGTGCCGGTCGAACCGCCTGCCGAACTACAGGCCCCCGAGTTCGTCGCCGATCCGGGACCGGCGGCGGTCCCTGCCGAGCCGGAGTCACCGGAACTCCCCATCGCGCCTGTGCCTGCAGCCGTTCCGCCGCCAGTCCCGCCGCCGCCGTTGGTCTTGCCGCCGAGCCCGACCAAGAAGCCTCCGCTGCTCACCAGGCTCCGTGACCGGTTACGCGGTGGCCCTGATCCGTCCGAACAACAGCCTGCCGTCGGTATGGTCCCGCCGCCACCGGAGCTGCCCCCGCCACCGGAGCTGCCCCCGCCACCGGAGGTGTTGCCGCCGCCCGCGCCTGAGGTGCCCGCACCGCCACCCGAGCAACTGCCGCCGCCACCTGTGCCGTAACACCGACTAATCTCGTTCAGGTGGGTGCTGCTGCGGTGCGGGTTGCGCTGCGAGTGGCAATTGTCGCGGCCGTGGTGCTGGCCCTTGTCCTGGTCGAGGTGTCGACGCGGTCGGGGGTGCTGTGGCGGCTGATCACCTTCACCTATCAGGCCAACCTGCTGGCTGCCGCGTTCTATGCGTGGACCCTGGCCTCACCGCGCGCCGACGCCCGGGCCGGGTTGCGTGGTGCGGTGGTCGTTTACGTGTTGGTGGCCGGCGTGGTCTGGAATCTCCTCCTGACCGACATGAGCATGGGATACACCGGTGCGAACATCCTGCTGCATGTCGTGGTGCCGCTGTTGGCCGCCGCGGAATGGCTGTTGGTCAGCAGCGCACAGCGCGGTATCCGGTGGTGGCAACCACTTGTCTGGCTGACATATCCGGCCGCCTATATCGGCCTTGCGTTGCTGGTGCTCACCACCGGCCGACGGCGGGTGCCGTATTACTTCCTGGATCCAGGCACGGTGGGCAGCTGGGTGGTGGCGGCCAACGTGGGTCTTCTGGCCACGGTCTTCGTCGGTCTCGGCTACGGCTTGATGGCCGTGGCCCGCAGCCCTGTGTTTGCCCGCAACGACGCTGGATGAAACGTTTTGAGGCGCCGCGCCGATGGATTCGTCATGCGCGCCATTCAACCTGATCCTAACCCGACGCCGGTCGCCGCCGCGCGTCTCTTCCCGGAGGCACCTGCTTCGACGACCTACACTGGAGGAATGCTGAACGCCCAATCGCCGAGGCCATGGACCGTGACGAGACCGGTTCGAAAGTTGTTTGCGGTGATCTCACTCGCCACGCTCGCCGTCTCCGGTTCGGTTAATGTCGCGGCGGCAGCCGTCAGCACGTCGGATCGCACCGCCACGATCGAGCCCGCGGCAGGCACTGTCGTCGGTGTGGCATATCCGTTGACCGTGACGTTCCCGGCGCCGGTGGCCGACCGGTCCGCAGCGCAGCGCAGCCTCAGCATCTCCTCCCCGGATACCCCCACCGGGAAGTTCAGTTGGCTCAGCAACGATGTCATGCAGTGGACGCCCGATCAGTTCTGGCCGGCCCACTCGAAGATCTCGGTGAGCGCGGGCGGCGCCAAGACCAGCTTCGAAACCGGCTCGGAGGTGGTCGGCGTCGCCGATGTCAGCGCCCACACCTTCACCGTCAGCATCGACGGCGAGGTGATGCGTGAAATGCCCGCGTCGATGGGCAAGCCCAAGTTCCCGACTCCCACCGGAACGTTCAGCGCACTCGGGAAAGAGCCTGTGGTGGTGATGGATTCACGGACCATCGGGATTCCGCTGAGCGACCCTGAGGGCTACAAGCTCACCGTGAACGACGCGGTCCGCGTGACGTGGGGCGGCGTGTACGTCCATTCGGCGCCGTGGTCGGTCGGGTCGCAGGGATACTCGAACGTCAGCCACGGATGCATCAATCTCAGCCCTGACAACGCCGCCTGGTACTTCGACAACGTCAACATCGGCGATCCGATCATCGTTCGGGCGTAGTCGCCGCGTGCAGATCCCTGGCTGTTGGTGAGCTGGGAACCGTCGCCGGGTCCGGGCAGGTGCCCAGTACCCGGTCTGCAGTCCCGGAACTGGTGACCGTGAACCAGTAGTGCTCGTTCTTGTAGTGGTGTCTGCGGTGGTTTCGCCAGATCGCGCGGTATGCAGCGCTTCTGGGCTTGTAGTCACTGTGGATCAGGTAGTGGCACCACTCGTATCCCATGCCGAGCATGGTGAGAAACGACAGATAGGTCAACCCCAACCCGACCCGCGGAAACGCCAGCAGTGCGATCGCGACCGCGACCGGCAACACCCACAGCAGCGCAAGCCAGGGGATGAAGATCAGCGCGACGGTGCGGGGGTCGACGTGGTGTCTGCGGTGTTCACGGGCCAACAGCGGGTCAATCGTCACCGGGCCCAGAACCTTTGGGCGCCAATGCAGGATGAAGACGTGGACGATCCACTCGAAGAACGGGAAGAGTGCGAGCATCACCAGCGGCACGAGCGCGTCGGTGAGCTGCCAGTCCCCGACGAGAATCCGCGCGCTGACCGCGACCAGCAGGGTGGCGCCGATCATCCAGGGGGAGGGGTGGCGGACGAACTCGGCTGCCGCGTCCCGAAGAGTGAAGCCCCGCGTCATCGGTGCTCTCCCAGGGCATCAAGGGCGGCCAACAGGCCGGCGGTGGCCGGTTCCAAGAGATCCTGGGCAGCCTGGCGCGCTGCTGCCGGGTCGCCTGCGGCGATGGCATCGGCCACCCGGCGGTAGGCCTGCGGGTGGCCGACCTCAGCGGCCATCATCGTCGCCAATGCGGGCAACGCGGGTTCGTAGGTGGCGCGCAGGGTGTTGTACATGAGCCGGAACGCGATGGAATCGGCTCCGTCGACGACGTGGTCCCAGAATGCCAACGCGTGGCGTTGCTGCACTACGGGATCGGGCTCGGCCCTCAGCGCGTCGACCGACGCCATCAGGAGCTCCGGGATGTCCGGATGTCGTCGTCGCGCAGCCAGTTCGGCGATCTTCGGCCCGTTGTGCAGTCGGGTTTCCAGGATGCTGCGGACCACGGAGACGTCGAGTTCACCCGCGCGGAAGAGCAGCTGGGGCAGCAGGTCCAGGCCGGCATGCCTGCGGAAATCACGCACCGTGGTGGCATCGCCCTGACGCACCTCGACCAGCCCTGCCGCGGTGAGGCGCTTGATCGCTTCGCGCACCGCAGGTCGTGACACTCCGAGGACCTCGGCGAGCCGGCGCTCACTGGGCAGCGACTCGCCGGGCTGCATCGCCCCGCTGAGTACCTCGCTGACGATCTGGGTGAAGACGTCTTCGGGGACGGACCGACGGTTCACCGGTTGCAGGGCCATGCGGGTATGGTGCCCGCACATCGGTAAGAGGTCAAGTGGTCAGACCAGTAAGGCGGCGGTCCGTTCGTCGGCGGGAAGGAAGGCTTCGATGCTCAGTTCCGCGGCCGTGAGGTCCAGCGCGGTCCCGAAGGTCGTCACCGTGCTCATGAAGGTGAGCGTTTCGCCCTGCGCAGTGGCCAGTTCCAGTGGTACGACGACACCGCCGAGGTCTCGGGTCGATTCCAGTCCACCCGGATAGGACTCGATCTCGGCGAGCAGCGCGGCCAGCTCGCCGGATCCGCTCACGGCCACCTCGCGCCGCAACCGGCTGATGAGGTGATGACGCCATTCGGCCAGGTTCCGGATGCGAGGCGCCATGCCGTCGGGGTGCAGGGTGATGCGCAGGGCGTTTGGTCGGCTCAGCAGATGCTCGGCGACGCCTTGCAGCATGATCGCGGTCCCCGCGTTGGCCTGCAGCAGATTCCAGGCCCGATCGACGACCACGCAGGGAAAGGGGTTGTAGGCCTCCAGGACCCGGGTGACCCCTTCCCGCACCGCGGTCATATCGGAGCCGTCGAGCGCGCGCTCGGCATACACGGGCGCCAGGCCTGCGGCCATCAGCAGCCGATTCTGTTCGCGCATCGGCACTTCCAGGACCGAGGCGAGTTTGAGCACCATGGCCCGGCTCGGCACCGACCTACCGGTTTCGATGAAGCTGACATGGCGCGCCGATACGTCGGCTTCGAGGGCCAGTTCGAGTTGGCTCATCCGACGCCGCTGTCGCCAATCCCGCATCAGCGGACCGATGGGTGTCTGGATTGCAGTGCTGGTCATCCCCTGAGTGTCGCCGATGGTGGATCCGACGGCCACTACCTCACAGGTAATTGCACCGACTACCCACAGCTTGCATGGTTGGGGTGTCAACGAGCAGAGGAGACGAGGATGCGAGACGCACCGCGGTCCGGCCGGCCCATCCCACGCTGGCTGCGCTTCGTGTTGACCGCAGATCGTGCGGGGTCAGCGGCCTATGTGGGGGCCGGCTTCTTCTTCGCCCCGGCGCTGGCCGTGGTGTCGCCCTGGCCGGCCCTGACCACGGTGTTGTGGATCGTGATCGGGCTGGCCGGGTTGTGGCTGGGACTGCTGGGCATTGCCATGGCCACGGGGCTGGCGATGGTGTTGCGCTCAGGTACCGAGATTTCCGAGGATTACTGGCGCTCCATCATCGATTACCCGAGCGCTCCTGCGCCACAGGGTGTCTCGGATCTGGCTCGCCGCGGTAATCGACCTGCCAGTGTTTGATCCCGTTGAGCCAGCCGGACCGCAGCCGCTCGGGTGCGGCCAACGGTGTGAGGTCGGGTATGCCGTCCGCGATCGCGTTGAACATCAGATCGATGGTCATCCTGGCCAGGTTCGCGCCGATGCAGTAATGGGCTCCGGTGCCGCCGAATCCGACGTGTGGGTTGGGATCCCGCAGAATGTTGAACGTGTACGGGTCGTCGAACACGTCCTCGTCGAAGTTGGCCGAACGGTAGAACATCACCACCCGCTGGCCCTTCTTGATCGGCACGCCTGCGAGTTCGGTGTCCTCCAACGCGGTGCGCTGAAACGATGTCACCGGAGTCGCCCACCGCACGATTTCGTCGGCGGCGGTAGCCGGCCGCTGCTTCTTGAACAACTCCCACTGATCCGGATGGTCGGTGAACGCCATCATGCCCTGGGTGATCGAGTTGCGGGTCGTCTCATTGCCTGCCACCGCCAGCAGGATCACGAAGAAGCCGAACTCGTCGTCGGAAAGCTTGTGGCCCTCGACATCGGCCTGCACCAGCGTGGTCACCAGATCGTCCCCGGGATTCGCCGACCGCTCCGCGGCCATTTTCATCCCGTACGTGATCAGCTCGACCGACGCGCTCAACCCGTCGTTGCCGGCAAACTCCGGATCCTGGTCACCGACCATCTGATTGGACCAGTCGAACAGCTTCTTGCGTTCCTCCTGAGGCACGCCCATCAATCCCGCGATGGCCTGCAGCGGTAGCTCGCAGGACACCTGCTCGACAAAATCGCCGGAACCTTCCTCCCGGGCGGCCTGGACGATGCTGCGGGCCCGGTCGGCGAGATCGGCGCGCAGCCGTTCCACCGCGCGCGGCGTGAACGCCCGGGAGATGATCTTGCGCAGGTGGGTGTGATGCGGTGCGTCCATGTTGAGCAACACGAACTTGCCGTGATCGATCTGCTCCTGGACGGTGCCCTCCCGGTACCTCGGCAGCGCGGTCTTCGCCAGGCTGGAGAAGACGTCGCTGCGCAGTGACACCTCCTTGACGTCTTTGTGCTTGGTGACCACCCAGAATCCGCCGTCGTCGAAGCCACCCGTGCCGACCGGCTGTTCGTTCCACCAGATGGGGGCGAGCCTGCGCATCTCGGCAAGCTCCTCGACGGGCAACCGCTCGGCGTAGATGTTGGGGTCGGTGAAATCGAAGCCGGGTGGAAGATTCAAAGTCGGCATAGCGTGAGGCTCCTCGCGACGACGTTTCGTAGTGTCGTAAGCCATTGCTACACCACAGGTGGGGCCCCTCGGAGTGGGTTTCGGAAACTCCCACATCGTTGGTATTGGAACACGTTCCGATTCTTGCACTGTAACGAAACATCGACCGCAACGATGCACTCAGCGTTACCATCTGTCCCTGGAGTAACAGCGGGAGGCCAGCGAGATGCGTGTCTACATGCGAACGGTTGCGTCGGCATTCGGGTGCGTTGTGTCGGGTGCTGTGGTTGCGTGCTCAATCGCGGCCGCGGCCGTCGCCGATCCGGGCATCCCGGTCCCGCCACCTCCGCCGCCGACGGCGCCTCAGCCCGAGGCCGGCACCCCGCACCTGGCGAGCCCGGATGCCCTGCCGCCCGGGGCGACGATGGATCCCAACGGGCAGGGAACGGAAACGCCCAACTTGAGCTATCTCAAGGATCTGTGGCACGCCGTGCAGAACCAGGAGATCAGTGGCAAAGAAGCACTGATCCTCGGGGTCGCGCAACGCGGTATGAACACGCCCGTGCCGGAACAGGCTCCCGGTCCGAACGTACCGATCTCCCCGGATGCGCCGGATATGCCTGCTGCGCCGGCCGGGCAGTGATCAGGCCGGCGCGCCTGTGACCCGAATCCGATCGACCCGGGCAGGCACGTGCTTGTGCCACGGCGTGCCCGCATAGGCGTCACGCCACTCCGTGGAGGTGAGCGCATTGGGAGCCACCCCCGGCACCTGCACGCGGCCGTCGGTGCCGGTGTAGTCCAGCCCGTACCCGTTGGGCAGTGACACATGGCCGGGCAGCATCGCCTCGCTGACCTCGACACTGGCCTCGGCGCTGCCTGCTGCGGTGGTGATCCTGGCACGATCACCATCGACGACGCCGATGGCGCGGGCGTCCTGTGTGCTGATGCGCAAAGCGCCGTCGGTGTCGCGCTTACGCCAGCCGGGGTCGCGGAAAATGTCGTTGGCGGTGAAGGCGCGCCGCTCACCGGCCGAGAGCACCAGCGGGAACTCCGCGGTGGTCAGCGCCGACGGTGTAGTCGGCAACTCCCTTGCCGCCGCGAGCATCTCGGGCATGTCCAACGCAATCTTGCGGTCAGGATGGCTGATCAGGGCGAAATCATCCTCATACTCGTGCACCGTGAACGTCAGCCCGGACCTGCTGTCCAGGATCGCCTCGAACAGCGCATTGCCGTCCGCGAAACCCGCTCGCCGCACCGCGTCGGGGTAGGTCATGGCCGTCTTCTGGGCAAGTCCCCACAGTGCTGCGGCGCCGGCCAAGCCGTCGGGCAAGGCCGGGCCCAGCGTCTCGTACAGCACGTACGGCAACACCCGGCCCAATCCCGGATTGGCACCTACCGCGGTGAGAAACGCCGTGGCGTAGGCGTCCAGACCCTGGCGCGCCGCCACCCGCAGCGGATGTAGTTCGGCGTCGTCGACGGCACCGATGGCGCGGACCAGGCGGGCCCAGATCTCCGGTTCGGGCAAGGTGCCGGGCAGTGGATCCATCAGGGCGTGTCGCAGGTGAAATGTATTGTGCGGGAACTCCAGATTGAAGAACGTGGCCTCTGGCTTCTCGAACTGGCTGGCCGCAGGCAGGACGTAGTCGGCCAGCCGGGCGGTTTCGGTCATCGCGACATCGATCACGACCAGCAGTTCCAGTGACTCCAGTGCGGCGCGTACCGATGTCGAATCGGCAAGCGAGTGCGCCGGATTGCTGCTCTCTACGATCATTGCCCGGAACCGGTCCGGGTGGTCGGTCAGAATCTCCTGCGCGACGACGTTGGACGGTACCAGGCCGGCGATCACCGGAGCACCGGTGACCGGGGTCCGTCCGACGCCGGCCGAGCTGAACAGCGGGGCGATCGACGAGTGCAGGTGTTGCCCACCGCGTTTGGCGAAGTTTCCGGTCAGGATCCACAGCAGCTTGTTGAGGTACGAGCACAGGGTGCTGTTGGGTGCCTGCTGGATGCCGAGGTCCTCGAACACCGCCGCACTGTCGGCGAACGCGATCCGGCGCGCCGCGGTTTGCAGCAACGATTCCTCGACGCCGCATCGCGTGGCGTAGTCGCCGACGGGCACCGCCCGCAGCATGTCCCGGACCGGTTCGACCCCGTTGACGTGTGTGCTGAGAAACTCCTCATCACACAGGTTTTCCTGGACCAGCACGGCCGCCATCGCGGCCAGGCACCAGGCGTCGGTTCCGGGAAAGACCCGCAGGTGGATGTCGGCCATCTTGGCGGTGTCGGTGAGCACCGGGTCGATGACGATCATGCTGCGGGCCGGGTCTTTGGCGATCTCGTTGAGTACCACGCGTGCCCGCGGAAAACTCTGTGACATCCACGGGTTCTTGCCGACGAACACCGCGACCTCGGCGTGCTCGAACTCGCCGCGGGTGTGGCCGCCGTACAGATGCGCGTCGACCCAGGCTTCACCGGTCTTCTCCTGTGCCAAGGCATTTGACCGGTACCGGGAACCCAGAGATTTGAGGAACGGGCCGCTGTAGGCACCGCCGAGGTGGTTGCCCTGGCCGCCGCCGCCGTAATAGAAGATCTTGTCGCCGCCGTGGGTGTCCCTGATGGCGAGGAACCTCTCGGCGATCTCGGTGATCGCGGTATCCCAGTCGATCTCCTCGTAGCCGCCGTCGGGCCTGCGGCGCAGCGGTGCGGTCAACCGCGCGTGATTGCTCTGATAATGGTCGAGCCGCAGCGCCTTGTTGCAGGTGTAGCCCTGTGACGCAGGGTGATCCTTGTCTCCGCGGATCTTGGTGATCGCGCGGTCTTCGGTCTGAACCACGATGCCGCAGTTGCATTCGCACAGGATGCACGCGGTGTGTCGCCAATCGTCGCTGGTCACTTCGACGCCCCTTCGGCCGTAAGCTGCGCGCGCAGTTGCCGGTGGATCACGGTGAGCGGTTTGAGGTCTCGGGTGGCACGCGCGACGATGACCGCCCCTTCTACCGCGGTGAGGATCAGCAGCGCCAGCTCCTCGGCACGTTCGGCGGCCACGCCGTCGTCCCGCAGGCGCCCGGTGATGTGATCGGTCCACCGGGTGAACGCGGCCCCGGCGCGCGCCAGCACCGGTCCGCCCGCGTCGTCGGGCGCGGGGTCGCCTGCCTCTACGGCAACCGCGACGACGGGGCATCCGGCCCGGAAGTCGCTGTCGGTCAGTTGCTTGCCGAAATCCGCGACCATGCGGTCGAGCAGGGCCACCGCGCTGGGTGTCTTGCGTATCCGGTTGGTCACATGATCGCTCGCGTAGTCGATGGCCTCGCAGAGCAGCTGGGTGCGACCGCCGGGGAAGTAGTGGTAAGCCGAGCCGCGCGGTGCGCCGCTGTGTGCCAGCACGTCGGCAATCGCGGTCGGATGCGCACCACGCTCGCGGATCAGCATGGCGGCGGAGGCCACCATGCGCTCACGGGGAGTGCTCACGTTTCGTCCCTTCGCCCGAAGACTATGTATGACACCTTACATAATCAGGAGTTGGTGCACCAGACTGCATTCGTCCGATCTTGAGAACAGCAAAATGGCTGCGGAAACAAGGTTTCCGCAGCCATTTCGTGAATCTCGGTGGGTATGTCTACACGGACGCGGCCTCATTGAGGTCGTTGAGCGTGGTGGTGGCTTCGAGGTACTCCTGCACCCACCGCTCGATCACCGCGGAGGTCTTCTCCACCTTCTCGAACTGTCCGACCACCTGGCCGACCGGGTTGAACGCCACATCCACGGTCTCGTTCGGGTACTTGTGCGTGGCGGCCACGGCCATTCCCGAAACCATGTACTGCAGGGGCATTCCGAGCGGGCTCGGGTTCTCGGGCTGCTCCCAGGCTTCGGTCCAGTCGTTACGCAGCATGCGGGCCGGCTTACCCGTGAAGGACCGGCTGCGCACGGTGTCGCGGCTAGATGCCTTGGTGTAGGCCGCCTGCTGCACCGCGGTGTTCTCCGCCTCCTCGACCATCAACCACTGCGAGCCTGTCCAGGCACCCGCGGCGCCGAGCGCGAGCGCCGCGGCGATCTGCTGCCCGCTGCCGATCCCGCCGGCCGCCAGCACCGGCACCGGTGCGACCTCTTTGACCACCTGTGGCCACAGCACGATGGAGCCCACCTCGCCGCTGTGGCCACCGGCCTCGCCACCCTGGGCGATGATGATGTCGACGCCGGCGTCGGCGTGCTTGCGGGCCTGCGACGGCGAACCGCACAGTGCCGCCACCTTGCGCCCGGCGTCGTGGATGTTCTTGATCATGTCGGTGGGCGGGGTGCCCAGCGCATTCGCGATCAGGGTCATCTTGGGGTGCCGCAACGCGATCTCGACCTGGGGAGTCGCGGTGGCCTCGGTCCAGCCCAACAGCTGCAGTGCGTCGTCATCGCTGTGGTCGACCGGAACGCCGTGGTCGGAGAGGATCTTGCGGGCGAACTCCAGGTGCTCTTGTGGCACCAGGGACTGCAGCATGGTTTTGAGCTCGTCGGCCGACATGTTGGCATCCATGCCCTCGTACTTGTTCGGGATCACGATGTCCACGCCGTAGGAGTGGTCCCCGATGTGCTCGTCGATCCAGTCGAGCTCGATCTCCAGCTGCTCGGGGGTGAAGCCCACCGCGCCGAGCACGCCGAAGCCACCGGCCTTGCTGACCGCGACCACGACGTCACGACAATGGGTGAAGGCGAAAATGGGGAACTCGATGCCGAGCTCGTCGCATAGGGCGGTGTGCATGCGTGCTCCTTCAGACGGGGACGGCTCCATGGCCGGTCAAAATTGAAACGTGTTCTAGTTTAGTACCCTGCGAGGCACCCGTGGGGCAAGACCCAGACCAATCACGCAAATTCCTGCACGAACGAAACCTCGTTGCCGTCGGGATTAGTCGTTCGTCGTACCCGCTTGGTGTACTTGGCTCATGGGCCGCACGATGTCGCCAGCTGAATCGCTCGAGGAAATCGGTACCGGTCCCGGTGGGGCGCAGGTCGGCGCATTCTTCGACCTCGACGGAACCCTGGTCGACGGATTCACCGCGACCGCCCACGCCGGCCACCGGATTCGGCAGCGCCAGGCCGCCCTGGGCGAGGTCCTCGGAATCATCGAGGCTTCGGTGCGGTACCGGATGGGCCGGATGCCCTTTGAACGGTTGATCGTGCGGGCTGCCGGTTACCTGCGCGGCGAATCGCTGACCGAACTCGATGAGCTGGGGGAGCGCTTGTTCGCGCAGCGCTTCGCCCACCGTGTCTATCCGCACATGAGGGAGGTCGTACGCCGACACCAGGATCGCGGCCACACCGTGGTGCTGAGTTCGTCGGCGCTGACCATCCATGCCGAACCGGTGGCCAGGCACCTGGGCATCGATCACGTGCTGTGCAACCGCTTCGAGACTGATCAACACGGCGCCCTGACCGGCGGGATAGTCGAGCCGATCGTGTGGGGATCACGTAAAGCGGCAGCGGTACAAGGCTTTTGCCGAACCAATGATGTTGCACTGCAGCGGAGCTACTTCTACGCCGACGGCGGTGAGGACAGCGCGCTCATGCAGCTGGTCGGGCAGCCGCGGCCGGTCAACCCACGGCCCGGCCTTGCCGCGGCGGCGACCGCGGGCGGCTGGCCGGTCCTCACCCTCGCCCGCCCCGGCAGGCGCGGCTAAACACCGACCGGACCGGGATTGACTGTGCCGCTGCGTCCGGGTGTTGCATGGCGGGCGTGACAACGATCCTCACTGACTCCGACTACGCACGCGCCGAGCAGATGCTCGCGCCCTATCGGGCCCGCAAGGTTCCGGGCTGCGCGCTGCAACCGCAATGGCTCGCCGACGGTACGCGGTTCTGGTACCAGGTGGGCCCCCGATACGTGGTGGTCGACCCGGCCGAGGGCCGCCGCCAGGATGCCTTCGACCACGACGCTCTGGCCGCCGCGTTGTCGGTGGCGTCACGCCACCCCGCCGCCGGTGACGACCTGCCGATCTCTGCGGTGGAGATCCGAGACGACCACACGGTGCGGTTCAGCGCGTTCGGCACGCGCTGGGAATGGTCGGACGGCAGCTGTGTGCCGTCCGAGGGTGCGGCACCGGTGCCGGGCGAGGTGCGCTCACCCGACGAGCAGTGGGTCGCGTTCCGCCGCGATGGCAACATCTGGGTCCGGCGTTGCGAGAGCGGTGAGGAGTTCGCGCTCACCGACGATGCCGAACCGCAGTTCGACTACGGTGGCCTGCCGGATACGACCGGGGCGCGGGCGCTCATGCGTTACCTCGGCCTGCCGCCGCCGATGATCCTGCACTGGTCGCCCGACTCCACCCGAATCCTGGTGCAGCGCATCGATCAACGCGATCTTCCCGACCTGGTGCTGATCGAGTCGAGTCCGCCCGGCGGTGGCAGGCCGGTCGAGCACCGCACCCGCTACACCATGCCCGGCGAAGAGGCGGTGGCGACGATGACATGGAATGTGCTCGATATCGGGAAACGGACCGTGGTGCGTCAGCAGACCGAACCGACGCCGATCATGCACAACGTCGCGCTCGTCTATGCGTGGTGGACAGACAAGGACACCATCCACTTCCTGCACCACTCCCGCGACGCCCGCACGCTTGAACTGCGCCGCCTCGACCCGGCCAGCGGTGCGCTGACGACGCTGATCAGCGAGACGGGTCAGACGCGGGTGGATCCCGTGGTGCAACTCGGCGACCCGCAGATGGTGCGGGTGCTCGACTCCGGTGAGGTGCTGTGGTGGTCGCAACGCGACGGTTGGGGCCACCTGTATCTCTACTCGGCGGACGGCGCGCAGGTCAGCCAGGTCACCAGCGGTCCTTGGCTGGTGCGCAGCCTGCTGTGGGTGGACGAGGCCACCCGGCAGGTGTGGTTCGTCGCGAACGGACTGGTCGACGATGACCCGTACCTCCGTCAGATCTGCCGAATCGGACTGGACGGCAAGGGTTTCACCCGTCTCACCGATGATGATCTCGATCATGACGCCGTCAGCCCGCCCGAGGGTGGCTACCTGGTGGACCGGGCGTCCACCTCGAGCAGGCCGCCGCGGTCGGTTGTGCTCGACGGTGACGGCCAGCTGCTGGTCGAGTTGGAATCGCCGGGCACCGAAACGCTCGACGCGCTGGGCTGGCGTCCGCCCGAACGGTTCCGAACGACCGCCGCCGACGGGAAGACCTCGATCTACGGCCTACTGTGGCGGCCACACGATTTCGACCCGCAGCGCCGGTATCCGATCATCGAACACACCTATCCGGGACCGCAGATCTACCGCGCCGGACCGTCGTTCGATCCTCCGCATCAGGGCGAACCGGAGGCTTTCGCGGCGCTCGGATTCGCGGTCGTGGCCATCGACGGCCGGGGAACCGCGGCGCGCAGCAAGGCCTTTCACGATCACTCTTATGGTGACCTCGGCAATGCGGGGGCGCTCGACGACCATGTTGCGGCCATCCGGGAACTCGGTCACCGGTATCCGTGGCTGGACACCGGTCGCATCGGGATCACCGGTCAGTCCGCGGGTGCCTTCGCCGCTGCCCGCGCCGTGCTGATGTACCCCGATTTCTACAGAGTGGCCGTCGCGACGTCCGGGAACCACGACAACGGCGTCAACCTGGCGATGTGGGCCGAGCATTATCACGGCGATGTCAGCGCCGAAGGCAAGGCGGCGATCTCGAACGCGACGCTGGCCGCCAACCTGAAGGGCAAGCTGCTGCTCATCCACGGCGAGCTCGACGATAACGCGCACCCGTATATGACGCTGCGGCTGGCCGACGCCTTGATCAAGGCGGACAAGGACTTCGACCTGATCATGATCCCTGGCGCCGAGCACGCCCTGATCGGACGCCAGCACTATTTCCTGCGGCGGACCTGGGACTACTTCGTGCGGCACCTGCACGGCAGCGAGCCGCCGAGCTACCGCCTGGCGCCGCTACCGCTGCCGTCACTCGGCGGCTGAGGCGCGCAGGATCTGCCCGGCCCGGCGCAGCACGTCCAGCTGCGCGGGGTTGTACAGATCAGCCATCGCGCGATCGATCGCCTTCTCGGCGTAGTTCGCCCCGCGCGGGGCGTCGGCGCGGACCTCCGCCAGGCCGGGATGCGCCTGCCTGACCGACCGGATGTACGGGGCCAGGCGCTCGGCGAGGTCTTGGCGGGTGCTCTCATCGGCATCGTCGGGCAGGGTGTCGAGTTCGCCGGCCGCCGGATCTTCCCGGGAGTCGCGGATCAGGTCGGCGTACACCTGTCTGCCGCGTGGTCCCAGCACCCGGCTCAGCACCACGACGAGCGCCCGGTCGGCCTCGGTCATCCTGGCGACCACGTCGAGTGGTGCGAAGTCCGGTGGCAGGTCGGTCGGCGCCGAGTGCTCCAGCAGTTCGCCGAGTTCGCGCCGGGCCCGCTGCAGCCGCTCGATCGTCGCCGCCAGTTCGGCGTCCAGCTCGCGCAGCGCCTGCTCGGGATGTTCGTCGGTATCGCCCAGCGCGGAGATCTGGGGCAACGAGAACCCGAGGTCGACGAGTCGTTTGATGCGCACCAGCCGGACCAGGTGTGTCACCCCGTACTGCTTGTACCCGTTGGAGCGGCGTTCGGGCTCGGGGAGCAGACCCACCTGGTGGTAGTGCCGGACCGCCCGCAGGCTGGTGCCGGCCAGTTCGGCGATTTCCCGGGTGCTCCACGCCACGGGGCCATTCTGGTCCACGCCGGGCGCCCACCCGGATTTGACTGTGCCGTTGCGTCCGAGTGTGCGATGGAGGTATGCACAAATCCGAGCGCGTGACGGAGGAGCGGGAGCCGACGCTACTGGAGCGGGTGGGTGGCGTGTCGGGGCTGGTGTATGCCAGTGTGCCCACCTTCGCCTACGTCATCGTGAACGCCATCGCGGGACTGGGCGCCGCGGTGGCGGTGGCCGTGGCGGTCAGTGCCGCACTGATCGTGGTCCGGCGGGCGCGCGGCGAGCCGATCCAGCCGGCGGTCTCCGGACTGCTCGGTGTCGCCCTTGCCGCAGCGATCGCCTACTTCACCGGGTCGGCCGACAACTACTTCCTGCCGGGCATCTGGATCAGCCTGGTCTCGGCGGCCGCGGTGACGGTGTCGGTGCTGGTGCGCCGTCCACTGGTCGGGGTGATCTGGAACCTGTTGCGCAGCAGCGGACCCGATCCGGCGTGGCGTTCAGATAAGGCCGTGCTGCGCGGATTCGATATCGCCTCAACGGCATTCGTAGTGCTGTTCGCGGCACGATTCGTGGTGCAGCAGTGGTTGTACGACGGCGGGCACACCGGTTGGCTGGCTGTCGCGCGGATCGGGATGGGTTATCCGCTGCTCGGGGTGGCGCTGCTGGTCGTGTTCTGGTCGGTCCGGCGGGCCAATCGGCTGGCGGTCGCGGGCTGACCGAGGCCGTACAGACCCTTGCCCGTCACCAGTGGCATGTCCAGCGTGGTGCGGATTCCGGCCGGCGCCGCCACCACATCGGGGATGGCGTTCACGATGCGACCGGCCGCCGCCACGATCGCGGCATGGTTGTGGTCGCCCTTGCGGCTGGACGGGCAGATGTCCACGGCGTAGGAGGGTTCGCCGACGATCTCGACGCGGTACGAGCCGCCCGGCTGTGCGGGCTGGGCCCAGTCCGGCCGCAGATCGCCGCGCAGTCGCGTGACGTGCTCGATGACGATGACCGGCTCACCGGCGACCATGCCCCGGATCTCGAACCGCAGCGCCGCCACAGTGCCTTCGGCGATGCGGCCTGCGGCAACATCGAAGGATTCCGGTGCAGGTTCCTTTTCGCAGACTTCGGTGATGTCGTCGATCTCGATGCCGAGCCCCGCGGCCAACTGCCGGATGGAGGTGCCCCAGGCGATGCTCAGCACCCCGGGCTGGAACAGGATCGGCGTCTCGTCGAGCGGCTTGCCGAACCCCATCACATCGAACATGACCGTGACACCGTCATAGGTGGCGTAATCGGCGATCTCCATGCAGCGGATCTGTTCGATGCTCTGGCACGTGCCTGCCAGCGCAAACGGGATCAGGTCATTGGCGAACCCGGGATCGACACCGGTGATGAACAGGCTGGCATCGCCGGCCTTAGCCGCCTCCTCGATGCCCGCGATGTACTTGCCGGGCATGAGTTTCCATGGGTACTGCAGCAGCACCGGAGCAGAGCCGACGACGTTGATGCCTGCGGCCAGCAGCCTCACCACGTCGGCGATCGCCTCCGGCCCGCGGGTGTCGCCCATCGCGCAGTACACCGCGCAGTCCGGCTCGGCGGCCAGGACCGCGTCGAAGTCGCTCGTGGCGGTGACCCCGGTGGAAATATCCAGCCCCGCAAGCTCTCCCGCGTCCCTGCCCACCTTGGATTCGGTCGATACGCACAGAGTGGTCAGCTCGTAGGCGGGGTTGGTGAGAAGCCCGGTCAGCGCCAGGCGGCCGACGTTTCCGGTTCCGATGTGGGCGACCCGGATGGCCATGTGCTCTCCTCAACTCTGGTTCTCGTGCGCTTGCCTGCAGCCGAGTATGCACATTGAGAGACATAATTGGAACAGGTTCTAATTGCGCCCGTTGCTGCGGTAGCCTCACCGGTCATGGGACGGGTTGACGGAAAAGTTGCATTGATCAGTGGCGGGGCACGCGGAATGGGCGCCGAACATGCCCGGGCGCTGGTCGCCGAAGGCGCCAAGGTGGTGATCGGCGACATCCTCGACGAGGAAGGCGCCACGCTGGCCGCCGAACTCGGTGACGCCGTCCGCTACGTCCATCTCGATGTCACCCAGGCCGACCAGTGGGATGCGGCGGTGGCGACGGCAACCGAGACGTTCGGCCTGCTCAATGTGCTCGTGAACAACGCGGGCATCGTAGCGTTGGGTGCTATCGGGAAATTCGATATGGCCCAGTGGCAGAAGGTCATCGATGTCAATCTGACCGGCACGTTCCTCGGCATGCAGGCCAGCGTCAAGGCGATGAAGGCCGCGGGCGGCGGGTCGATCATCAACGTCTCCTCGATCGAGGGACTGCGCGGTGCCATGATGGTGCATCCCTACGTCGCCTCGAAGTGGGCGGTCCGCGGTCTCACCAAGTCGGCCGCGCTGGAGCTCGGCGGGAAGCAGATCCGGGTCAATTCGATCCATCCCGGCTTCATCCGCACCCCGATGACCGAGCATTTCCCCGAGGACATGCTCACCATTCCGCTGGGCAGGCCGGGGCAACCCGAAGAGGTCTCCAGTTTTGTGGTGTTCCTGGCCAGCGATGAATCCCGCTACGCCACGGGCGCGGAGTTCGTGATGGACGGTGGCCTGGTCAACGACGTGCCGCACAAGCTCTGAGCGGTACCTGCGGCGCGGCGGGCGGCGGTACGCGGCAGAATGGCGTGAGCGGCGTCGGATGCCGTCATCAGTGCCGTACCGGTCGTGAGGAGCCGCCATTTTCGCCCGGACGCGACGCAGCCGCCTGAGCATCGCGGGATTGGTCGTCGTCGCGCTGCTGGTATCACTGTGTGCCGCCGATCTACCGACGTTCGCGCGGCCCGAGGCGCCGGCGGGACGTATCGAGCTGTCGCAGGGCTGGCAGCTGGCCTCGGCGCGCAAGGTCACGGCTGACGGGGCCGCGCTGTCCGCACCGGGGGAGCAGGGCCACGGCTGGCACGACGTCGCACACATGCCGGCCACCGTGTTGCAGGCCCTGCAGGACGACGGGACCTTTCCGGATCTGTACGTCGGGGAGAACCTGGCCGACGTCCCCGCCGACCTGTATCGCCAGGACTGGTGGTACCGCACCACGTTTCACGCGCCGGCGGGCCGTTCCAGCTACCGGCTGGATTTCCCGGGCATCAACTACCGCGCCGAGGTGTGGCTCAACGGCCACCTGATCGCGGACAGTTCCGATGTGGTCGGCATGTACGTCTCACACGAACTCGACGTGTCCCGTTGGATCAACACCGGGGCCGACAACACACTCGCGGTCAAGGTCACCCCCGAACAAGCCCTGCAGGACGTGGACGGGGTGGAGTTGGCCGACAGCTGGTGGGATTGGATCAACTGGAACCGGATCGGGTACCAGGGCCCGGGCAAGGATCCGCAGCGCGGCAATTCCTTTGTCGCCGACCGCAATGCCGGGATCTGGAAGCCGGTGTACCTGAGTTACTCCGGCGCGGCGGTTCTCGACGATCCGATGGTGACCACCGAATTGCCACTGCCCGAGACCGACCGGGCGCGGTTGACCGTGTACACCGACGTTCGCAATGCCTCAGCTGAGGACCTGCGTGGGGTGGTGCGGGCCACGATCAGCCGCGCGGGCAAGCCGGACATCTCGGTCGACCAGCCGGTTCGCCTCGCGGGCGGCGAGCGGCGCGAAATCCGTTTCGACCCCGACACATTCGAGGCGTTGACGGTGGCCGATCCCGACCTGTGGTGGCCCTACACCATGGGCGAGCCCAACCTCTACGACCTGCGCGTGGAGTTCCGTCAGTACGGCACTGCCACCGCAACCGACCATTCGCGGTTCGGGATCCGCACCGTGACCCAGCACCGTGATCGGGATGAACAATTTCCCGAGCTGGGCCGGGGCGGCAATTTCTATCTCACCGTCAACGGCAGAGACTTCCTGGTGCGCGGCGCGGCCTACACCCCGGACCTCTTGTTCCGGTACGACCCGAGCCGCGAGGACGCGATCCTGGGCTATGTGCGGGATCTCGGGCTGAACATGCTGCGCCTGGAAGGAAAGTTCCCCGGGGAGAACATCATCGAGCGCGCCGACGAACTCGGCATTCCACTGATGTACGGCTGGATGTGTTGCAACCAGTGGGAGAAATGGTGGCAGTGGGACGACGAGGACCGGCGCATATCGACTGATAGCCTGCGGTCGACGATCCTGAGCCTGCGCGGGCATCCGTCGGCGTTCATCTGGGCCAACGGCAGCGACGGCAAACCGCCGCCGGCTGTTTCCGACGCCTATCACGGCATTCTCGACGGTCTGCACTGGCCGAATTCCGTCGTCGACACGGTGTCGTCGATGGCGCGTGGCGAGGATGGTGAACGCGACTGGGACGGCATCCACATGGCGGGCCCGTATACCTGGAGACCGCCCAGTTACTGGTTCAGCGGGCGATACGCGGCCACCCGCGGCTCGAATGCCGAACAGGGCGACAACGAGCACATTCCGCCGTTCGCCAGCCTGAAGAAGTTCATCCCGCCGGACAAACTCTGGCCGATCAATGACGCCTGGTACTTCCACGCCGGTGCCAACCCGAGCAATGCGAAACTCGACAGCATCCGCACAGCCGTGGTTCAGCGGTACGGAACATCGCAGGACGCAGAGGAATTCGCGGGTAAGGCCCAACTCGCGCATTACGAATCGACCAGAGCCCAGTTCGAGGCGTTCGCGGCAACGGGGTGGGCCAACCACAAAATGACCATCTACTGGATGCTCAACAACCACTGGCCCTCGTTCTTCGGCCACCTCTTCGACTATTACCTGCGCCCCGGCGGTGCCTACTACGGCGCCAAGAAGGGGCTACGGCCGCTGTCGGTGGTGTTCGACTCGTACGCCACCGGTGATCACGACACGGCCAATGTCACCGTGGTCAACCAATCACCCGAGGTGCAGCGTGACCTGACGGTCCGGGTGCGGACCTACGATCTGGCGGGACGTGTGCGCGACGACCGGAGCTCCGGGCCGCTCACCGCGCCCTCGGGCGGGGCGGTGGCAGCGCTGACGCTGCCGCGGCAGGCCCGTGACTCGCCGGTGTTCTTCGTGCGCTGCGAGTTGATCGACGCCAAGGGCGAGGTGGTGGCTGCCAACACCTACTGGCAGTCCCAGCAACGCGACGACGTCGGCAGCCCCGGAAATGACCGGGCGTTCGACCTGACCCAGACCCGATGGGCCGACATGACCCCGCTCAACACGATGGCGCGGGTGCCGCTGCAGGTCAGCGCCGAACGGTCGGCGGGCACCGACAGCACCGGTGTGGTGATCAGGCTGCACAACCCGACGCGGCAGATCGGCTTCTTCGAACGCGCCGAGATCACCTCGACCCGCGACGGCGACGAGATCCTGCCGATCGAATACTCCGACAATTACGTCACCGTGTATCCGGGGGAGACGGTGGAACTGACCGGGCAGATCGCCGGAACCGCACCGGCCGCGAACTGGGTCCGGGTCACCGGTTACAACTCCGCGCCCGTAGCCGTCCCGATCGACGAACCCAGCCGACGTTAGGATTGCGCCCATGACCACAACCGACGAGCGCCAGGACCTGGGCCAACTGGCCGCGAGCAGCGGCTGGCAGCGCAGGGATCTCGACCGGGTCGATGTCTTCGCCCGCGGCGCCAATCGCGTGCGCGTGGTCTGGCAGGGGTCACACGTGATCAGCGGCGCCACGCTGTACCAGGACGACATCATGACCACCTACACCCGTGACATTCCGACCGTGAACGCCTGGCTCAACCGGTAGTTCAGCGGCGCCTGCGCCAAATTCGATCGCGCCGCGGCATCCAGTTGTGGCACTGTCGGATTCTGTGATCGCCCCTGCCACGAAACTGACGCTCGCCACCAGCACCGAAGAAGACTGGACGGCGATGGCGCTGCTCGGCGGCACCGCGTTCGGCGAAATCGGCCATCCTGACTCGGTCGCGGCGTGGCGCAGCATGGTGCCCGAGGAGGGTGCGCTGGTCGTCCGGGACGGCGCGGACGTCGTCGGTCAGTGTCTCTACCTGGACCTGTCGCTCACCGTGCCGGGGGGTGCGGTGCTTCCCGTCGCGGGCATCAGCTTCGTCGCGGTGTCGCCGACGCACCGTCGACGCGGGATCCTGCGCACGATGTACACCGAACTGCATCAGCGAATCGCCGACGCGCATTACCCGCTGGCCGCACTGACTGCCAGCGAAGGCGGCATCTACGGTCGCTTCGGGTACGGCCCGGCGACCACCGAGGTGGAGGTCTCGGTCGACCGCCGCTTCGCCCGGTTCCATGCCGCCGTGCCCGACCCCGGCGGGGTGCGGTTGGTCAAACCTGCCGAGCACCGCGACGACTTCGCCGAGATCTACGACCGCTGGCGGCTCGCCACTCCGGGCGGCCTGCCACGCCCCACGGCGTTGTGGGACGACCTGCTCGCCGACCGGGAGAACACCCGCGGCGGGGGCACCGAATGGTTCGCTTTCCTGCACGCCGACGGCTATGTGCTGTACCGGGTGCACGGTGAACATCCGATGATGGTGCGGGTCAGCGAATTCACCGCAGCGACCACCGCCGCGCACGCCGCACTGTGGCGGGCCCTGCTCGGACTGGACCTGATGGAGAAGATCGTGGTCCACACCCATCCCGATGAGGCATTGCCCTACCTGTTGACCGATTCGCGGCTGGCCAGGACCACCGCCAGTGCCGATGACCTGTGGGTACGGATCATGGATGTCCCCAGGGCACTGGAAGCGCGTTCTTATCAGGCCGATCTGGACACTGTCATCGAGGTGGCGGACGGTTTCCGCAGTGACGGTGGACGATTCGCCCTGCAGATCCGCGACGGACGTGCCCGGTGCACACCCACCGACACCCAGGCCGACGTCGAGTTGGACCTCGACGTCCTCGGCAGCCTGTACCTGGGCGACCATCGCGCCGAAGGGTTTGCGCTGGCAAACCGGTTGCGCAGCAACGACACCGGCCTGATCCGTCGCCTCGGCGCGGCGTTCGCCAGCGACGTGCCTGCCGAGCTTGGCTACGGGTTCTGAGCCGGCGCAACGTTGCCGGTGCGTAGTGTTGGTCCGGTGAGTGCACGCGCAGGCATCGTCGTAACCGGAACAGAAGTTCTCACGGGGAGGATCCAGGACCGCAACGGGCCGTGGCTTGCCGATCAGCTCCTCGAGCTGGGGGTCGAACTCGCGCACATCACGATCTGCGGCGACCGTCCGGCCGATATCGCGGCGCAGTTGCGCTTCCTGGCAGCGGCCGGAGTCGACCTGATCGTCACCAGCGGTGGTCTCGGTCCGACCGCCGACGACCTGACCGTGGCCACGGTGGCTGAATTCTGCGGGCGTCAGCTGATTTTGGACGCAGCGCTGGAGGAGCGGATCGCCGAAATCCTCCGCAAGTTGATGGCAGGCCGGGCCGGCGCGGACGTCGACTTCGACGCGGTCCGGGCCGCCAACCGCAAACAGGCGCTGGTTCCGGTCGGTGCCGAGGTGCTCGCGCCGATCGGCACTGCACCCGGGGTGGTCGTGCCGGGTGCAACGGGGGGCACCCCGGCCATCGTCGTACTGCCCGGCCCGCCCCGCGAATTGCAGCCGATGTGGTCCCGGGCTGTCGCGACCGAGGCGGTGCAGCAAGCGATCTCGGGGCGCACGGTGTACCGACAGGAAACGGTCCGCATGTACGGCCTGCCGGAGTCACGGCTGGCCGAGACGTTGCGCGATGCCGAGCAGAGCGTCGCCGGCTTCGACGGACTGGAGATCACCACGTGTCTGCGCCGTGGCGAACTGGAGATCGTCACCCGCTACGAACCCGACGCTGTCGGCGTGTACGGCGACCTCGTGGCCCTGCTGCGCGATCGTCACGGAGACGCGGTGTACTCGGTGGACGGTGCCACCGTCGACCAACAGGTCGCCACCCTGCTCGTCGACCGCCGCATTGCGACGGCGGAATCCTGTACCGCCGGGCTGCTGGCCGCGCGACTGACCGAACTGCCCGGCTCGTCGGACTACTTCGCCGGTGGGGTCGTCGCCTACGCCAACGAAGCCAAAGCGGAACTGTTGAATGTGGATCCGGTGCTGATCGCCGAGCACGGCGCGGTGTCCGAGCCGGTCGCCGAGGCGATGGCCACCGGCGCCATACACCACCTCGGCGCCGACACCGCGGTGGCGATCACCGGTATCGCAGGCCCGGGCGGTGGCTCGCCGGACAAGCCGGTGGGCACGGTGTGTTTCACGGTGCGCGCCGACGGCGTGACCCTCACCCGCACCGTCCGGCTCCCCGGCAGCCGGGCCGACATCCGTGAACGATCGACCACGGTGGCCATGCACCTGTTGCGCCGGGCACTGCTGGACGGTGCGGCAAAAGGCTAGCGGGCCACCGGAATCGTCTGCGCCGCTTCGGCCACACAATCGGCCCAGGCACGTGCGCCGAGCACCGTGACGGCGCGGTCACCGAACGCACTGGAGATCACCACATCGGGCTCCAGCGTGGCCAGCAGCGCCAGACTGGAGGCCAGGTCCGCGCTGTCGCCCACACCGGGGATCACGAATGTCGACCAGTGTCCGTCGGCGTCGACGAAGATGGTGTCACCGGTGAACAGGTATCGGCCCTCCGTGCCTGCCACCAGGTAGCTGGTGCTGCCGGGACTGTGCCCGGGGCTCGGAATGACCTCAACCCCGTTGGCATCGATGTGACGGCCGGCCAACGGGACATCGATGTGGCCGTGGCGTCCGATGTTCACCAGTTCGATCGCCGGTGCGTGCAGTCGTGCGCCGAACCTTTCGGCGATCTGCGCCAGCATCGGTCCGGCCTCGTCCTGATGTGACAGGTACTGATCGTGGACCCCGCCGAGCGATTCGAGGGCGGCGAAGTCCGCGTCGGTGGCCGGGCAGTAGAACAACGCGTTGTGACCGTCGGCCTTCCACAGGTAGGCATGGGTGGTCAGTCCGGGAAACGGTGAATCGGTGCGGGTTTCCCAGAGATCGGATCTGATCTGAGTCATGGCGTCTGTCATGACCGCAGCCTCCACCCTCAACAATGGTTGAGGTCAAGGGGTGGTGGCCGCGCCGCCCCCGCTGCTGTCCCAGATGTCGATCATCGTGCCCATGATCTCCTGCGCACAGCCCAGGCCGCCGAGGTGACTTTCGTACGGCAACTCGGTCAGCACCGCATCGGGCAGCCGGGACACGACATGGCGGCCGTGGGCGAACGGGACGATGTGGTCGTGGTCGCCGTGCCACCAGCGCACCGGCACCGTGATATCGCCGAGCCGGAAACCCCAGTCGCGTTCGAAAACCACGATGTCGTAGAACGGCGCCGCCAACTGCTTGCGGCTGCCGTTGAGCAGATCGTCGAGGAACATCGCCTTGAACTCGGGGCGGGACAGCATCCGCCGGTCACCCTCCGGCGAGATCCGTGCGTAGATCTCCAGGGCAGGGGAGGCCACCGGGCGGATCAGCCGGATCAGTCCGGAGGCGGCCAACCGGATCGGCGCGCCCGCCACCTGCAGCACAGGTGCGACCACCGCTCCGAGTTGCATCAGCCGGCTGCTGATCGCGTCCGGGCCGACCATCGGTGCGACACCGCCGAGCACCCCGGCCGCCATCACCCGATCGGGCATGGCGGCCGCGGTGGCGAGGGTGTACGGACCGCCACCGGACAATCCGATGACGGCCAACTTGTCGATGCCGAGGACGTCGGCGATGGTGCGTAGGTCCTCGGCAAAGTCCAGCACCCGGTCGTACTGGTGCGGTGTGGAGGACCCGATGCCGGGACGGTCCACGCCGATCAGCCGAATGTGGTTCTGCTCGGCGTACATCCGGGCCTCGGTCGGGATCTGACGGCGGGCACCGGGGGTGCCGTGCAGCCAGAAGACCGCCCGTCCCTGCGGATCACCGAACTCGGCGAATCCGATCTGGCGATCGTCGCCGACGGCGACGTTGCCCTCCAGCTTGGGACGGGCGATCGGGATGACCATGGCTGCGAGTCTGGACTAGCCGGCGACCGACGCGTCGTAGATCGACTGGATCGACTTGTCCAGCGTCGCGTTGAACTCGTCGTCGGACTGCTGGGCGGACAGGCCCTCGGTCAGTGCCCGGCTGAAGCTGGCGATCACACCGGCGTTCTGTGCCAGCAACGCATTGGCCTCGTCGCGCGGGTATCCACCCGACAGCGCCACCACCCGCATCACCTTCGGATGCGCGACCAGCGACTGGTAGTGGTTGGCCACGGTCGGCAGCGTCAGCTTCAGCATGACCTGCTGTCCGTCGGGCAGCCCATCGAGGTTCTTGGTGATCTCGTCGCGCAGCAGATCCTCGGCCTCCGACTTGTCGGCGATCGAGATGGTCACCTCGGGCTCGATGATCGGGATCAACCCGTGCGAGAGGACCTGCTTGGCGACCTCGAACTGCTGGGCGACGACCGCGGCAACACCGGCGGCGTTGGCAGCGCCGATCACCGAACGCTCCTTGGTGCCGAAGATGCCGTTCTTCGCGCCGCGGGCCAGCAGGTCGTCGAGGGCCGGCATCGGCTTCATCAACTGCACGCCATCGGCGACCTCGGCGAGGCCCTTGTCGATCTTGAGCAGTGGCACCACGCCCTTGTCCTCCCAGAGGAAGGTGGCCGACGGCTTGCCTTCGATCGCCCGGTCCATCGTCTGCTCGAACAGGATCGCGGCGAGGATCCGGTCACCGGTGAACACCGGCGAGGTGATGATCCGAGAGCGCATCTGATGGATGAGGTCGAACATCTCATCCTCCGACGAGTAGGCGCTCTCCTCCACGCCGTACAGACGTAACGCCTTAGGGGTCGAGCCGCCACTCTGGTCGAGCGCGGCGATGAAGCCCTTGCCCGACGTCATCTTGTCGGCCTGCTGCTGGTTCACCATGGGGTTGTCCACTCCTTTGAAGACGCTTCCTGCTGTCGTTGTCGACGTTCGCCTCAGAGGATATTCGCTGCGTATTCCCTCCCGGACCCCACCTCGGTGCGGTGCACTCAGGCGGCACCGATCGCGCTGATGATCGCCGCCGCGGACCGGTCCACGTCCTCGTCGTCGGTGGCCCAGTTCGAGAACGAGATGCGCAGCACATACTCGCCGTTCCAGGTGGTGCCGCCCAGCCAGCAGGTGCCGTCGGCCTGGATCGCCGCCACCGCCTTTCGGTTGGCCTCGTCGCCACCGGGCAGCCGGACCAGCACTTGGTTGAGCACCACGTCATTGAGAACCTCCGCGCCGGGCAGCTCGGTGAGCAGTCGTGCCATCCGCCGGGCCTGGGCACAATTGCGCTGTACCAGGTCGGCGACTCCGCTGCGCCCGAGCGCGCGCAGCGCCGCGTACACCGGCACCGCGCGGGCACGACGCGAACTTTCCGGAACGAAATTCGTGTTGTCGCGCTGACCCGGGTCGGCCACCAGGTATGGACCGGCCAGTCCGGTCGCGGCCTGGTGGGCAGCCGCGTCGGCGACGATCGCCATGGCGGCGTCGTAGGGCACGTTGAGCCACTTGTGGGCGTCCACGGCCCACGAGTCCGCCCGCTCGGCGGCCGCGGTGAGATGCCGGGTTTCCGGTGACGCCGCGGCCCACAAGCCGAAGGCACCGTCGACGTGCAGCCAGGCGTCGCGCGTCGCGCAGATGTCGGCGATCGCGCCGAGATCGTCGAACGCCCCCGTGGACACATTCCCGGCCTGGGCACACACGATCACCGGACCGGTGGTCCGGCCCATCGCCTCGGCCAGCGCATCCGGGCGCATCCGGCCCTGATCGTCGACGGCGACGCGGACCGCGGCGTCCTCACCGAGGCCGAGCAGGCGCAACGCGGTGTAGATGGTGGCGTGGGCCTGGTCCCCGCACAGCACGTGTACCCGGGGCGCACCGCCGAGCCCGTTGCGGCCCACATCCCAGCCGGCGCGTGCCAGCACACGATGGCGGGCGGCGGCCAGGCCCGTGGTGTTGGCCGCCTGGGCTCCCGTGACGAACCCGACGCTCGCATCCGGCGGCAGCCGCAGCAGTTCCAGCATCCAGCCGGCGGTGATCTCCTCGATCGCCGCCGCCGCGGGGGACAGCGAATGGAATGCCGCGCACTGGTCCCACGCGGAGACCAGCCAGTCCGCAGCCAGCGCGGCGGGCAGCGCACCGCCGATGACGAAGCCGAAGTGGCGCGGGCCTGCGCTGGCGACCAGTCCGGGTTCCGCCCCGTTAGCGAGCGCATCGATCACAGCGGTCGGGTCTTGACCATGTTCGGGCACCGGGCCGCCGAGGACGTCGCGGACTGCGGCGGCATCGGCACGCGACGCCACCGGCCGGTCGTCGAGGCCGGCCAGGAAGGTCTCCGCGTGAGCGGCGGCGGTGCGAAGTGCCGCGGTGCGATCAGGCTGAGAAATGGCCATGGGCCGACCGTACGGCGGCGCGGTCAGGCCCGCACCTCATTGGCCACCCAACCCGGCGGTCGCCTGCCGGTCCAAGGCGCGGCCTGCTCCAGTTGGCCGGCAAGGCCGAGCAGCACGGCTTCATCGGGAGCCATCAGTTGCACACCGATCGGCAGGCCGTCGGAAGTCATGCCCAGCGGTAGCGAAATCGCCGCCCAGCCGGTGACATTGGCCAGCGACGTCCAACCGGTGGTGGCGAACTCGACGTCGAAGAAGGCACGGGTGGTGCCGCGTGGCTGGTTCAGCAACCCGTAGGGCGGTGGCGTGGTCAGCAGCGTCGGCACCAACAACACATCGTGGTCGGCCATCGCGGCGGCGAAACGCCGGGTCTGCGCGTGCACCGTGTTGATCGCATCCGCATAGGCCAGGCCCGTGGTGGCGAATCCTTCGCGGACCATCACCCAGGTGCTCGGCTCGAACTCGTCCTCGCGCGGTTCCCGGCCCAGCTGGCCGGTGGCGAATGCGTGCAGCTGGACGTTGCTGACGGTGTGCAGCACCGCGATCGCGTCGGCCACCGCGTCGGGCTCGATCATCGGGTCGTTCGCGGCCGAATCAATGTGGTGGCCAAGGCTTTCCAGCATTCGGCCGGCCGATTCCACCGCGGTGACCACCTCGGTGTCGACGCGATCGCAGGGGAACGGTGACGATGTGGACAGCAGAACGCGCTGCGGCTGCGGTGACTGCGTGAGTGACTGCAGAAAGGGCTGATGCGGTACGGGGGCCGTGTACGGGTCGCCGCCTGCCGAACCGGTGACCGCGTCGAGCAACACCGCACTGTCGCGCACCGTTCGGGTCAACACGTGGTTGTTCACCAAACCTTCCAACCCGTGACCACCGTCGGGTGCGAACGAGGTGCGACCGCGCCGGGGTTTGAGGCCGACCACGCCGCAGCAGGACGCCGGAACCCGGATCGAGCCGGTCCCGTCCCCGCCGGAGGCGGCCGGCACCACTCCCGCCGCCACGGCGGCTGCCGAGCCGCCGCTGGAGCCGCCGGGCGTGATCGCCGGCGACCAGGGATTCACCGTGGGACCGAACAATGCGGGTTCGGTGGTGCAGTGGTTTCCCCACTCCGGGGTGTTGGTCTTGCCGATCATCACCAGACCGGCCTCCAGGTACCGTTGCACGGTCCATGCCGAATCCGTTGCCACATAATCACGTAACGCGCGCGAGCCCATCGCTTCTGGCGTTCCGGCCAGGGAAGCGCCCAGGTCTTTCAGCAGAAAAGGAACTCCGCCCACCGGGCCGGCCTGCCCGCCGCGCAGCGTCCCGGCTGCGTCGAGTTCGGCCGCCCGGGCCCGACCCCGGTCGAAGAGGTCGGTGATGACCGCATTGAGTTGCCGGGTCGCCTCCACCCGCAAGATCGCGGCCTCCACGAGTTCGACGGCGGTCACCTCTCCGGTGGCGGCCAGAGCGCCCTGGCCGACGGCGTCGACATCGGCGAGTTCGAATGCCTGCTGCGAATCCATCTGCAGCTACCGGGGTGCGACGACGATTGGCGTGGAGAGGATCTCGCGGTACTCGACCATCGGCTCCTTCTTGATGACGTTTTTCCCGGACGTCACCAGCAGTTCAGCCGACGACACCGCATAACTGACTTCGTGGTTGCGTGCGACGAATCGACGCGCCTGACCGGTCTGCGCGACAGCGGCCAACGCGGCATCATCACTCAACCGGACGCCGTGATACTCGAACCGACCACTGCGGTCCAGACAGATCACCACCAGTGAGGCCGTGGTACGTCCGATCGCACGGGCGGTCTGGTGATCCTGGCACCGCGCCTGCGAGCCGATGAATCCTGAATGATCGAAGGCGAATTGCGACGCCTGGTATGCCCTGTGGGATTGCGCGGGTTGTGCCGATTGCGCCGGCCGTGGTGCTCCGGTCCGCTCAGGTTGTAGCGTCCGTGCGCCCACCGTGTACGTGGAGTCCCTGGCCGACAGCTTCGCGGCCAACGCGGTGATCATCACGACGGTAGCCAGCAGGACGCTGACCGCGCCGGCCGCCATCAGCCCGATGCTGATCGGTCTCCAGCGATGCTCCGGCTGCTTGCGGTGCCGGCCACCGGTGCGCGGCGGCCATGACGTAGATGCTGGGTGAATCACCAAGCTCGCTCCCCGTAATGCGGCATCGTGTTGCGGATCTCACACACCAAACGCGTGGCGCGGACTCGTATTCTGCACCACGCCGTGGCGCGCCGTGTGGAACCCGCAAGGAAAGATGATAGCGCTGGGAGTCGGATGCCCGTATCGCAGATTCCGTGAAATTAATTCGGCAACAAACAAATTGACCATCACAAAGCCGTGAATTCAGGTACTTCGCAGGCCAAAGCAGTTTGGACCGACAAGTCCAGACAGCTCCGGCAACTGCGCCATCCTGCGGCCGGTACCCGGCCACCACATCGCGGATATCCCTGCCGCGCCGCTGAAATGGAAGGCTGACCTGACTGGCGCGTCAGGCGTCGGTCACGATCGTGACGTCATTGCCCTCGCGTTCGACCCGCATCCCGGCGCGACGTGCGATGGCGGCCACCGCGGCCGCGTCGTTCGGCTCGGACCGGGAGCCGGCCAGCACCCGGGCCAAGCGGCCCTTGTGTGCCTTGTTGAAATGGCTGACCACTGTGCGCCTGCCGTCGGCATGCTCGGCGAGGACCTGCACCCGCACGGCGTCCGGGATCCGGCCGAGCGCCGCGTAGGAGCCGGACCGGAGGTCGACGATCAGTTCCTGACGGGAGAGTTCGGCAAGTGCCGGCTCCAACAGCGGGCGCCAGCGCGTGCTCAGGCCAGGTTGACCGGGCAGCTTCGAGGTGGCGGACAGGCGGTAGGCCGGAACCCGGTCCTCGGCCCGCAACAGGCCGAACAGTGCGGATCCGACGGCGAGGCGGTCACGGGCCCGGCCCGCCGCCGCGCCGCGCAGCGAGTCGACATCGAGGGCGTCGTAGAGCACGCCGGTGTAGCGGTTGATCGCCGCCAGCGTCGGCGCCGCCCGAAGTGCCGCATTGCGTTCGATCTCGGCGTCCTGGGCGGGGGAGAGGCCCAGCGCCTTGCGACAGGCAGGGGGGTCGGCCGCGACGCTGACCAGTTGGTCGACCAGAGCCTCGCGCAGCGGCGTGAGGGCGGGATAACTCAGAGCGTCGAAACGCATCGGCGGGCCGTCCCCGCCGGTGCGCTTGGTCTCCGACGGAGGCAGCAGCACGATCACACCGAGACGTTATCCGAGTGAACCGTCGTCCCACGCCCGCCGCAGGTGTGATCCCGGTCGGGTCAGACGGGCATCGTTCCGGGCGCGGGGGGTGGCGCAGGCAGTGCCGGGGGTGCCGGGGGTGGTGGCACATCCAAGACAATTGGTGCCGCGAACGGGTCGGCAGGTGGCGGTGGCGGTGGCGCGAACGGATCAGCCGGCGGTGGCGGCGGAGGCGGATCCATCGCAGGCGGCGGAGCCGGGGGCATCGGGGCTTCAGGCGGGGGTGGGGCACCTAAGGGCATCGGCGCGCCGGGTGGCGTGGCCGGGTCGGCGGCCTGCGCGGGAAGGTACATGTGGTGGGTGAACTGCGACTGGTAGGCGCCGCCGCCCCCCACCTTCACACCGCGGCCGCCCTCGCCGGAGGACACAGGTGTGCCGTCGGGCAACGTCACCGCGGTGTGGCCCCTGTTCCAGCCGATCACCAGCGCACCGGGCTCGCTTCCGTATTTGAAGCCGCGGGCCAGAAGGGCGCGTTCCTGGTTCCCGGTGTTGAACCGGTCCCCGAATGCCGGCCGGCCGGTGGCCACATTGCTCACCCATGAGGCCAGGCCCGAGCAGTCGGTTCCGGACGGAGAGTCCCCACCGGAGATGTACGGCGTGCCCGATACCTGCTGGACAAGCGCCATCAGCGTCGCGATAGCAAACATGCGGCCGGACATTAACAGAGGCGAATTTGGCCGACCAAAATATGTGACTCCCTTCACAAGTGGCCGTTCGTACTGGTCAGTTCACGGAATATCGAATTCAGTGTCGTTCTAAAAAGTGCAGTTGGAAGACATTTCCCGCCTTGGTTTGGCCTCGATCCTCATGAAGGTCGGCTTGCCTCAATGTGCTTGCGGCAGTGCATGTATCCGCGCCCGAACCGTCGTGGTGACAATTCAGAGTGTGGCGAAAGGCGCTGTACCATCGGATTTTTCGAGCAGCAGGTGGTCCGGCGCCGCCGGCCCGGCTGCGGCGCACCGGTGTCATGCCCTGTCGCTGCGCGTAGCACGTTCGACGCTGGTACCTCGAGTTGCAGATCGGGCGAATTTCAGGCCGGCGCGTTAAGCCGTCTTCAACCCGCGTGGCAGCCCGGCGGGGTGAGAATCCGAAAATATGCAGCCATAAGGCTGCGTAATATGGGGGAGATGGACGAGATCTTCAAGGCGTTGGCTGATCCGAGCCGGCGCCAACTGCTCGACAGCCTCAACGACCACGACGGCCAGACGCTTCGGGAGCTGTGCGACGGGCTGACAATGGCGCGGCAATCGGTGAGCAAGCATCTCAGCGTGCTGGAGAGCGCCGAGTTGGTGACCACGGTGTGGCGAGGCAGGGAGAAGTTGCACTATCTGTGCACCCGACCGATCAACGCGATCACCGACCGCTGGATCGACCGCTACGACCGTCCGCAGGTGCTCACACTCGCGGACGTCACCGACCTCGGCGAAGAATTCGTCTACACGACCTACATCCGCAGCACGCCGGAAAGGGTGTGGTACGCCATCACGAACCCCGGGTATTCGGCGGCGTACCTGGGCCACGCGATCGAATCGGACTGGCTGCGAGGGTCAACCTACATATGGGTCGAGAACGGGTTGCGGATCGAAGAGCCCGAGCAGGTGATCCTGGAATCCGACCCATATCAGCGGCTTGCGTTCACCTTCCGCGCTTTCGGCACTGACGAGACCGTCGCCGTGGCCGCGGCGGAACGACGGTCCCAGGTCTCGTTCGACATCGAGCCGAACGAAGACCAGGTGAAGCTCACCGTCACCCACTGCGGCCTCGGTGCGGATAGCGCTGTACGTCAGGCGGTTTCGGACGACTGGTCGCTCAAGCTGTCGAATCTGAAGTACGGGCTGGAGCAGCGGACACCCTAGCGCCGTCGGTGCTATCGGTTCAGCGATTCCTGCGGATCCTTCTGGATATCCGGCCACGGCGCCCGCACCGGGCGTTGACGCACACGCTGCGGCCACCAGAACCACTTACCGAGCAACGCCGCGATCGACGGGGTCATGAACGACCGGATCACCAACGTGTCGAAGAGCAGGCCAAGGCCGATGGTGGTGCCCACCTGCCCGATCACCGCAAGTTCGCTGACGGCCATCGACATCATGGTGAATGCGAACACCAGACCGGCCGAGGTCACCACCGAGCCGGTGCCACCCATGGCGCGGATGATGCCGGTGTTGAGCCCGGCGTGTATCTCCTCTTTGAATCTGGATACCAGGAGCAGGTTGTAGTCGGCGCCGACGGCCAACAGGATGATCACCGACATCGCCAGCACCATCCAGTGCAGCTCGAGTCCGATGAGGTGCTGCCAGATCAGCACCGACAGGCCGAAGGACGCACCCAGCGATATCACCACCGTGCCGACGATGACCGCGGCCGCCACCACGCTGCGGGTGATGATCAGCATGATGATGAAAATCAGGCACAGTGAGGCGATTCCGGCGATCAGCAGGTCGTAGTTGGCGCCTTCCTGCATGTCCTTGAAGGTGGCCGCGGTACCGCCGAGGTAGATCTTCGAGCCCTCCAACGGCGTGCCCTTGATGGCTTCCTTGGCGGCCTGCTGGATCTTGTCGATATGTGAGATGCCTTCGGGGCTCATCGGATCGCCCTCATGGCTGATGATGAACCGCACCGCATGCCCGTCGGGGGACAGGAACATCTTCATGCCGCGTTTGAAGTCCGGGTTGTCGAACGTCTCGGGCGGCAGATAGAAGGAATCGTCGTTCTTGGAAGCGTCGAACGCCTGGCCCATGGCCGTCTGGTTCTCCATCATGGCTTCCATCTGATCCTGCAACCCACCCATGGTGGCCTGCATGGTCAGCATCATCGTCTTCATCTTCTTCATCGTCTCGATCATCGGCGGCATGATCGTGACCATCCGCGGCATGAGTTCGTCGAGACGGTCCATGTCCGGCATCAGCTTCTGGATGTCGTCGGTCATGGTGTCGATGCCGTCGAGGGTGTCGAAGATCGATCGAATCGACCAGCACATCGGAATGTCGAAGCAGTGCGGTTCCCAGTACAGGTAGTTGCGGATCGGCCGGAAGAAATCGTCGAAATCGGCGATGTGGTCCCGCAGTTCGGCCACGTCGACGACCATGGTGTGCATCTTGCCGACCATGCTGTGGGTGGTGTCAGCCATCTCCCTGGTCAGCTGGAGCATGGATTCCATGGTGTCGATCGACTTCTGCATCTCATCGGCCATCGACAGCATGTCTTTCATGCGGTCCTGCATGTACTTCATGTTCATGGTCTGGGTGGTGCCCTGCATGCTGATCTGGAACGGGATCGAGGTGTGCTCGATCGTGGTGCCCTGCGGTCGGGTGATGGCCTGCACCCGGGAAATGCCGGGCACCTGGAAGACGCGCTTCGCGATCCGGTCGACAACCAGGAAGTCCGCGGAGTTGCGCAGATCGTGATCGCTCTCGATGAGCAGCAGCTCGGGATTCATCCGCGCTTGGGAGAAGTGCCGGTCGGCGGCCGCGTAACCACTGTTCGCCGGGAGATCCTGCGGCAGGTAGTCGCGGTCGTTGTAGTTGGTGCGGTAACCGGGCAACGTCAAGAGTCCGATGAGCGACAAGGCGATCGTGGCGATCAGGATCGGTCCGGGCCAGCGCACCACGGCGGCACCGATCTTGCGCCACCCACGAGTACGCATGGCGCGCTTGGGTTCCAGCGTCTTGCCGAACCGGCTGGCCACGGTGATGACCGCGGGTCCCAGTGTCAAGGCCGCGAAAACGACGACGGTCATGCCGATCGCCAGCGGGATACCCAGGGACTGGAAATACGGTAGGCGGGTGAAGTGCAGGCACAGAGTGGCACCGGCAATGGTCATGCCCGAACCCAGCACCACATGCGCGGTGCCGTGAAACATCGTGTAGTAGGCCTGTTCTCGGTCCTCGCCGACACTTCTGGCCTCTTGATATCGCCCGGTCAGGAAGATCGCATAGTCGGTGGCCGCGGCAATCGCCAACGTCACCAACAGGTTTGTCGCGAACGTGGACAAGCCGATGATCTCGTAGAAGCCCAGGAACGACACCACACCACGGGCCGCGGCCAGCCCCAACACCACCATCAGCAGGGTCAGGATCACCGTGACGATGGACCGGTAGACCAGCAGCAGCATGATGATGATGACGGTGAACGTCAGCATCTCGATCATCCGCATGCTGCGGTCACCGGCGATCTGCTGATCGGCTGAGAGTGCGGCCGGACCCGTGACGTAGGCTTTCACGCCGGACGGGGCCTGCGCGCTATCGACGATGGACTGAACGGCTTCCACCGACTCGTTGGCCAGCGCCTCACCCTGGTTACCGGCGGTGTAAACCTGCACATAGGCCGACTTGCCGTCAGAACTCTGCGCGCCGGAGGCGGTCAGCGGGTCGCCCCAGAAATCCTGGACGTGCTCGACGTGCTTCTTGTCGGCTTCGAGCTTGTCGACGACCTCGTCGTAGAACTTGTGTGCATCGTCGCCGAGGGCTTCGTCACCCTCCAGCACGACCATCACCGAGCTGTTGGACTTGAACTCCTGGAACACCTCGCCGACGCGCTTCATCGCGATCATCGACGGCGCGTCATCGGGGCTCATCGACACCGAGCGCATCTCCCCGACCTCTTCGAGCTGGGGGACGATCACATTCAGCACTGCGATGACGGCGATCCAGACCAGGATGATGGGAATGGCAAGGCGCCGGATCCATTTCGCAAGGCCACCATGGCGCGCAAGCTTGGGCGCGTCCGCCGCCGGGAAGGCGTCAGTGGGTGCGTCGGGAGTGGGGGAGCTCATGCAGATTTCACCAAGCAGAAGGTCTGGGCGTTCACGCCGTTGGAGGTGCGCTCGTCTTTGAGTTCGTCATCGACGGTGATGCGGCAGCTGATCGTGTCACCGTTGCCCTGGGCGACGATGTTGGGAAACACCGACGGTGCCGTCGACTCCAACCGCAGCGTCCACGGCAGGCTCACGCCGTCGACCCGTTGAGGTTGGGCGTCGAGGTCCAGATAGTTGACGTCGGCATAGGCGCCCGGTTCGCCGTAGATCTCATAGACCACGACCTTGGGATCGAACGGTTTGGTGTCATCGACCTTCGCGCTGGCCATGCCCGTGCCATCGCCGGCGCCGAAGAACGTGCGCACCCGCAGCACAGTGAACGCACCGACAACCACTACGACCGCGATGAGCACCGGAATCCAAAACCGCCTCGCCAGTCTCGTGATCGAGAACTGTTTGGTCCGTCGGTTTTTCGTACCGTTCGTCATCGCGTTCCGGCACCGGTCCCGAGGCACCGGATGTCGTTGCTGCTCTGTGCCATGTGCACCCTCGCGTCTCCACCCGTTAGCTAAGTTAAGCGAGATATTAGCTTATATAACAGAATCGTAAAACGCCGATATCATCGTCACGCCGGGTCGCGGGCCCGGCGGCATCGGTCGCCAATGCATGAGTCGAGCAAGCGTCATCGGCAAAACAAACGCTCACCACGGGTTGATCGAATAAACCCGTGGGATCACGTCGCTGCGCGTCGACGACCAATGGTGATGCAGGTAACGAAACCAGCGGCGACAATACCCGCGGATCCAACGGTGCGCAGTGGGGGTGGCCCGGGAATTACCAGTTCCACAAGGACATATCACCGCGCGGGTAGTTCATGCAGATATCCGTGGTGTTCGCCGCCACACCCTTGTTGTTGAAGAACAGCTTGGCCCAGTTCGGCCAGCGCCACGCCATCTGCTCGTAGAACGCATTGGTCGCGGTGTTCTCCGAGTACTGACGGCGTCCGGCGTAATCCATCGAGAAGAACCAGTGGATGCGATCCCGGGCACCTTGCTGATCGGCCGGCGGCTTGTTGTTGTAGTCGATCATGTACCGCTCGTAGTACACCGGTTCGACATCGCGGGCCGCCGCCATGATCTGCTCGGCGTCGCACTCCGTCTTCAAGATCCGGTTGGGGATCGGGTAGTCGTCGGTGGCATCTGCGGAGGCGATGCCCGGAATGGCGGCCAGGCTGCCCACCACGGCACACGTGGCCACGCCGGCGCGGATCAGATTACTCACACGATGCGGTCGCATGCGGTTCAACATTTTGCTCCAAAAGTCTCGGATGTGGCCGGTTGCAGATTTCAGCCCGACTGCGCAGCGGCCTCTTCCATGACGAAGCGCTGATCAGGGCAGTAGTAATTGATGGCGGTGCCGAGGAACTGCCACACCTGCGCTGTGCTGCTGTCCCGGTCCAGGTTCTTGGTGACGAACGAGGCCGCGTCATTGGCATTGCGATCGACGCCGTTGTGCAGCCGCTTACAGCCGATCTTGGCTATCCACGCGTTGTAGTCGCGCTGCCCGTAGATGCCGTAGGTGTGCAGTTCGTTGGCGAAGTCGGTGTCCATATCCGCGTGCGCAGGAGCGGCGAGAGCAATGGCGGCAGCGGCGCCGATGGCAGCGAGCCCTACAAACTTCATGCGGGGAATCTTAGTCCACCTAATGCTCATTTGGGCACCCCGTCCGATTATCCGAGAGCCAACAGCAGCGGGATGTTTTGTTCGGCGCTGGTCAGCGAACCATGGTGGCCGATCAATGACGACTCCAGCGGTTCGGTGTCGCGGCGCACCATCGCCGCGCGGTCACGGGCGGCGGCAACGACATCCCCGATGCGCGGGCGCACGTCGTCACGCACCCGATCGCCGAACCACCCGGCGGCGACCGCCTCGTCCCGTGACAGCACCCACGCGGTGTCGGCCAGCGTCTCGCGCCAGGCGGCCAGCACATCCCCGACGGCGCCGTCGGTGACGTAAACATGGCGGGCCCTGGCCTCGCCGCCGACGGCTTGTACACCCGCGAGCAACGGCAGGCTGGCGTCGATGTCGACGGTGGTGGCCGAATCGACCGTGACCATGCCGTGGTCGGCCACCACAGCGAGCAGCCCACCCGGCGGCAACGCCTCGACCACCGATTCGACGAGGCGATCGACCTGGCGAAGCTGCATCCGCCAGGGCAGCGATCCCGGTCCGTGCAGGTGACCCACCAGGTCGAGTTCGCTGTGGTAGCCGTAACAGAAACCACGCCCGGCGATGACGTCGACGACACCGGCGGCGAGCTCGCCGATGGCATGGACGCCGCGGTAGCGGGCACCGCGCAGGACTGCGCGGGTGAGCCCGGAGTGCGCGAACTCGGCACCGGAGACCACACTCACCGCGATTCCGGCGGCGGCGGCGCGTTCGAACGTGGTGGGTAGCGGCTGTATCTGCTCCGGTGGCACCCGCTCGCGCAGGTCCTCGCCCCACGGGTGCGGACGCCAGCGCAGTGCGTTGATCACACCGGTTCCAGGAAAGGCGTCGGGTACCCGGAAGGAGTAGCCCACCATGCCGTGCTCGCCGGACCGAACTCCGGTGCCCACGGCGGCCAGGCCGGCTGCGGTCGTGGACGGAAAGCCGACCTGGAGAGTCCTGCCGCGCAGGCCGGTCAGCACCGGCGCGTCGTCGGCATGGGCATCCAACAGTTCCGCGCCCAGCCCGTCCACCAGCAGCACGCACGCGCCGGCAACCGGACCCGGCAGTTCGATCGGCGCGTCGACAGGGCCGCCGGTGAATCCCGACGCACCCATGGCGGTGAGTACCGCAGGGATCACGTCGGCCAGGTGGGGCAGGCTCGGATCGAGGTGCGGCACTTCCACATCGCGAGCTTGCCACAGCAACCCCGGGGAGAACCGCCGCGTACGCGGTACGCTGGCGTCCGATGAGGCCGATGAAATTAGCGATCCTCGCCGCCGCATTACTTGTTGCCGGCGGCGGGGCGTTCAGCGGTATCGCTGGTGCTGATCCGGGCGTGCCCTCGGTACCCGGCCCCGCACCGGGGCCTGCACCCGGCCCTGCGCCCGCGGCACCGTCGCCCACGCCCGCGGCAGCTGCAGACCCGGCCGCGCCTCCGGCACCGCCGGCTGTGCCTGCAGCGGCCATCGACCATGACGGCCTGTTCGTGGTGGGTACCGACATCGAACCGGGTACCTACGCCTCGGCGGGGCCGGTAGAGGACGGCACCTGCTACTGGAAGCGAATGGCAGACCTGCACGGCGGCGACATCATCGACAACGCGTTCAGCAAGAAGCCTCAGGTGGTGCAGATCGACGCCACCGACAAGGCCTTCAAGACCAGTGGCTGCCAGCCCTGGCAGAAGACCGACGCCGTAGCCACCGATCCGCCCGCGACCGGTGACATCCCGGCGCTGATAGCCAAGGCCAAGCTGTTCGCGTGGCTGTCCTCGATCAATGCCGGTGCCCGCCAGTTCGACGGATCCCAGGTACCGTTGCCCTGAGATGCCGGGCGATTGCGACACGCGCTGTCCGCGCTGGCGAGCCGCGTTCGATCCGCTCTGTGCAACAGGGAAACGCTTTGCTGCACAACGCAACCCGAGCCTGTCGTGACCGCGGCGAGAACGCCCGCCCAGCAAGTGCACAGGCCTGTTGACACACGGTGTCCAGCCGCTCGCTGCTAGTCTGCGATGGCTGCCGGGTGCCAGGTCGCGACCCTGTGATCCGCCCGGCCAGCCGCGGCGGTGGCATGGACGAGTCAGCTGAGTGTGGATACGGAAAGAGTGTTGTGCGCGGCGCAGAGATCAAGGCCCTGACGGGACTGCGCATCGTCGCAGCCGTCTGGGTGGTGCTGTTCCACTTCCGGCCATTGCTGCACGATGCTGCTCCGGCATTCGCCGAGGCGCTCGCGCCTGCACTCGATCGCGGCGCCCAGGGCGTCGACCTGTTCTTCATCCTCAGTGGGTTCGTCCTGACCTGGAACTACCTGGACCGGATGGGCCCGTCGTGGTCGACCCGGGCGACGCTGCACTTCCTGTGGCTGCGGCTGGCCCGCGTGTGGCCGGTGTACCTGGTCACGCTGCATCTGGCGGCGCTGTGGCTGATCTTCACCCTGAACGTCGGGCACGTGCCGCCCGAGGACACCAGTCAGTACACCGCGGTCAGCTACCTGCGCCAGCTGTTTCTGGTGCAGTTGTGGTTCCAGCCGTACTTCGACGGGTCCAGCTGGGACGGTCCGGCCTGGTCGATCAGCGCAGAGTGGCTGGCATACCTCCTGTTCGGGGCCCTTATCATGGTGGTCTTCCGGATAGCTCGCGCCACCCGGGCCCGGAGCTTGGTGTGGCTGGCCATCGCGGCCTCGCTGCCGCCGGTGGTCCTGCTCATGGCGACCGGACATTTCTACACACCGTGGAGTTGGCTGCCCCGGATCGTCATGCAGTTCATCGCCGGTGCGCTGGCCTGCGCCGCGGTGCGCAAGTTGCAGCTGACCGACCGCAGTCGCCGTGGCGCAGGCTATCTGTCCATCGGGCTGTCGGCAGCGATCATCGGCCTCCTGTATTTCTTCGACGGACACCCGATGAACACCGTCGGGGACGCCGGCGGTCTGGTGGACATCCTGTTCGTCCCGTTGGTGGTGGTCATGTCGGTCGGGCTGGGCAGCCTCCCCGCGCTGCTGTCGACGCGATGGTTCGTCTACGGCGGCCAGATCTCCTTCGGGCTGTACATGGTGCATGAACTGGTCCATACGGCCTGGTTGTGGGCGGCCGAGCAGTTCGAGCTCACGATGTCGGGCTGGTCCGGGAAGCTGATTCTCGCGGGCCTGTTCGCGATCGCGGTCGTCGGGGCGATCCTGCTGTACCACGGTGTCGAGGAGCCTGCTCGGCGATGGATGCGCAGGATGGTCGACATCAAACCTGCCGACCCGCCCAACAGCAAGCTGCACCGGATCGACGGTGAGCTGGACACCCGGCAGACACCGGTTTCGGCACGCGCGGGATGACCTGGCGCGGCCACCGAATATGCTGTGGCACAGGTTGTTATGGGCTCGTTACCGATGTGACACCGTCGGCTGGGAGTCTGATCGAGAATCGCAGAGCGGGACAGATACGTCTCACCGGCAGTGGAGGTAGCAGTGAGTCGTCTGACCACGTTCGTCATCTCGTTCGGCCTTCTGGTCGGGTTGGTCATCCAGATACCCGAGCAGCAGTACACGACGTCAGGGTTGGACCCGCGGCTGAACCACATCGCGGTGATCGGCGACTCGTACACCACCGGCACCAATGAAGGTGGACTCGGGCCGAAAGGGTGGACGACGCTGGCCTGGCAGGCGCTCGCCAGCCGCGGCGTGCTCGTCACCGCCGACGTGGTCGCCGAAGGGGGAGCGGGCTATGTGGTGCGGGGCAACCGCGGCAGCATCTTCCACGATCTGACGGCGCGCGCAGTGCAACCCGACGACTCGCTGATCGTGTTCTTCGGCTCTCGCAACGATATGGACGCGGACCCGGCGGCGCTCGCCCGCATGAGCCGCGATGCGCTGGCGCTGGCGGGCCGGATCGCACCCGCGGCGAAACTTCTCGTCATCGGGCCGCCGTGGATCAACGCCGACGTGCCTCCCAACATGTACCGGACCCGGGACATTCTCCGGGACGCGGCCCGCGACGTCGGCGCGGAGTTCTTCGACCCCATTCAAGCGGGTTGGTTCTTCGACCGGCCCGAGTTGATCGGCGGCGATCGCATTCACCCGACCGATGCCGGGCACGCCTACATGGCGGACAAGATCGCACCACTCATCGGTCAGGAACTTCCCCGCTGGGTCTGAGCCCGAGCTCACCCGCGCGCGGCGGTGCGGAACCTGTCCCGGTAAGCCTTCGGGGAGACACCGAGGTGGTTGACGAACACGCGCCGCAGCGTTTCGGCACTGCCGAAACCCGCCGCGTGGGCAGTGTCACCGACCGCAGCGCCGGCGTCGAGCGCGGCGCGGGCGACGTCGATGCGCACCCTCTCCACATACCGTGCCGGCGTGGTTCCGAGTTCGGCCTGGAAGAGGCGGGTCAGCTGGCGGGTGCTCAGCGATGCCAGCGCGGCAAGGCTTTTCACGCTGTGGTCGCCGGCCGGATCCGCCGCGACCGCTTCGGTGACCCGCCTGATCGCCGACTGCGACGGCACCTCGGTCTCGACCAGCGTCGAGAACTGGGACTGACCGCCGGCTCGTTTGAGGTACACCACCAACGAACGCGCCACCTGGCGGACCAGTTCGGTGCCGTGATCCAGCTCCACCAACGCCAGCGCCAGATCGATCCCTGCCGACACTCCCGCCGAGGTGAACACGTCACCGTCGCGCACGTAGATCGCATCCGGTTCGACGGCGATGTCGGGATGGGCACGTGCGAGCAAGCGGGCATGGCGCCAGTGGGTGGTGGCTCGTCGACCGCTCAACAGGCCTGCCTCGGCGAGGATGAACGCCCCCGTGCATATCGAGGCCAGGCGCCGGGTCCGCGACGGGATGTCGCGGAGCGACGCCACCAGCGCGGGGTCGATGGGCTGACCCACCAGGTTGTCCCCACCGGCCACCAGGACGGTGTCGACGCCGTGGATGTCCGAGACGCGTTCGGTCACGGCGAACTTTGTGCCGATCGAGGTCGTGACGTCGTGGCCGTCCACCGATGCGACCTTGAGTAGGTAATCGGCACCGAACCGGTTCGCTTCGGCAAAGACCTCGGCAGGGCCTGCCACGTCGAGGAGTTTCGTACCGTCGAAGACGACGATGACCACGATCCGTGAACGCATCGCTGCTGTCATCCGCTCATTGTGTCGCTTCTTGTGGGAAACATGGCGCATCGGCCATGGTCGGGTTGCCGCGGGCGGTCGCAGACTGGTCTCAGATTTCCAATCCGCTCACGAATGCGAGGTGTCATGACCATTCCGACAACCGAGGCCATCGCCGGTATCACCATTCCCGACACCGCGCTGGTGCGCGATGTCACCCAGTACATCCGCGACGCGGAGAACGATCTGTTGTTCCACCATTCCCGGCGGGTGTTCCTGTTCGGTGCATTGCAGGGGCAGCGCCGCGGATTGCAGCCCGACCTGGAACTGCTCTACGTCGGTGCGATGTTCCACGATCTCGGCTTGACCGAACCGTACCGCAGTAATTCGGCCCTGCGGTTCGAGGTCGACGGCGCCCACGCGGCGCGGGACTTTCTGCTCGAGCGCGGGGTCGATGAGGCCGCAGCCCGCAAGGTCTGGCTGGGGATTGCGCTGCACACCACACCGGGCGTACCGGAGTTCCTCGATCCCGAAATCGCCTTGGTGACCGCCGGAGTCGAAACCGATGTGCTCGGCATCGGACGCGATCAACTCTCAGCGGACGCCCTTGCGGAGGTGACGAAGGCGCACCCGCGGGCCGACTTCAAAAATTGCATCCTGCAGGCGTTCACCGACGGGGTCAAACACCGTCCCCAGTCCACCTTCGGCACAGTCAACGCCGACGTCCTTGCGCATTTCGACAAGTCGTTCGTCCGTGAGGATTTCGTCGAGGTCATCCTCAAGAACAGCTGGCCCGAGTAAAAGCCGGAGGCTAGGTGCCGGCGCGTCGCGCTGCGAGGTCCTTGAGCACCTCGGGCAACGCGTCGGCGCGCAGAATATCCGGCAGCAGTTGCGCTTCCAGCGTCAGAGCCCGGAACACGATCCCGACGGTGATGTTGTGGTCGGGCCGTTCGGTCACCACGATCTGATCCCCGGCGCGCACGGTGCCGGGGGTCACGAGCCGAAGGTATGCGCCCGGAATCGCGGCCCTGGTAAAGGTTTTGATCCAACCGTTGATCTCCAACCACGCCGAAAACGTGCGGCAGGGGATCCGCGGCCGGGACACTTCGAGCTCCAGCCCGGCTGTCCCCACCCGCCAGCGTTCGCCGATCAGAGCATTGGTGAGATCTATGCCCGCGGTGGTGAAATTCTCGCCGAACACCCCGTTGGCGATCTCGCGGTCCAGTTCGATCTGCCAGTAGTCCAGATCCTCGCGCGCGTAGGCGTACACCGCCTGATCGTCACCGCCGTGGAACAGCTGATTGCCGATGGTGTCGCCGACCAGTCCGCTGCCCAGCCCGCCATGCATCGGGCCGGGGGAGCGCACGGCGACAGCGTCGTCGGTCGGGCGCTTGTCGATGCCGGTGAGCGTCTGCGGCTTGTCCGGGTTGGGTCGCGGGTGGGCCACATTGACGGTCAGGACATTCGCCATGGCCTGAGCGTAGTTGGGCCTTGCCCGGTCCTCGATCGGAGAGTCGGTTACCAGAGCGGGGTTCTACCGCCAACCGCCGGTGCTGCTGCCGGCGGCGGTACCGGCAGGCACAGACCGGTCGCGGCGTCGAGTTGCCGTCCGGGCACACAGAACGGTGCACATCCGTAGATGACTCCGGTTTCGCCCGGCTGGCACCCCGCCAAACTCACCGCGGGTGTCACGACGGCGGTCACCCCCATCGGCACCGCTGCCAACGCCGCCACCGACAACGCCGCCATCACGCCCCGCCGCACTCGGCTCGCCATGCCGATCTCCTCCGCATTCGTCCCGCTCAGGCCCGCACCGAAGTCTAGGCTCCACGCACCGGGCGCGGCGTGGGCTAGCGTCATTTCCTTGTGAAGACTCTGATCGACTTTGACAGCGCACCGGTGTTTGCCATCCCGCTGATCGATCCTGTCGGGCAGGTCACGATGCACCACGGCATGCTCATCGAGGGGCCGCAGGGCTGGGGTGAGTTCAGCCCGCAGCGCGACGATGACGACCGAGTGCTGGCCCGCTGGCTGACTGCCGCGACCGAGGCGGGCACCGTGGGCTTTCCGGACCCGGTACGCGGACGCGTTCAGGTCGCCGTCACCGTTCCGGCAGTAAACGCCGCCCGCGCACACGAGATCGCCTCCGCGACACCCTGCCGAACAGCCGCGGTCGAGGTCGGCGCGGACGGGGACACCCTGGCCGACGACATCGCTCGGCTCGAGGCCGTGCGGGCGGCGCTGGGCCCGGGCAGCGCGCTCCGCTGTGACGCCAGAGGGCGATGGGATGTCGAGAGCGCCGCCACCGCGATTGCGGCGCTGGACAGGGCGGCCAACGGATTGGAATTCGTCGAGCAGCCGTGCCGCACGTTGGCAGAGTTGGCGGCGGTGCGCCGCCGGGTCGATGTCCGCATCGCCGCAGATGCGGCGATCCGAGAAGCCGAGGTTCCGGCAGGTGTCACCCTCGGTGAAGCCGCTGACATCGCGATCCTGCGGAGCGGTCCGATGGGCGGTGCCCGCCGGGCGCTGCGGACAGCCGAGGTCAGCGGATTGCCGTGCCTCGTCACCTCGGCGTTGGAGACCAGCGTGGGTCTGACCACCGGGCTAGCGCTGGCCGGTGCGCTCCCGGAGTTGCCGTACGCCTGCGAACTGGGCGCCAGGTCACTGCTGGCAGCCGATCTGGTCGGCCCGTCGCGATCACTGGTCACCGCCGACGGTTTCCTGCCGGTGGCCCCGATGCCGCCTGCCCCGCAGCAGGACCTGCTCGGCCGATATGCGGTGACCGAGCCGGAGCGGGTCGCGTGGTGGCGGGAGCGACTCCGTGCAGCCATCGCTGCGGCGTGACCGCCGTCAGTCCTGCACGGCCTTGGCAATGGCCACGCAGGCGGTCAGCCAGTCCGGGTCGGGTTCGACGTTCTCGGTGAGTTCCCACATGGCGTTGTGCATCATCCGCACGATCACCCACGCGCGGGCCCGGTCGGCGTCGAATCCGGCCGCGTCGACCAGCGCGTAGAACCGTCGCCGCACGCCTTCGCGCACATATCCGGCCAGTTCCTCGCGCCGGTTCCACAGCATCGGCGCGATCTCGTAGTGCGGGTCGCCGTTCATCGGCTTCGGGTCGATCACCAACCACTGTTGGCGTTCGGCTGCCAGTACGTTCTCGTAATGCAGGTCGGTGTGGATCAGTGTGCCGGTGCTGGCGGGCTCGGCGGCCAGGTTCGTGCCGAGGGCTATCGCCTGTTCCACCAGCCTGCGCGGGATCGGGGCGTTGCGGGGCAGGGCCGCCAGACCGGCGGTCCACTCGGTGACGGACTCGCTCAGCAGACGCAGCTGCGGTAAGGCGGGAACATGAATTTTCCGGTACAGGCCGGCGACAACTTCGCAGGCCTCAATGTCCCAGAGCTCGTTGAGGTTTCGTGGCTGCAGACGTTCCAGCAGCATCGCGCGACGAGGGGGAGCGGCGCTCAGCAGACGGACCGCACCGTTGCCTCCCCATCGCCTCAGCGCAAGATGCTCATGTTCGGACTCGGTGTCAGGAAAGCCGATCTTGAGCATTCCCGCTGCACGATCCGGGGTGCGGACAGCCAGCACGAGTGAGCAGTGGCCGTGCGTGGGGTCCCCGTCGATCACCAGCTGCCACTCGTCGAGTTGGGACCGCACCATCCGGGGGAGTCCGTCGACCCAGGCCTGCCACTGCGGCCCCCGCGCGCCCATCGCGCGCACCGCCTCCGGCAGATCGATCATCACTCCCATCGTTGCACCCCGGCCTGCCCATCCGGCGCCCGGTTTTGACAGACTGAGCGCATGGCACAGATAACCTTGCGTGGAAATCCCATCAACACAGTCGGCGAACTGCCCGCGGTCGGGGCACCGGCGCCCAGCTTCAGCCTGACCGGCACCGATCTCGGCGTGGTGAACAGCGATCAGTTCCGCGACAAGGCCGTGTTGCTGAACATCTTCCCGTCCGTCGACACCCCCGTGTGCGCGACGAGCGTGCGGACGTTCAACGAGCGCGCGGCCGCGAGTGGTGCGGCCGTGCTGTGTGTGTCGAAGGACCTGCCGTTTGCACAGAACCGGTTCTGTGGCGCTGAGGGCATCGAGAACGTGACTACGGCGTCGGCTTTCCGCGACAGCTTCGGTGAGGACTACGGCATCACGATCACCGACGGCCCGATGGCCGGCCTGCTGGGACGTGCGGTCATCGTGATCGGTGCCGACGGCAAGGTCGCGTACACCGAACTGGTGCCCGAGATCGCCACCGAGCCCAATTACGACGCCGCGCTGGCAGCGCTGAAGTAGTCGTCCGGTCCGCTCGGCCGCCCGATCTGGGCGGCCGAGCGCCTGAGCCCGCTCTAGACGGGCCACTCCTCGCGCCGGTAGGCAGCGTCGAAGAACATCCACTCATAGCGCGAGGTGAGCGCGAAATGCGCCCGCGCAACCTGCTCCTCGGAGTCGGCCAGGGTCGCTCCCACCCGGTCGGTCAGGGCCAGCACCTCGGCGACGGTCTTGGCGAACGCCTCTCCGCCGTAGCTGTCGATCCAGCGTTGGTACCGCCGGTCGGTAGAGCCCTTTTCCATCAGCGCGGTCCCGACGCGGGCATAGATCCAGTAACACGGTAGGACCGCCGCCAACCCATCGGCGAAGCTGCCGCTGTAGGCGGTGGCAAGCAGATAGCTGGTGTAGGCGCGCGTCGTCGGCGCCACGGGCGCGGCGTTCAGCGTCACCGGATCCAGACCCAGTTCGGGCAGCAGCTCGCTGTGTAGCCCCAATTCGACATCGAACACCTCGGCGGCGTGGCGGGCGAACATCGCGGTATCGGCCAGGCTGGGTGCCTTGGCTGCCACGATGGCCAGCGCACGGGCATAGTCCCGCAGGTAGTGCACGTCCTGAGCGACGTACTGAGCGAACACCTTCTCGTCCAGTGTGCCGTCGGTCAGGCCGTCCAGAAACGGGTGAGCGATGATCGCCGCATAGGTGGGCTCGATCTCATGCCAGAGCCGGGCTGACCAGGAATCCTGAGTTATCTGATGCTGCATGGCATCCATCCTGTCAGGCGGCCCAGGCGGTTGCGTAACTGCTTGCGGCGCAGTCGATGCTGAATGGAAATGCGGAACCCGAGCCGGATATCTGCCGACGCTGCACACCCACCACAGGCGCTGGCTGTGCAAACTTCCGGACCGGTCCGGGGTCCGTGCTCATCGCCGTCGATACGCACCCTGACGGTGAGACGCGCGTCACCGTATAGTGGCGTACAGCAGCGGATCCGGCGTCTCCAGTCACCGTTCGGTCACGTTAGTGCATCTGATCGGCCTTGCCTCGCATAGAAATTGGGCAAATCCTGAACTCGACGGTACAAATAGTTGACGCGACTGTCTTCGGCCAGCGGTCGGCGTCGCACTCCGTATCCTGGTCGAAGAAAGTTGAAGTTCGGATGAGACGCACGTATGCCCTTGTGATCAGCCTGGCGCTTCTTGTGGCAACTCCCGGACTTGCCGCCGCTGCCCCGGTCGATCGTCCTGCCGGCAATCAGCAGTACGTGGATCTGGTGATTTCCCGGGCGCTTTCGCAACGCGGGGTGCCCTTCACCTACGGTGGCGGGGACTCCAACGGCCCCACCCGCGGAATCGCGAGGGAAATCCCGGCCACAGGTTTGACTCCGGGTGCCAGTGCCCCCGGGCTGACAGCCGGTGTCACTTCCGGCATGGCTCCCGCGGCCGCGGTTCCCGGGCTCACCCCGGGCGTCGCCGTCGACCAGTCGGCCAACGTCGTCGGGTTCGATGCCTCGGGCCTCATCGTATACGCGTTCGCCGGAGCCGGCGTCAAGATGCCGCGGTCCTCGGGAGAGCAGTACAAGGTCGGCCAGAAGGTGCTGCCGTCCCAGGCGCTGCCCGGCGACCTGATCTTCTACGGCCCCGAGGGCACACAGAGTGTCGCGTTGTTCGTGGGCAACGGCCAGATGGTGCAGGGCACTGATCCCGTAGTCGCGGTGACGCCGGTGCGCACCGAAGGGATGACCCCATACCTGGTCCGGATCATCGCCTGAGTTCGGTGCCACCGGCCTGATTTGGCGGTGCCGTGGCGCCCTCGCCGTCCGTAGTGTTGAGCTGCAGACGACGAAGGGCGCCCACGATGAACCAGCAACCCGCGACCGCACGGACCGTTCTTCCCGACATCAGTTCACGCGCCTGGGAGCACCCCGCGGACCGCACGGCGCTGACCGCGTTGCGTCGCCTCAAGGGCTTCGACCAGATCCTCAAGCTGCTGTCGGGAATGCTGCGCGAACGCCAGCACCGGCTGCTGTATCTGGCGAGCTCGGCGCGCGTGGGACCGCGCCAGTTCGCTGACCTGGAGGCGCTGCTCGACGACTGCGTGCAGGTACTCGACGCACAGGTCCGCCCGGAGATGTTCGTGATTCAATCGCCGACCGTCAACGCGTACACCATCGGGATGGACGAGCCGTTCATCGTCATCACCTCGGGCATGTACGACCTGATGTCGCACGACGAAATGCGTTTCGTGGTCGGGCACGAACTCGGCCACGCGCTGAGCGGTCATGCGGTGTACCGCACCATGCTGATGCATCTGATCCGGTTGGCATCGTCGTTCGGTTTCATCCCGCTTGGCGGCTGGGCGCTGCGGGCCATCGTCGCCGCCTTGCTGGAATGGCAGCGCAAATCCGAACTTTCGGGCGATCGGGCCGGATTGCTGTGCGGGCAGGATATCGACGCGGCGATCCGGGTTGAGTTGAAGCTGGCGGGCGGCAGTCGGTTGGACAAGCTCGACTCACAGGCTTTTCTGGCCCAGGCGCAGGAGTATGACCGGACCGGGGACATGCGCGACGGGCTGCTCAAGCTGCTCAACCTCGAACTGCAGACGCACCCGTTCTCGGTGCTCCGCGCGGCCGAACTCACCAAATGGGTCGACACCGGGGGATATGGCGCGATCATGACCGGTGACTACCCGCTGCGGTCCGACGACGACAAGGCCGGTTGGAGCGAAGACTTCGGTGCGGCCGCACGGCACTACAAGGACGGGTTCGACCAGTCGAACGACCCGCTGATCCGGGGAATCCGCGACGGCCTCGGTGGTGTGGTGGACGGGATCGGGCAGGCCGCGACAAGCGTGGTCGACAGCATGGGGCGCAGGATCGCCGGATGGCGCAGCGGCGGCGGGCCGCACCACGAGAACGGCACCGCCGACTGAGACGCTTTGCCGTATATGCAACGGTAAGCCCCTAGACTGTGCCGTCGTGGGCATTCTTTTCGGCTTCGCGCCGTGGATCATCTACTGGGTTCTGGTCGGGAACGTCCCGTTCCTGACGGCCGTCCTCGTCGCACTGGCCGCTGCCATCGCCACGTTCGTCATCAGCAGGCTCTCGGGTGGTTCCGGGCGCACACTGGAGATCGGCGCACTCGCAACATTCATTGTGCTGACGGTCCTTACGTTGACACTCAGCCAGAGCTTCATGGAGCGGTGGATGCAGCCGCTGAGCAATGCCGGGATCTTCCTGGTCGCGTTCGTCGGCATGCTCATCGGAAAGCCGTTCGTGAAGGAGTTCGCGGAAGCGGGCCAGCCCCCGGGTGTCGTGGAGAGCGACCTGTTCAAGCGGATCGTGTCGATCCTGACCTGGATCTGGGTGGCCGCCTTCGCCGGGATGACGATCTCGTCGTTGATCCCGCCGATCGTGCAGGGCGACGCGACCATTCTGGACACCAGGACGCCGCTGTCGTTCATCTGCTACTGGGTGGTGCCGTTCACCCTGTTGGGCCTGGCGGCGCTGGCCTCACGCATCCTGCCCGACCGGATGACCGCGGGCATGAACGATATGGTCCGCAAGACCACGTTCGTCGCCTACAGCGAAGCTGCGATCGACGAGTTGTACTACCTGGCCCAGGAACACGCCAATCGTGAGGTCGGCGCAGGTCAGGAGGCATACGACGTCCGCGTCGGAGGAGCAGGGACCCCGCTGCTCGGTGATGAGAGTCGGCAATCGTGGCCCTCGACGTACAAGGTGCGCGACCGAAAGCGTTGACCGCCTGCGGCAGGCCCGGGCTTCAGTCGGATCGGAACCGGTTGAACATCCGGCCTTGCAATGTACAACCGATTGGTTGTATGTTTATGGCGTGACCGAGCAAGACGAGGAGCGGGCCGATTCCCTGTTTCACGCGCTCGCTGACCGCACCCGGCGCGACATCCTGCGGCGAGTGTTGGCCGGTGAGCATTCGGTCTCGACGCTGGCGGCCAAGTACGACATGAGCTTTGCCGCCGTGCAGAAACACGTCGCCGTGCTGGAGAAGGCCGGATTGATCACCAAACGTCGAATCGGGCGTGAGGCGATGGCCAGTGGTGACGTGGAAGCGGTGCGTTCCGTGGCCGCAATGCTGGGTGAGATCGAGGCCGTCTGGCGCGGTCGCATCGCACGGATGGACGAGTTGTTCGCAGCGGACACCCCTCCTTCCCGTAAGGCACCCGGCAACTCCCGAGAACCTGAAGAGACTGCCCAGAAAGGACATTGACATGCCTGTCACCGACGTTACGCAAGACGCCGAGAACCTGACCCTGACCATCACTGCCGAGTTTGCCGCACCTGTCGAGCGGGTGTGGGCGGTATACGCCGACCCGCGCCAACTTGAGAAGGTCTGGGGCCCGCCGACCTACCCGGCCACCGTGGTCGACCACTCGTTGACTCCCGGTGGCCGCGTCACCTACTTCATGACCAGTCCCGAAGGGGAGAAGTTCGCCGGCTGGTGGGAGGTCACCGCGGTGAACGAACCGGAGAGCTTCTCGTTCCGGGATGGCTTTGCCGACAACGATTTCAATCCGGTGCCCGATATGCCGGTATCCGAGAATTCCTACCGCTTCGAAGCCACTGACACCGGCACTCGCGCCGTCTACGTGAGTAGGTACGAGAGTGCCGAGGCCTTGCAAAAGGTGCTCGACATGGGAGTCGTCGAGGGTGCCTCGTCCGCCATCAACCAGATCGACGATCTCCTCGCGGCTGATTGAGTTTTCGTTCGGGCGGATATCCAGAGGCGATGACTTCGGGACACCGTTGGATGTCTGCCCGGCGCTGGATCGTCGCCGCGATGATCCTCGCGGGTGGCCTGCTGTGTGTTCAATGTGCACCGTCCACACCACCGGTCGGTACGCCTTCGTCGTCAGAACCTGCGTCGCCCGCACCCACCGTCACGACCAGCCCGTCGACGTCGCCCGCTCCGGCGGCCGTGCATCCCGTCACGGTCGCCGAGCTGGGTCCGACCTGGCGGCCGGGCTGCCCGGCCGGGCCGGACCAGCTGCGGCGGATTGAACTCGACCACCTCGGTTTCGACGGCCGAACACACCGCGGTGACCTCATCGTGCACAAAGATCTTGTGCCGCAGGTCATCACGATATTCCAGGAGCTCTACCGGTTGCGCTATCCGATCGAGAAGATGGTGCCGGCAAGTCGTTATGCGGGCGGCGTGGACGAATTGTCCATGCAGGACAACAACACGTCGGCGTTCAACTGCCGCGGTATCCCCGGTTCGCGAAACTGGTCGCTGCATGCGTACGGCCGTGCCATCGACGTGAATCCACTGCTCAATCCGTACCTCGACAGCAGGGGCGGGTTGCAGCCGGCCAATGCCGGACCCTATCTGGACCGTAATCGGAGGGACCCCGGCCTGCTGCACCGCGATGATCCCGCAGTGCGGGTGTTCACCGACCGCGGCTGGCGGTGGGGCGGGTCGTGGCGCTCGCCGATCGACTACCAGCATTTCGAAATGCGTTGACGGGCAGTGGACCTACTCGACGAGGTCAGCCTCGGCGGGACCGAACAGGTACAGATGTTCGAGCACCGGCGTCGGGTCAGCCGACCAGTCCATCGTGGCGAGTTGGTCGCGGCTGCGCCGGCCGGTGCGCCAGCGCAACGCCTCGAATCGGGTGGTACGGAGCCGAAGTTCGGCGCGGTCGGTCGACCCGCTGCGGTACTCGGCGTCCTCCACCGCGACCAACAGCGGTACCGGGGTGTCGAGGTTGGCGAGCAACTGATCAGATGAGCGGTGCACTGCCGTGGAATCCCGGGCACCCGGTCGACCGATGGCGCCGCGGATATCGTGCTCGTGGCTGATGATATCGCCGAGCGGTGCGTTCAATCCCGCCGTGTGAGCGAGGTCGACGAGCCCGGCCGTCGCGTCGGCCCAGGCCGCCACGACTGCCTGCCAGGCTGGGTCCTCGGGTCCCGTCAGCATGGTGACGATCCGGTCGCGGGTCTCCTGGTAGAGCCGGGCCAGCAACTCGGGATCACCGGTCGGCACAGGAATCACACCCTTCGGGTTGGCGCGGTGGCCGAGGATCGTTGGGATCGTCCGGGTCCGGGTCGCCGAACCACCGCGACGGCTCGGTCTCGCGGTAGGTGTCGTGCCAGCTCCACCATTCGTACGGTTTGCTCTGCGGATAGCCCTCCGGTGAATCTTCCCAGGTTTCTTGACGTCCCAGCGCGGTCATGTCGAGAAAGCGCCAGGTGTTCACGAACGTCTCGTCGCCGCGGTCGTTGATGAAGTAGGTGCGGAAGACGCGGTCGTCGTCCCGGATGAATGCGTTGGTGCCGTGCCATTGGTCGACACCGAAGTCGACATCGAACTCGCTGCCCGGTGTGGGAATGATGGTGTACCAAGGGATATTCCAGCCCATCCGCGCCTTGATCCGTTCGAGTTCGGGTTGCGCCGCCCGTGAGGCGTAGACCAGTGTGGTGTCGCGGGCATTCAGGTGTGCCAGGTTTCCGATGTGATCGGCCATCAGGGAGCACCCGACGCAGCCGTGCTCGGGCCAGCCGTGAACGCCCGGTTCGACGAACGCGCGGTAGACGATGAGCTGACGTCGGTCCGCGAACAGATCGAGCAGGGTCGCTTTTCCGTCGGGTCCCTCGAACTGATAGGCCTTCTCCACCGCAAACCAGGGCATCCGTCGACGCTGTGCGGCCAGCGCGTCCGAGGCCCTGGTCAATTCCTTCTCTTTGACCAGCATCTGCTGGTGCGCGTTCTCCCATTCTTGTGCCGACACAATCGGAGGCGTTTTCATGTCGTGTCCTTCCGGGGGGCTGACAAGGGCGAAACGTTAAACAATTGAGTTGAATGTTTCTCTGCCCAGCACACCACGGTGACCGGCTATAGTCAACAATGTGGTTGAAGATCAGGTGTTGGATCGGGCGTATGCCGCGCTGGCCGACCCGACCCGGCGTCTGTTGTTGGAGAAGCTACGTCAGGGTGCGGCCCGCATCACCGATCTGGCCGCGCCCTTGCCGATGACGTTCGCGGGCGTGTCCCGCCACGTCGGCGTGCTGGAATCGGCCGGACTCGTCGAGCGCGAGGTGCGTGGCCGCGAGCACTGGCTGTCCCTGCGGCCCGAAGGACTGACGATGGCCCAGCGGTGGATGACCGAGCAGACCGACTTCTGGTCGGCCCGCGCGGATGCATTGTCGGAAAAGCTGCGCCGAAAGGGGCGTGCCAAGTGACCGAGGCGCCGACTGTGCAGGTACAACGCATCATGCCCGCCACGCCGGATATCGTTTTCGACCAATGGCTCGATCCGGAGTCCTTGGCGGACTGGATGTGTCCACGCCCGGATCGCTGTGTGGCGATCACCGTTGAACCGCATGTCGGAGGAGTGGTGCGGTTCGATGTCGACCATTCGGGCACCAGCGTGCTGATCACCGGACAGTTCCTGGCCATCGAGCGTCCACGGCTGCTGCGCTTCACCTGGAGCAATTCGAACTGGACGGACCCGACGTTGGTCAGCGTCGTCAATGTCGCCTTTGAGCCCGCCGGTGACGAGGAGACGCTCATGTCGATCGAGCATTCTCTGTTGCCGCCATACGAATTCGACAACTTCCACAATGGGTGGATACGCACCGCCGACCAGTTGGCCGCGGTACTGCAGAACCGATAGGAACCGCGGGTCAGCTACGTTCCAGTGAGCCGTCAGCGACCATCGCCCGCAAGGCATTCCGGTCCAGCTTGCCGCTCGGCAACGTCGGTATGCGGTCGCTCGTGGTGATCACCCACCGCGTGGGCACCTTGTAGCCCGACATTTGTCCGCGCGTGCGCTCCGCAACAGATGCGACGTCGACATCCGTCGTCGGCACCACAACGGCACACACTTCCTCGCCTCGCTGCGGATCGTCGATGCCGAAAACTACACACTGTGCCACGGTGTCGAAGGTCTCGATCACCGCCTCGACCTCAAGTGGTGACACATTGGCGCCCGCGACTTTGATGAGGTCGGTGGTACGCCCGACATAGAAGAGGCGTGGGTCGTTCTCCTTGCGGTATACCCGATCTCCCGTGTGGTACCAACCGCTTTCGTCGAAGGTCTCGTGGCGTTCCCGCTTGTTGTATCCCGACATGACGCCGATGCCGCGGATCAGCAGCTCGCCGGGAACGTCCGGTGCCACAGGTTCACCCTCACCGTCAACAATGGTGATGTCCGTGAAAGCGAAGCCTCCCGCGGTTTCGGACATGGTGCGGTGGACGGGAAATCCATCGGGCACATCGGTCATCGCGATGTCCAGTGGACCGTCCCGCAACATCGGGGCACTGCTCAGATCACGGTCGGCGAATGACGGATGCGCACGCAACCTCTGGGTGAAGGCCGGCCATCCCACGATTCCGCCGGCCCGTTCGCGCTCAACAAGATCCAGCGCCGTCTCGGCGTTCAGCTTCGGCATCACGAGCACAGTGACGGGTTCATGGAGCGCACCCGTCACGGCGAGTAACCCGCCGATCCAGAAGAACGGCATCGCGCACAGGATCCGGGTGCAGGTGTCCGAACCGGTGATGGCGCGGATGGCGCCGGGCCAGGTCGATGTCTGTCTGACGAGTGTGCCGTGTGTGTGCAGCACGCCCTTGGGATCGGCGGTGGAACCTGAGGTGTGCACCATGACCGCCAGGTCGGCGGGGGAGACCTCGGCCTCGACCGCGGCCAGCATCTCCTCAGGAATCGCCGCTGCGGTGTCGTCGTCCCAGCGGGTGGACCACGCTCGGTGGGTGTTCCCGATGAGCGCGATGCGTCGGAGGTACGGCGCGGTGCGCAGCGCGAGCTGAGTCGTCGGTTGGCCGGTGAGCTCCGGCAGTGCGGCTTCAAACCGCTCGGCGACGTCGAAATCGAGTATCCGGTCGGGGGCGACCAGCAGACCGATATCGGCCAGTCGCAGTACCTTTGCGATCTCGGCCGGCTTGTACATGGTGCTCAGCGGCACCGCGACCGCACCGATACGTGACACCGCGAGCCACCAGGTCACCCACTCCAGGCCATTGGGGAAGAACAAACCGACCCGGCTGCCCTTGCCGACTCCTGCGCAGAGCAACCAGCGCGCCGCTCGGGCCGAGGCACGCTCGGCCTGCTCGTAGGTCAGCCGATCGGTCGGGGTGACCAGATACGTCGTCCGTCCGAACTCCCGGGAGCTGCGGTGCAGTAGGGCAGGGATCGTCAGCGGTGATTGAGCCACGCGCCCATCTTCGCCGATGACAGTCAGCGGCTGCCGGCGGCTGCTACCTTGCCGTCGTGGATCTTTACTCGCTCACGTGGTCGGCGTTGCGCACCGCGGTCGCCGAATTGACTGACGAGGACTTCGCCCGGCCGTCCGGTTGCGCGGGCTGGCTGGTCCGGGACCTGGTGTGCCACCTGATCATTGATGCTCAGGATGTGCTGATCACGTTGGTGACACCAGCCGTTACCAAACCGACCCGCACCGCCGTGACCTATTGGGAGGTCTCTGAGACGCCGCCGACCGGCGATGACCCCCTCGACGCGCTGACCGTCCGGCTGGCCGCCGCCTATGAGGAGCCGGGGTTGCTCAAGTTTCACCTCGACGACGTCGGCTCCGCCGCAGGGCGCGCGGCGGCGCTGGTCGATCCGCTCCTGCACGTCAGTACCCGAAATGAGGTGCTGACCGCCGACGATTACCTCTCCGCTTACGTCCTGGAGTGGACGCTTCATCACCTCGACCTGATCGCATACCTCCCGGGTGCGGCGGATCCGCCGGCCGCCGGGCTTGCCCGGTCGCGCGAGATGCTTCAGGAGATTGCCGGGAAGTCATTTCCCGCATCGTTCTCCGACAAGGACACGCTGCTGGTCGGGACCGGTCGCCGTGCCCCCACCGAGGCCGATGCGGCCGTTCTGGGCCGCCTCGCCGCGGAGTTGCCGATCGTTGTCGGATGATGGTGTCGCTCCTCACGGACCAGACCGACCGGTCGTGCCGACGCATAGAATGGCGGAGTGGCTCGTGGTCCTGCACAACAAGAACCGGGTCGAAGCGGCTTGATCCAGATCGAGGAATGTCTGGATGCCGAGGGTGGCATCACGTTGCCGCCCGGTGCCACCCTCGTATCTCTCATCGACCGCAATATCGCCGGCGTCCCCGACACTGTGGCCTATCGCTATCTGGACTACACCAGCACCGCTGACGGCGAGGTCACCGAACTCACCTGGGCCCGGCTCGGTGTTCGGCTACGCGCAGTCGCGGCCCGCGTGCAGAGTGTCGCCTCTTTCGGTGACCGGGTAGCGATCGTCGCCCCGCAAGGCCTTGAGTACATCGTCGGATTCTTCGCGGCGATCAAGGCGGGCACCATCGCGGTGCCGCTGTTCACCCCTGAACTGCCCGGCCAGGCCGAACGACTCGACACAGCGCTCCGAGATGCCGAACCGGCCGTCGTGTTGACGACGGCCGCCGCGGTGGACGCCGTCGGAGACTTCCTCAACACGCTTCCCGACGTGCGGATGCCACAGATCGTCGTGATGGACGAGGTGCCGGACCCGGCCGGTGAGATGTTCGTGCCCGTCGAGGTCGACGTGAACGACATCTCGCACCTGCAATACACCTCCGGCTCGACGCGGCCTCCGGTCGGTGTGGCACTCAGCCACCGCGCGGTTGGCACAAACCTGTTGCAGATGATCCTGTCGATCGATCTGCTGGACCGAAACACCCACGGCCTCAGCTGGTTACCGCTGTACCACGACATGGGCCTCTCGATGATCGGCTTCCCGGCGGTCTATGGTGGACATTCCACCCTGATGTCGCCCACTGCGTTCATTCGCAGGCCACAACGCTGGATCCAGGCGCTCTCGGCGGCATCGAAGGAAGGCCGGGTGGTGACGGCTGCGCCCAACTTCGCCTACGAGTGGACCGCCCAACGGGGCATTCCGGGTCCGGACGCCCACATCGATCTGAGCAACGTCGTGATGATCATCGGCTCCGAACCGGTCAGCATCGACGCGATCAGGACGTTCAACAAGGCATTCGCGCCATATGGATTACCGCGAACGGCGCTGAAACCCTCGTACGGCATCGCTGAGGCCACCCTGTTCGTCTCGACGATCGCACCCGACGCCGAGGCGACCGTGCTCTACCTCGACCGCGAAGAGTTGGCCGACGGTCATGCCGTGCCGGTCGCCGCCGATGCACCGGGCGCGGTGGCCCAGGTCGCGTGCGGCCAGGTGGCGTACAGCCAGTGGGCGGTGATTGTCGATCCTGATACCGGTCAAGAGGTCGCCGACGGTCGGGTCGGCGAGATCTGGTTGCAAGGCAACAATATCGGGCGGGGATATTGGGGAATGCCGGAGGAGACGAGCAGAACATTCGACGCCCGGCTGCGGTCCACGCTGCCCACCGACAGTCACGCTGCGGGTTCCTCCCTCGACGGGGCATGGCTGCGCACCGGTGACCTGGGGCTGTACTTCGACGGCGAACTCTACGTCACCGGACGCATCGCCGACCTCATCACCATCGACGGCCGTGACCACTATCCGCAGGACATCGAGGCCACCGTTGCCGACGCCTCGCCACTGGTACGGCGCGGCTACGTCACCGCGTTCACCGCCTCTGCAGGGGATCCGGGCCGGGAACACGTGGTGATCATCGCCGAACGGGCCTCCGGAACATCGCGTGCCGATCCGCAGCCGGCCATCGAAGCCATCCACGAGGCGGTGACGCGCAGGCATGGCGTACCGGTCACCGAGGTCCGTTTCATGCCCGCCGGTGGTATCCCGCGGACCACCAGCGGCAAACTGGCACGCCTGGCCTGCCGCGACCAGTATCTGAGTCAGACACCGGGCGCGCGGTAGGAATCCACTTTCGCCACAAGCCGTTTGCGGTGCGCGTAGCCTGTCGACGATGAGTCGCTTCCGGACGTTGCTGAGTGCCGCGTGCGGTGCGTGTGTCGTCATGGTCGTCGCAGCGTGTTCGTCAGCACCGACCACGGGTTCCGGGCTCAAACCGATCGATCCGGCCGAACTCCGGGCCGTCGTCGAGGCCGCGGCGAAAAAGTTGATGGTCCCCGGTGCCATGGTGGTGTTGCGCACCCCGCAGGGTGACTTCGACGCGGCGGTCGGTACGACGCAACTGGGGGCGCGGACGCCGCCGACGCCGACCACGCATTTCCGCATCGCGTCGAACACCAAGACCATGACGGCCGCACTGATCATGCTGTTGGAGCAGGATGGCCGGCTCGCATTGAGTGACCCGATTGCGAAGTTCGTGCCCGGCGTGCCGAACGGTGAAAACATCACCCTCGCTGGGCTGTTGACGATGCGCAGCGGGCTTTACGGCTACACGGCCGACCCCGCACTCTCGTCCGCCATGGATGCCGATCCCGGCATGGTGTGGACACCGCAGGAGGTGCTGGCCATCGCATTCCGGCACCCACCGGAGTTTGCGCCAGGCACCGCCTACGACTACAGCAACACCAACTACGCACTGTTGGGCCTCGTCGCCGAGAGCGCCGGCAGAAGGCCACTGAACCGACAACTGCAGGACCGCCTGTTCAGTCCGCTGGGGCTGGCCGACACGGAGCTTCCCGCCGCCGACGACATCTCCATCCCGGCGCCCTACTCGCACGGCTATATGTACGGCGCAAGCGTCTATGCGCTCGCCGATGACACGTACCCCGCCGCGCTGCAGGCCGCCGCCAGGGCCGGAACCCTGCGGCCGACCGACTATACGAACCAGAACTCCTCGTATGCGACCGCTGCCGGCGGCGCAATCTCGACCGCCGACAACATGGCCAGCTGGATCCGAGACCTCGTGTCCGGCAAAGTCTTCAACGCAGATCAGCAACGCGCGTGGCTCTCGAGTCTGCAACCCGAAGACCCGGCCAACGCCGACGGACAGCAATATGGCTACGGGATCTCGTATCAGCGTTTCGGCCCCGACGCCGCGATGTACTACCACGGCGGCGAGCTCCCCGGATTCAACTCATTCATGGGCTACGACCCGGATAATGAGGTGGCGCTGGCTATCTGGACCAACCTGACGCTGTCTCCGGAGGGCAAGACGACGGCGAACGCGATGCTGCCCGCGCTTCTCGACGAAATCTACGCCGGGTTGTCACTGGCCTCTTGACGCCCGGTGCTCACACGTCGATGAATGTGACAGTCTCGTCGAGCGGCGCGCGGCTGTGCCGTACGTACGGCACCGTGACGTCCTCGTATCCGATCGACATGCCGCAGAAGAGAATGAGTTCCGCGGGCGGTGACACCACATCGGCAACGGTCTTGCGCACCTGCGACCACGCCATCTGCGGGCAACTGTGCAGTCCCTCCGCGCGTAGCAGCAGCATCACGGTCTGCAGATACATTCCGAGGTCCGCCCACTGCGGCAGCCCCAGATCGCGGTCGATGTAACAGAACAGCGCTGCCGGCGCCCCGAAGCAGTCCCAGTTTGCGATGGCGGCTCGCTGTCGCGCCTCCCAGTCCTCTCGCACAATGCCGAGCGCGCTGTAGCGCTCCTTGCCGAACAGGGACCGACGGTCGCCGTACGGCGATTTGAGTACGGGTGGATACAACTGGAACTCCCGCTCATCCCAGTCGTCACCGGCAGCTACCCGCCCGACGGCAACCTTTTTGATCTGTGCAAGGGGCGCGCCGGTCACCACATAACTGTGCCACGGTTGCAGATTCGAACCCGACGGCGCCCACGCCGCGGCGGTCAGCACCCGCTCCAGCACCGCACGTGGAACAGGTTCATCGGTGAATCCGCGTACCGCCCGTCTGGTGGCGACAGCCTCATAGACGTCCATGTCATGTCCTACTTCCGCCAATACGTGTCTGCCGGTATCAGCCTGGCGGACGGGCGGTTGGACCGAGCCCTTGACTGTTCGTGGTCTGCGGTGCCGAAGCCCTGACATGGTTGAACGGGCGGCGCGAGACGATCTCAGTTGTGCCCGATGCCGGGGAGAAACCGTCCGACGGCGGCGCGGTAACCACGGTAGGCCTCGCCGTGCACGCGCGCGAGATAGGGCTCCTCCACGACGCGAACGTGCACTTCGATGGTCGCCAGCAACGCTGCGAACGCAGCCAGGGCCAGCGGGTTGGGCGTCATGAGTGCCGTACCCGCGGCGAAGATCAACATCGCGCTGAAGATCGGATTGCGCACCACGCCGAACACACCGTGCCGGACCAATGTGGTCGTTTCGCTTGCGTCGACGCCGATACGCCATGACTCGCCCATGTCACGTTGGGCATACAGAGTGCCCCCGATACCGGCCACGGCCAGCACGGTCCCGGCTACCTGAAGCCAAGGCCTGTCCAGCAGCCCGATCGGGGTGAGCACGCCAAGGAGTTGCAAGAGGGGTGCGGCGACTCCGACGATGATGGCAATGACGAAGCCGGTGCCGGCGCACCATTCCACCGAGCCCACTCTGCCGTTGATTCCGCGGAAACCAGTCGATCCGGTGCGTCGATACTGGGTCCAGCTTCGCCAGCCAAAGCTCAACGCACCGAAAACCATGTAGAGCACGAGTGCGGTCACCGACATGTGATGAAATCTCCCTCCGAGGTGATCGCTCAATCGCAGCAGGTCTGGCCGCGCCAGGCTTCGCGTCCCTCCTTGAGGGCGACAACAGCCAGCACCAGAGCCGCGACCGGGTCTGCCCAACTCCAGCCGAAGAGACTGTTGAGCACCAGGCCGGCCAGCACAACCGCCGACAGGTAGGTGCAGAGCAGGGTCTGTTTCGAATCGGCAACCGCTGAACGCGAGCCGAGTTCACGCCCTGCACGGCGTTGGGCCAAGGACAGGATCGGCATGATGATCAGGCTGGCCGCGGTGAGCGCGATGCCGATCGCGGAGTGGCGGGTGTCGTCACTGCCGGTGAGCGCGCGGATCGACTCCACGGTGACATAGCCTGCCAACGCGAAGAATGACACCGCGATGACGCGCAGCGCGGTCTTCTCCCTGGCTTCGGGGTCAGGGCCGGAGAACTGCCAGGCGACCGCGGCCGCCGAGGCCACTTCGATGGCTGAGTCCAGGCCGAAGCCGATCAGCGCGGTCGAGGACACCCGGGCGCCTTCGCTGATCGCTATGACGGCCTCGATCACGTTGTAGGTGATCGTCGCGGCGACGAACCAGCGGATGCGCACGTGCAGGACAGCGCGGCGCTGCGCGCTCGGCCGGTTCGCAGCCTTACCGGGGCCTGCGGCCATCAGCAGCAGCCCTCGTCCACGGCATTGGGGCAGTGCGCAGATTCGGCCGCCAGAACCACCCGCAGCAGGTCACCCAGCGCGTGCGCCAGGTTCGGGTCGGCGAGTTCGTAGCGGGTGCGACGCCCCTCGGGGACCGCCACCACCAGACCGCAACCCCGCAGGCAGGCGAGGTGATTGGACATGCTCTGCCGCGATACTCCTGCCATCTCGGCCAGATCAGCCGGGTAGCCGGGAGTGTCTTTGAGCGCCAGCAAAATTCGGGACCGGGTCGGATCGGACAGGGCATGCCCGAACCGAGCCAGTACCGCCACGTCGGTCAGCGTCTCCACGCCGCCAACTATACATCGGTTCGTGTATTCACAAAATGATGAACCCTCGCCGCGGTCAGCTCGCGAGCAGCTCCTTGAGGGTGTTGTCGATGAACGTGATGTCCTCGGGGTTGGCACCACCGCCGGCGAAATGTCCGTAAACACCTGGAATCACGCGCAATTCGGCGTTCGGGATGTGGCTGACCGCGAACTTCTCATCCTCGGGCGGGAAGTAGAGGTCTTTGAGTGCCGGGAGCACGATCATCTTGGCCTTGATGCTCTTCAACGCCGCGACCTGGTCGCCGTCGAAGCCGCGGCCGGGGGTCGCGCCGACGTTGCCGTTCTGCCAGGTCCACAGCATGGTCAGCAGGTTGTTCGGATCGCGGCGATCCAGGAAAAAGCCCTCCCAGAAACCGACGAGGAAATCCTCGAGCGAGGCAAACCCCATCGCCTTGTACTCCTGCTGCCAGTAGAACGCCTGCGAAAAGCCCCAGCCGGCGTACACCCGGGCGGCGGCGCGCAGGCCCTTGACCGGATTTTCGGTGTACCAGCCCTCCTTGAACGCGGCATCGGCAGTCAGCGCGGACTTGACGCCCTCGAGGAACACGATGTTGTGCTCGCTGGTCTTGGACGAGCCACAGAACGGCATCGCCCGCTGCACCATATCCGGGTAACTCACCGCCCACTGGTAGGTCTGCCCGGCGCCCATCGACCAGCCGGTCACCAGCGGAAGCGTCTCGATCCCGAATGAGGTCACCAGTTTGTGCTGCTGCTCGACCTGATCGTAGAAGGTGACATTCGGGAAGCTTGCGGCGTTGTACGGCGGTGGCATGTTCGATGGTGAGCTCGACAGGCCGTTGCCCAGCATGTTCGGGACGATGATGAAATACTTGGCCGGATCGAGTGCCATCCCGTCGCCGATCAGCCACTCGTTGTCCCAGTGACGCCCCGAGTACCAGGTCGGATACACGATCGCGTTGCTCTTGTCGGCGTTGAGCTCACCGTAGGTCTTGTAGGCGAGCTTGGCGTCGCGCAGTGTCGCGCCGTGCTGCAGCGTCACGTCGCCAAGGTTGAAAATCTCGTAGTCCTGCGGGAACTCATCCATCGAGATGGGATCTCCTGTGCTCGATCGTCGGGTGGCGTTGTCGAAATACCTTGATGCGTCTGATCCTAACGAAAGAGCTGATTTTTAGTCCTAAAGTGTGGATTTCGACTGGTAGGCGGCGGTCAGTTCGGCGAGCACGCCATCGGCAGGCGCGGACGCCCCGTCCAGGTGGGTGGCACGCAGCTCGGCCATGAAGCGTTCCCACAGCGGGGGACCGCCGGCTGCGAGCAGTTCGGCGCGGATTGTCAGCTCCGGCGCTGTGTCCAGCCAGTGGGCGCCCCAGGCGCCCAATTGGGCCAGCACCGGGACGAGCTGGATCGCTGCCTCGGTGAGGCGGTAATCGACCTTCTGGCGATGGCTCGGATCGTCCTCGCGGGTGAGTAACCCGGCGTCGACAAGCTTCGCGAGGCGGCTGGCCAGGATGTTGGACGCGATGCCTTCGATGGACCCGCCGAGCAGTTCGCGGAAGTGGGTGTTGCCACTGAACATGATGTCGCGCAACACGATCAAGCTCCAACGGTCTCCTAGGAGCTCGACCGTCATGTTGATCGGGCAACCCGATCTGGCCGGTGGCACCGGGAGCTTGCGCCCAACAACTGGTTGCGGCATGCCATCAGTCTAGGTAGATTGCATTCCGATTGCACATTGCAACCAGAAGGGGATTCGATGGCACAGCTGGTTCGGGTGCAGAACTTCGGTGTTTCCGCAGACGGCTACGGCGCCGGGGAGGGGCAGAGTCTGGAGCGGCCGTTCGGTCATGCCGATCCGGCGGATTTCATGTCCTGGGCGGGCGCGACCGCGCACTGGGTCAACCGCACCGAATCCGGTGGAACCTATGGGCTCGACGATTACATCACCCGTGATTTTGCCAACAACATCGGCGCCGAGATTATGGGCCGCAACAAGTTCGGCCCGCAGCGTGGCCCATGGGAGAATCACGACTGGCAGGGGTGGTGGGGGGACGAACCTCCGTTCCATACACCCGTATTCGTCCTGACGCACCACCTGAGGCCATCATTCGCCTTGGGGGACACCACATTCCATTTCCTCGATGCGGCCCCCGTGGACGCGCTGGCCGAAGCTCTTGCGGCCGCGGACGGCAAGGACGTGCGGATCGGCGGCGGTGTGGCCACGGTTCAGGAGTTTCTCGACGCCGACCTCATCGACACGATGCATGTCGCCGTCTCACCGGTCGTCGTCGGTCGCGGCGAAAGGCTGTGGACAGGTCCCGAAGAACTCGTCGACCGATTCCACCTGGAACAGATTCCGAGCCCCAGTGGGGTGGTGCATCACTTCTTCTGGAGAAGGTGATGCCGCGGCGCGTCGATCTGGATAGCACCAGGTCCTAGGTACTCTGCTGGTCAATGGCGCAAGAACCTTCTGGCAGCAGAGCCCGCTTCCGCGGGGGTCTGCGGATCGCTTTGCGCGGAACCCGTGATCCCGCGCCGGTGGCCGGACGGCGCAGCCGGGCCGGAAGCGGGATGGGTGACATCCACACCCGCAAGGTTCTCGACCTCACGATCCGGCTCGCCGAGGTGATGTTGTCGTCGGGCTCGGGCACCGCAGACGTCGTCGCAACGGCCCAAGACGTGGCGCAGGCGTACCAACTCGCCGATTGCATCGTCGACATCACGTTCACCACCATCATCGTGTCGGCACCGCCGACCACGGACACTCCGGCGGTGACCATCGTGCGGTCGGTACGGACCCGGTCGACCGACTACTCGCGGCTCGCTGATCTCGACCGGCTGGTGCGGCGGATCACTTCCGGCGGCGTCACGGTTGACCAGGCTCACGAGGCCATGGACGAACTGACCGAGCAGCCCCACCCGTACCCACGGTGGTTGGCGACTGCGGCATGGGGCGGCTTCGCCCTCGGCGTCGCGATGCTGCTCGGTGGGAGTTGGTTGACCTGTGTTCTCGCGGCCGTCACCTCCATGACGATCGACCGCGTCGGCCGGCTGCTCAACCGGATCGGGACACCGTTCTTCTTCCAGCACGCGGTCGGCGCGGCGATCGCGACCTTGGTTGCGGTGGCGGCATTCCGGTTTACCGGCCAGGGGCTGAGCGCGTTGGTCGCCACCGGAATCGTGATGCTGTTATCGGGGATGGCCTTGGTCGGTGCGGTACAGGACGCACTGACGGGGCACATGCTCACCGCGGTTGCCCGGATCGGCGACGCGCTGTTCCTGACGGCGGGGATCGTGGTGGGTATCGTCGCCGCCCTGCAGCTTGTGACCATTGCCGGCGCCGACATCGAGTTGCATGTCGACGTGACCCAGGCCTTTGCGACGCCACACCAACCGCTGGCGATATTTCTCGCGGTGACCGGCAGTGCGTTGGCAGGAATCTGTCTGACCATCGCGAGCTACGCGCCGCTGCGGTCGATAGCGACCACCGGACTTGCGGCCGGGCTCGCCGAGCTGGTGTTGATCGGTCTCGGCACGGCAGGGTTCGGGCAGTGGGTCGCAACCGGGGTCGCCGCGATCGGCGTCGGGTTCGTCGCCACCCTGATCTCGATCCGCAGGCAGGCGCCGGCCCTGGTGACGGCGACTGCCGGCATCACGCCGATGCTGCCCGGGCTCGCGGTCTTCCGGGCGGTGTTCGCCTTCTCCGTTTACGAGGACTTCAACGAGGGCCTGGCTCAATTGCTGTCGGCCGCCGCTACCGCGCTCGCTCTCGGCAGCGGTGTGGTGATGGGCGAGTTGCTCGGCTCGCCGCTGCGGTACGGGGCCGGTCGGATCGGCAACTTCTTCCGGGTCGAGGGTCCCCCCGGGCTCCGCCGCGCAGTCGGCCAGGTGGTGCACCTGCAACCGGCCGAAAGTGCACCGACGACCAGCGCCGCCGGTCAGCTCTCCCGAAGTGTCCCGCTGGAGCCGGCATCGACCGAAGAATCGGACGACGAGAGCACCGAGGGCTCCGATGCCGACGGCAGTGCCGACGAGGAACAGTAGCCACCACTCGGTGCTCGACGGCCGGTGATTAGCATTCCCGCCATGGCCAAGGTCGAGCTTTCCCGCGAACTGTCTCTCAGCCCGCAGAGCGCGTGGGAGCACGCATCCAATCTCAACGACCTGGGTGACTGGTTGGTGATGCACGAAGGCTGGCGCAGTGAGGTGCCCGGTGAACTGTCGGTGGGTACCACGCTGGTCGGCGTGGCAGGCGCAAAAGGAATGCGAAATCGTGTGACCTGGACGGTGCAGAAGTTTGAACCGCCCACGCTGCTGGAAGTGACCGGAAAAGGCGTCGGCGGCACCAAGTATGGACTGAAGATGAAGGTGAAGCCCACCTCGACCGGATGTGCGTTCGCCGTGGTGCTCGACTTGGGTGGCGCGCCGTTGTTCGGGCCGATCGGGGCCGTGGCAGCCCGCGCAGTCAAGGGCGATATGGAACGTTCAATCCGGCGATTTGAGGAATTGTACGTCCGTTAGGCGGCATTCTCCGGCCAGATTTCCTGTGCTGCCGGTAGTTTCGGCACCGTGGCTGACCTGACCAATCTCCAGATCGTATTGCGTCGCCGTCCTGCCGGGTTGGTCGAACCGGGCGATACCGAGTTGGTCGTGTCGCCGGCTCCGGAACCGGCCGACGGCGAGGCGCTGGTCCGCACCACCTACGTGGGGATTGACGCCGCTGCACGGACCTGGCTCAACGACCAACCCGGTTACCTCCCGCCAGTCGGCTTGGGCGAGGTCATCCGTGCGGCCGGAATCGGTGAGGTGGTGGCGTCGCGCTGCGACGCCTACCGCGTCGGTGATGTGGTCACCACCCTGACCGGCTTCCAGCAGTACGTGATCGTGCGCGACGACGTGTTCTGCACGCCCGTCGAGGGGTTGACGGACCAGCTGGCGGTGATGTCGGTATACGGTCCGACCGGGGCCACGGCCTACTTCGGGATGGCCGGTATCGGACGGCCGCAGCCGGGGGAGACGGTCGTGGTCTCGGCCGCCGCGGGAGCCACCGGGTCGGTGGCGGGCCAGATCGCCAAGATCGCCGGTGCCCGGGTGGTGGGCATCGCGGGCGGGCCGGTGAAGTGCCGGGCGGTGGTCGAGGATTTCGGATTCGATTCGTGTATCGACCATCGCGAGGGCAACCTGTCGACGGCGCTCAAGCAGCACTGTCCCCGGGGCGTCGATGTCTACTTCGACAACGTCGGCGGGCCGATTCTCGACGCCGTGCTGGGGCGCATCGCCGCCAAAGCCCGGATCGTGCTGTGCGGCGTCATCTCCAGCTACCTGACCGGTGAGCACCCGGGTCCGGCCAACTACGTGAACTTGTTGGCCAAGACCGCGCTGATGCAAGGATTCAACGCACTCGACGAGTGGGGCCGTTTCGATGAGGCTTTCGGCGCGCTTCGGCAGTGGGAAGCAGAAGGCCGGTTGGTGCACCGCGAAACCGTGATGGAGGGCATCGAATCGTGCGTCAACGCGCTCAACGGCCTGTTCACCGGGGCCAACATCGGCAAAATGCTCGTCAAGGTCGGCGAACCCACGATCGGCGGCGCTTGACCGGGAATCCCGTCAGCACCAGGGCCGGAGCTTGTCGGGGTTGCGCACGGCCCAGATGTGCGTGATCCGATCGCCTGAGATGTCGAACGCAAGTACCGTCACGGCAACACCGTCATGCCGCATCACCAGCCCCGGCTGCCCGTTCACCGCGCATTCCTGGATTGTCACGCCGACGGGGATCCGGTCGGCGATGTCGAGGTAGAACCGCACGATCTCCTCGGCGCCTTCGAGCGGGTTCAGGTTGGCGGTGACCCGGCCTCCGCCGTCGGCTATCGCAGTGGCATCGGGGTCGAGTAGGCCGAGTAGGGCATCGATGTCCCTGGCGGCCCAGGCTTTTCGAAAGTCCCGCACGACCCGAGCCCGCTGCGGGGGCTGGGTGGGTGGCGACTGCGAGGCCCCGATGCGGCTACGGGCCGACGAGGCCAGCTGGCGGCACGCCCCCGGCGTACGCCCGACGATCTCGGCCACCTCCGCGAATGAGTAGCGGAACACGTCGTGCAGGATGAAGGCCACCCGCTCGGCCGCGGTCATCGACTCGAGCACCACGAGGAACGCCATACTGACAGATTCGTCGAGAGTGACCCGATCGGCCGGGTCGGCCGGGGCGCTGCTGCCCCCGCCGTTGATCCAGCCCGTGGGTTCGGGCACAGGCTCTGGCAGCCATTCGCCGACATAACGTTCCCGTCGCGCGCGCGCCGACCTGAGCAGGTCCAGGCAGATGCGACTGGCCACCGTCGTCAGCCAGGCACCGGGCGAGTCGATGGCCTCCTGCTGCTGCCGGGACATGGCATACCAACGGGCGTAGGTGTCCTGGACGACATCCTCGGCATCGGCCAGCGAGCCGAGCAATCGGTACGCGACATTGATCAGCTGACCCCGCTCGCTCATGATCGCGCTCAAGCCTGCTTCAGGGTGGCCGGACTCCGGTCCGGGTGGAGCGGTCATGGTGCGTTGACTCCTCTGGCTACCTCTGGCTTACCTCTGCCGTCATCAGTTCGACGAGACAGCTGCCCAGTTCGTCAGGTGGGTTTCGCCTGACGTTCTGCCGAGGTATTCCGTCGGTACTACTGAGACACGAAAACACTGGAGGTTAATCATGGATGCTCGGTTGAATTTGATGGCCAACCCGCTCGCGGGCAAAGCGCTGAAACACATTGCGACGGCGGGCCACCTGATCAACGATTCGACATTGCCGGCCAGGACGCAAGAACTGGTCAGGATTCGGGCGAGCCAGATCAACGGCTGCGGGTTCTGCCTCGACATGCACACCAAGGATGCGGCACATGCGGGTGAGACACCGATACGGCTGAACCTCGTCGCGACGTGGCGGGAAGCCACCGTGTTCACCGACGCCGAGCGCGCTGCCCTGGAACTGGCAGAGCAGGGCACCCGCATCGCCGATGGCGGTGAGGTCACCGATGAGGCCTGGGCCAACGCCGCGGCGCACTATGACGAGGATCAGCTGGCGGCGCTTGTCTGCGTCATCGCCCTCATCAACGCGTTCAACCGCGCGAATGTCATCCTCCGGCAGCCGGCAGGTGATTACGAAGTGGGGCAATTCGGTTAGCCCCCACGCTCGACGACCGCGGGCGGGGGTGAAGAGGCGCGGCGATGGAAGTATGGACGGATGCCGATCTCTCCACTTCACGATCCCGAGTGGCGCAGCTTCGCCAGCGACAACTATGCCGGCGTGCATCCGGAAGTCCTCGCTGCGATCGCCGCCGCCAACGGCGGCCACCAGATCGCCTACGGCGAAGACCAGTACACCGCTCGCCTGCAGGAGGTGATCCGCGAGCACTTCGGCGAGCAGGCCGAAGCATTCCCGGTGTTCAACGGCACCGGCGCAAACGTCGTCTCCCTCACCAGCATGCTGCCGCGGTGGGGCGCCGTCATCGCGGCCACGACCGCACACATCAACACCGATGAAGCCGGCGCCCCGGAGCGGATGACTGGCATAAAGCTGCTCACCGTACCGACGCCGGACGGCAAGCTCACCCCCGAGTTGGTCGCCCGCGAGGCGTGGGGCTGGGGCGACGAACACCGAGCTCAGCCACTCGCGGTGAGCATCACGCAGACCACCGAGATGGGCACGCTCTACACGCCCGATGAAGTCAAGTCAGTCGCCGACTTCGCCCATGAGCAGGGCATGGCGGTGCACATGGACGGCTCGCGTCTGTGGAACGCGGCGGCCGCTCTCGGCGTGCCGTTGCGGGAGTTCACCACCGACGCGGGCATCGACATGCTCAGTCTGGGCGGCACGAAGAACGGACTGCTCGGCGCGGAGGCCGTGGTGATGCTCGCTCCCGACCGTGCCGTCGGCCTCCTCTACCTGCGCAAGATGACGATGCAGCTGTCGAGCAAGATGCGCTTCGCTTCCGCGCAGCTGCTGGCCCTGTTCGACGACGAGCTCGGACTACGCAGTGCGGCGCACGCCAACACGATGGCGGCACGGCTGAGGTCGGCGCTGGAGGCCGGTATCGCAGACGGCACGATGCCCGGGCTGGCCCTCACCCAGGACAGCCCGGCAAACGCGATCTTCGCGACGCTTCCCACCGATGTGGCGGACCGCATCCGCGAACGCGTGCGCTTCTACGACTGGGACCGCGCCCGGGGGGAGGTGCGCTGGATGACCGCATGGGACACCACAGAGTCAGACGTCGACCGATTCGTCGCGGTCGTCCGGGAGGAGATCGCGCGAAGTTGAGACTGGCGTGATCGCTAAGCTCGTATCGGCTGTGTGATCGTCCGAGGTGGACGGAGGTCCCTGATGTCAGTTGCGGAAGCAGTGGCGCCATTGGTGCGTGCCGCCGTGGATCCGTCGGCGCCCATCGCGGTCAGCGGTTGGGATGGAAGCCGTACCGGCCCACCGGATGCGCAATGGACGATGAAGATCAACAATCGCCGAGGTCTGCGACGGCTGCTCTGGGCGCCGAACGAACTGGGCTTCGCCCGCGCCTACGTATCCGGTGACATCGAGATCGAAGGCGACCTGCTCGCAGGCATGGAAGTCCTGGAGCAGATGTCGGATCCCACCCGTGGGCCCGGGGTACGTATCGATGCCGAGACGAAAAAAGCCTTGGTGAGGGCGGCGGTGCGGCTCGGAATCATCGGCCTCCCACCGAAACCGCCGAACGAAGAAGCCAAGCTCGCGCGCGGCCGCAGGCACGACAAGCGTCGGGACGCGGCTGCGATAAGTCACCACTACGACGTCGGCAACGACTTCTACCGCCTGGTGTTGGGGGAGTCGATGACCTATTCCTGCGGCTACTGGGCGCAACCGGACAAGGGGTTGGCCGCGGCCCAGTTCGCCAAATGCGATCTGGTGGCCCGCAAGCTCGGTCTCGCGGCCGGCATGCGGGTGCTCGATGTCGGCTGTGGGTGGGGGACTTTCGCCCTTCATGCCGCCCGCACCTATGGCGTGCACGTCGTCGGTGTCACCCTGTCACGTGAACAGGCGGACTATGCCGCCAAACGGATGATCGACGAGGGCGTCAGCGAACTGGTCGACATTCGCGTTCAGGACTACCGCGATGTCACGGACGGCCCCTACGACGCGATCTCGAGCATCGGAATGGCCGAACATGTCGGTGTGGCGATGCTGCCCGTGTACGCCGCACAGCTGTACGGCCTTCTGCGTGCCGAAGGCCGGCTGCTCAACCATGCGATATCCCGCCGGCCCGGTAAGCGCGCAGAGTTCTCCAAAACGTCGTTCATCGATCGCTATGTTTTTCCCGACGGGGAGCTGGAACCGGTGGCGACGATGATCGACGCACTGGAGCAGGCCGGCTTCGAGGTGCGTGACGTCGAATCGCTTCGCGAGCACTACGCGCAGACGCTGCGGGCCTGGGTGAGCAATCTGGAAAACAACTGGGACGCGGCGGTCAGACTCAGCAGTGCGGGCCGCGCCCGCATCTGGCGGCTCTACATGGCAGGTTCGGCGCTGGGATTCACTGCCAATCGCCTCGGAATCAATCAGGTTCTGGCGGTCAAATGCGAGGGAAACGGCCGCAGCGGGATGCCTTCCACCCGCGCCGGCATCATGGCGTAATCCTGTCGCTCAATCACAACGCAGACGTTGTCAGTCGCAGCGTGAAAGGTGTTTCCCCGCGTGCGCCACCACGCCCATCATGGGCTGGTAGGCATCCGGTATCCACAGGGAGACGAACGTGACTTCTACCGCCACCACGGCTACAACTTCTCAGCGGTTGACCGAGCGGGCCGCTCGCGTCGTGCCCGGTGGCATGTACGGCCATCAGGCTGTGCGGAACATGTCCGCCCGGTACCCCCAGTATTTCGCTGCCGGGTCGGGCGCGATCATCACAGACGTCGACGGTAAGGAGTACGTCGACCTGATGTGCAGCTGGGGCCCGATCGTGCTCGGACATGGCGATCCGGTGGTCAACCAGGCGGTGCGTGACCAGATGGAAGCCGGCGATTGCCTCGCCGGTCCGGGTGAGACGTTCGTCGAGCTCGCCGAGACGATGGTCGACACGGTGGCTGATGCAGACTGGGTTCTGTTCGGCAAGAACGGAACTGACGCCACCACCGCATGCCTGACGATCGCTCGGGCCTACACCGCGAAGCCGGTCATCCTCGTCGGCCGGGATGTCTACCATGGCGCGGCGCCGTGGTGCACACCTGTCACCACCGGAACGCTGCCGTCAGACCGGGCCGCCATGCGCTACTTCGACTACAACGATCGTGAGAGCTTCGACCACGCACTTCGGGAAGCCGGATCTGACCTGGCGGGTGTCATGCTCACCCCGTTCCTGCACATCGAGGGCCGCGACCAGGAGCTGGTGGACGAAGACTTCGTCCACCACGTCCGGCGGGTGTGTGACGAGCACGGTGCACTACTCATCGTCGACGATGTCCGCTGCGGCTTCCGCCTGGCCCACGGCGGCAGCTGGGAGTCTCTGGGGGTGCGTGTCGACCTGAGTGCATGGAGCAAGGCCATCGCCAACGGCTATCCGCTGGCCGCGGTGACCGGCACAGAAGCGGTCCGCGAAGCCGCCTCCAAAGTCTTTCTGACCGGGTCCTTTTGGATGAACTCCACCCCGATGGCCGCCGCCGTGGCGACCATTCAGCGCCTCCGGGCCATCGACGGTGTGGCGTTGATGCGACGCGCCGGAGCCCGGTTGCGGGAGGGGATTCTTGCCCAGGCCGAGTCGGCCGGGTTGGCCGTGAACTACACCGGCCCGGACGTGATGCCTTACCTCACCTTTGCCGGCGACACGGACTACCAGCGGATGCTGTGCTTCGCCGAGGCTGCCCTGCGCTCAGGGGTTTACCTGCATCCGAAGCACAACTGGTTCATGTCGTGTGCCATGGAGGACGCCGTCATCGACCGTGCGCTCCGCGGCACCGAGGCGGCCTTCGACGCAGTGCGAAAGCAATTCGGCACCACTGCCGTCGCGGAGTTCGGAGAGAAGTAGGAACTGCAGCGGCGGGGCGTAGCGCGGACGGGTCAAGCGAATGGATGCTCGATCGCGTGGACGACGTCGACCTCTCGGTGCCGGACGAGCTGGGCGATCCGGTTGAACTCCAGTGCGAGCGCCGTGGCCCCGTCTCGTCTCCATGCCACGGCCACCGCGGACCCCGGGACATCGACGATGGGAACGTGCCGGACACCGGCATCGGGTAGATAGCGCATCATCGCTGCCGGGTTCACCGTGCAGGCCAGCCCCGCGGCGATCAATTGGACCTCCTCGGAGTTGGTCGTTGTGGGTTTGAGTAAGGCATCGGTCACCTCCGTGCGGTAATCGCGCAGGCTCCAGAACCGTTGGTACTCCGCGTCGTTGGATCTTCCGACAGCCAGTGGCACATCGAGTATTTCGGCAACCCGCACCTGGTCTCGTCGGGCCAGTTCGTGACGGGCCGACACCGTGAGCACCCGCGGTTCGACAAACAGCGTGTGAGCCTCGATATCGTTGGTGGCCAGCGGAGGCCTGATGAACGCGACGTCCGCCCACCGGTCCGCAAGGCCTGCGCTCTGGTCGGGCAGCGCGAACTCCCGCATCTCGATCCTGACTGCCGGGTGTTGGCGCGTGAACTCCTCGAAGATGTGCGAAGTGAGCTCCAGCGCGGCCCCCATCCCGAAGCCGATCCGCAGGCAGCGGGATGCCTCGGCAGCGTAGTGCCGGGCATCGGCGACGGCTTCGTCGAGAGCGGCGAGAGCGACTTTGACGTGCTCGAGGAAGGCCGCGCCGGCGGGGGTGAGTTCCACCGAGCGAGTGGTGCGCGACAACAGGATTACCCCGACTTCGGATTCCAGATCCCGGATCTGCCGCGACAGTGACTGTTGTGCGGTGAACAGGCGGGCGGCCGCCCGGGTGAAGTTCTTTTCCTCCGCGACGACCATGAAATAGCGCAGCTTGCGCAAGCTGACCTCCATTTCGCGACCATATCGTCATATCCGGAATGCCTCTTGGCAAACTCACTGACGGAACGCCGCGGTTCGGGCATATTTGCTCCATGGCGAAGCGGCTGGGGTGGCGATCGTGGTTCCTGAGGCGATTGAGTGTCACGACAGCCGTCAGTTGCGCGGTCATGTGCTCGGGCCTCGGGGAGGCGACGGCGGAGGCCAGTCCGTTCCGTACCGCCCAGATTGACTTCGGCGGGCTGGTCCGGACCTACGAACTGCACATTCCGGCCGGCGTGCAACACCCTTCGGGTCTCGTCGTGAACTTGCATGCCGCCGGTGCGACGGGCCACCAGCAGGCGATGCTGACGCATTACGATTCGGTCGCCGACGCACACGGGTTCGTCGCGGTGTATCCGGACGGCATCGACCTGAGCTGGGCCGACGGTCGTGGTGCGGCACAGCCGGACCGGCAGGGCATCGACGATGTGGGGTTCATCGCTGCACTCGTCGACAATCTGGTCGCGCAGTACGGCATCGATCCGGGCCGGGTCTACGCGACCGGCCTGTCCGCGGGCGGGTTCATGGCGAACCGGTTGGCGTGTGATCGGGCCGATATGTTCGCCGCCATCGCCCCTGTCGCGGGCACGCTCGGGGCGAACGTGCCCTGTAATCCGGCGCGGCCGGTCGCGGTGATGGCGACCTATGGCACCGCAGATCCGATCGTCCCCTTCGGGGGCGGCGCCATGTTCGGTCGAGGCGGCTCCAGCGACATCCTCTCCGCCCCGGCGATGGTGGACCGGTGGAGACAGCTCGACCGATGCCCGGGCGTTCCGTCCGAAGACGCGCCTGCCGGCCCCGGCACCCAGCGCGTTGCGTATTCACCGTGTGCGGCGGGCACATCGGTGGTCTTCATGCGCGTGGACGGCGGCGGTCACGTCTGGCCAGGTGCTCCGCAGGTCCTACCGCCCGAGGCTGTCGGACCCGCAACCCTCGCGTTCGATGCCTCGGAGGCGTCGTGGCAGTTTTTCAATTCCCACGCGCGTTAGCGCTCCTTCAGCGCGCGACGCGCGCACCGGACTGCTGCGGCGGCTCCACTCCGTGTGCCAACCCGTTGGCTGTGTGAACTCCGGCGGCGAGAGCGATCAGCATCCGCAATCGCCGATGACGGCGCAGACGATGCAGGCGATGCAGGCGAGATGAGCTTCGATACAACATCTTTCGATCATGGCTGCGACAGGCCCACTACAACAGTGGCACTAGAGACGATATACGTTAAGATAGTGACATGCATAGTGTCGCGATCCTGGCCTACGAGGGCATGTCCGGGTTCGAGTCCGGGCTGGCGGCCGAGATCTTCGGGATGACCGAACTCTCGGAGCGGTTCTCCGCTGATATTCCCCGCCCCTGGTATTCGGTCAAGTTGTGTAGTCCGACGCCGGAGGTGCGGATGCTGGGGGGCGCGACGGTGCGGACCTCGTACGATCTGGCCGACTTGGCGGCCGCGGACACCGTGATCATCCCGAGTGTGCGGGATGTGACAGAGGCGCCAGCGCCCGACCTGGTCGAGGCCATCCGCACGGCCCATCAGCGGAATGCGCGGTTGGTGTCGATATGTTCGGGAGCGTTCGCACTGGCTGCGGCCGGGGTCCTCGACGGTCAATCGGCCACGACACACTGGATCTATGTGGATCTGCTCCAGGCGGGCTATCCCGACATCGATGTCGATCCGGCGCCACTCTATGTCGATGGGGGACGGGTGCTCACCAGTGCAGGCTGTGCCGCCGGCCTGGATCTGTGTCTCCACATCGTCCGGTCCGATCACGGTGTCCGGATCGCCAACGACATCGCCCGCCGAATGGTGGTCTCACCGCATCGAGCCGGGGGACAGGCTCAGTACATCGACAGTCCGGTACCCGAGCCGGCGGCCGACGGTCGGATCGCGGCAGGTATGGAGTGGGCCCTCTCGAACCTCGACACCCCAATCACTCTGGACGACTTGGCTTCCCGGTCGACGCTGTCACGGCGTACCTATTTGCGGCAGTTCGCCAAGGCGACCGGAACGACTCCCATCAAATGGCTGATCGAACAGCGAGTCCAGGCGAGTCTGGCACTGCTGGAGTCGTCGCCGCTGTCCATCGAGCAGATCGCCACCCGCGTCGGATTCGAGTCCGCGGTGACCTATCGGCACCATTTTGTCCGCCAGTTGCGTACCACTCCCAGCGAGTACCGCAGCTGCTATACCGGTAGCTAGATCACGACAGCTATTCGGCCGCAACACGTTCGGAGTCGAGGGCGGCCATGTGTGCGGTGGGGTAGCGGTCGCCGGCCACCTGGCCGGCCGGGACGGCCGCTTCGATCCGGGCCAGTTGCTCGTCATTCAACGCAACATCGGCCGCGCCGAGCGCCTCCACCAACCGGGTCCGGGTACGCGCGCCGATGAGCGGCACGATGTCGGTTCCGCGGGAGGCCACCCAGGCGATCGCCGCCTGCGCCACCGACACCCCGAGTTCCTCGGCAACGCCGCGCAGGGTCTCGACCAGCGCCAGGTTGCGATCAAGATTCCCGTCGGCAAACCGTGGGTGGATCGATCGGGAATCACCCTCTCCGCCACTGGATTTCGTCCAATGTCCGCCGATCAGCCCGCGGGACAACACGCCATATGCGGTCACACCGATCCCCAGTTCGCGGCAGGTGTCGAGAATGTCGTGCTCAATACCGCGCGAGGCGAGTGAATACTCGATCTGCAGATCGGTGATCGGCCGGACCGCCGCGGCGCGACGGATCGTGCTCGAACCCACCTCCGACAACCCGATGTGCCGCACATATCCCGCGTCGACCAGTTCACCGATGGCGCCGACGGTGTCCTCGATGGGCACTGCGGGATCCAGGCGGGCCGGCCGGTAGATATCGATGTGGTCGGTGCCGAGCCGCTGCAGTGAGTACGCGGCCGACGCCTTCACCGCGGCGGGGCGTGCGTCGAACCCGGCCCACGAGCCGTCGGGGCCGAGTTGGCCACCGAACTTCACACTGAGTTGATAGCTGTCGCGAGACGTCGACCGCAGCGCCTCGGCGAGCAGCAGTTCATTGTGTCCCATGGCGTAGAAGTCGCCGGTGTCGAGCAGCGTGATTCCGGCATCGAGTGCGCCGTGCACGGTGGCGATGCTCTCGTCCCGGTCGGTGTCGCCGTAGGCGCCGGACATGCCCATACATCCGAGCCCGAGTGCCGATGAAGTCAGAGTTCCGAGTTGCTTGGTGTGCATGGGGCAAGTCTTCGGCGAAAGTGGACATGCCGCCACGGCGCGTCGAACCGGGGACTGGCAGTCCCTGTCTGGGCACGGCCACCCGAGCCACAATGTGCTGATGGACCGTGATGCGCTCGCTGAGTTCCTGCGCCGCCGCCGGGCGGGGCTGAGCCCGGCGGAAGTCGGACTGCCCGCGGGTGCGCGTCGGCGCACCAGCGGTCTGCGGCGCGAGGAAGTGGCGCAGCTGACCGGGATGTCGGTCGACTACTACGGCAGGCTTGAGCAGGGGCGCAGCACACAGCCGTCGCCGCAGATGTTGCGGGCGCTGGCACGCGCACTGCGCCTGACCGACGATGAAACCGACCATCTCTACCGACTGGCCGGTCATGCGGTCCCGGACCGGGCCAGGCATTCAGACCATGTGCGTCCCGCCCTGATGTTCGTTCTCGACCAGATGCGCGACGCAGCGGCGTTCGTCTGCTCCGACACCGACGTCATGCTGGCCCAGAACCAGATGGCCAAGCTCCTGATGGGTGATCGCGTCACCGGTGAATCGGGCCTACGGGCCAGCCTGAGCTGGCAGTGGTTCACCGATCCGCGCAGCCGCGAGGCGGCTCCGGCCGACGAACACGACGATCACAGCCGGATCATGGTGGCCGACCTGCGGGCGGCGTGGGCGCGTCGGCGCACCGACCCTGACATGCGTGAACTCGTCGAAAATCTGCTGGAACACAGTTCTGAGTTCGCTGAACTGTGGGCGCGGCACGAGGTGGCCACCCGGCGTATGCAGCGCAAGACGTACCTGACGAAGGTCGGGCCGATCACGCTGGACTGCGAGGTGCTGTCGGCGACCGAGGGTCAGCGGCTGGTGGTCCTCACACCGCCGGCCGGGTCTTCGGCCCTGGAGAACCTCCGACTGCTCGCGGTCCTGGGGAATCAGGCCGTGGGATAGGGAACCTGAGATCGGGCAGATGGCGTTCATTGCCGAATAATGTTGCCGGGTAAGGCAACTGATTTGACCGACGGAGATGGCCGGCGTCGGTTCGCGTGGCTGGGGCCCGAATCGCACAAGGTGCGCTACACTCATCCCATACGTCGCACGCGCCTGCGTGCCGTATTCGATTTTGATTGGGCCCGTTTGTGGTCGGGCAGGAGCGCCGTATCACGGCAGTAGACCTACTCATCCAGTGAATGCCGATCCCCGTCCGAGTTGAAGACCGTAGTGGTCGCATATCAAGAACAGTGGACACATAAATGGTGTCCATCTTTGAAAGAGAAAGAAGTATCAGCATGGCAGAAGGAACCGTCAAGTGGTTCAACGGCGAAAAAGGCTTCGGCTTTATCGCTCCTGACGGCGGCGCAGCAGATGTGTTCGTGCATTACTCCGAGATCCAGTCGGGCGGTTTCCGCACGCTGGAGGAGAATCAGCGCGTCAAGTTCGAAATCACCCAGGGCGCCAAGGGCCCCCAGGCAGTCGGCGTAACCGCCGTCTAATCGCTACCTCGGACCCCCGGGCGGATCAGAAGTGCACTGCAGGTCAGTGCATTCGCTGATCGGCTCGGGGGTTTTGGCATGCCGGAAAACCGGCCATCCGGTCTATTCGGACCGAACTGCCACGGTTGACACCGGCCGCAGGTCCCCGAGACTGCTCGCCGAGCATCTGGCAACCTCATACGGATGAGTGACGGGCGCATGAGGGTGCTGATCATCGGCGGGGGATTCGGCGGGCTGTTCTGCGCACGCCGGCTGGGCGGTATCGATGTCGATGTCACGCTGCTCGATCGCGCGGCGGGCCACCTGTTCCAGCCGCTGCTGTATCAGTGCGCCACCGGGACGCTGAGCATCGGACACATCAGCCGCCCGTTGCGCGAAGAATTCGAGCGTCACCGCAACGTCACCACCCTGCTCGGCGAGGCGCTCGAAATCGATGCCGAGCTCCGTCGGGTCACCGCTCTGCGGCCCGATGAAACCACCTTCACCATCGACTACGACGTACTGGTCGTCGCCGCGGGGATGCGGCAGTCTTACTTCGACAACGAGCATTTCGCCCAGTGGGCGCCTGGGATGAAAACCCTTGACGACGCGCTGAGCATCCGCCAGCGACTGTTCACCGCATTCGAGATCGCCGAGACGCTGGCGCCAGGACCCGAACGTGACAGCTGGCTCACGTTCGCCGTTGCCGGCGGCGGCCCAACCGGGGTGGAGTTGGCCGGGCAGATCCGGGAGATGGCAACCAGGACCCTGGCACACGAATTCCACAGCATCGAACCCGAGGATGCCCGGGTGCTGCTGTTCGACGGGGGAGGCCGCGTCCTGAAAAGCTTCGCCCCGGACTTGGCGGCCAAAGCCACCCGCACGTTGAGCAAGCTCGGCGTTGAATTGCACATGGGAGTCCATGTGACCGATGTGCGGCGTGAAGGGGTGACTGTCACACCGAAATCGGGCGGGCCGGAGGAACAGTACGCGGCGCGTACTGTGCTCTGGACAGCTGGTGTCGAAGCCGTGCCGTTCGCGAGACACCTGGCAGAGGTGTTGGAGGCCCCTTCCGACCGCGCCGGTCGAATCGCGGTCGAACCCGACCTGTCGGTGCCGGGGCACCCTGAGATCTTCGTGATCGGCGACCTCGTCGGTCGTGACAAACTGCCCGGGGTCGCCGAGAACGCCATGCAGGGCGGACTCCACGTCGCGTCCTGCATCCGCCGCGAACTGGCAGGCAAGCCGCGCCGCCACTATCGGTACCGCGATCTGGGGTCAGCGGCCTACATCAGCCGGGGGCAGGCCCTGCTGCAGGCCGGGCCCGTACGACTCGCGGGCTTCCCGGGTTGGCTGGCCTGGGGGTTCTTGCACATCGCATTCCTTACCGGCCTGCGCAACCGTGTCAGCACCGTGGCCACCTGGTTGGCCACGATCGCCCGCGCCACCCGCTATCACCGGGCGTTCATGCTCGGCGGCACGGCCACACCCGAGCAGCGCTACACCTGGTCGACGTCGGACGAGCCGACACCGCCACCGACCGGTCACTGACGAGGTCAGCCCTCCGGATAGAAGACGAAAAGCCTACAGCCGGTAGCGGTTTGGGGGATATGCCAGGAGCCGGCGGGGGCGTGGATGAAGGATCCCTCCGGGTAGTCCCGGACGCCGTCGTTGAATGTGCCGGAAATGACGTACACCTCCTCCGGTCCGGGCTCGTGTACATCGACACCTTCCCAGCAGGCGCCGGGATCCATCTCAAGTACGTGAGCCGTCGCCCCGTTGTCGCCGGCCCACAGCGGACGCGCCCTGATTCCGGGAAAGAGTTCACGTAGGGGTGCGTTCGGCACCGAGGACCACGTATAGCCGGGCATATCCGGGCCATTCTGAGTCTGTGTCATCCGTTCATGGTGGATCCGGCAACTGATCGCGACGAGTGTCAGGAAAGACGCTGACCGGTACGATCTTGCCATGATGTCGCGGTCTCGCCGTCCACACCGCGTGGTGGCGTTGGTTCGCGCGCCGCAGGGTCTGTTCGAACTCGGTTGTGTGATGGAGGTTTTCGGTGTCCGGCGCGAGTCGATACCGGTCCGCTACGAGTTCGCAGTATGCGCGGAGGAGCCGGGCGGCATCCTGACCTCTGGCGGATTTCCGCTGGTCGTCACCGAGGGGCCTTCTGCCCTCGACACGGCGGACACGATCGTTGTCCCCGGCTGGCGCCCCGTAGACGCGCCCATCTCCGATGGGCTCCGACAGACGCTGCTGAGCGCACACGCGCGGGGCTGCAGGCTGATCACCATCTGCAGCGGTGCGTTCGCCCTGGCCCAGACCGGTTTGCTCGATGGTCGACGTGCGACCACCCACTGGGCTGCAGCCGCCGAACTTCAGCGGCAGTTCCCGCAGGTGCAGGTCGACCCCGACGTGTTGTACGTCGACCACGGAGACCTCGCCACGAGCGCAGGCGCGGGAGCAGGCATCGATCTCTGCCTGCACCTGGTGCGCAGCGATCAAGGCGCCGGTTACGCAGCCCAGGTGGCCCGCCACATGGTGATGCCGCCGCACCGTGAGGGCGGACAGGCCCAGTACGCCACCCCGCCGCAGGCACCACCGGCTACGCCGCCTTCCCTGGCCGAGCTGCTGGACTGGGTGCGCGGGCGCCTGGGCGAACCCATCAACCTCGAAGATATGGCCGCCCACCTGCACGTATCTCCCCGCACGCTGGCCCGTCGGTTTGACGAGCAACTGGGCACGAGCCCAGGACAATGGCTCCTGGTCCAGCGGATCAACGCGGCCAGGGCCTTGCTGGAAGAGACCGACCTGCCGGTCGAGGCCATCGCCTCCCGCGTCGGTCTGGCCTCGGCGACCAATCTGCGCCGCCGGTTTCACGCCGCGGTGCACACGACACCGGCCGCATATCGCCGGGCATTCCGGAGCAGGAGCGCGCCCTGACCATCGAGATTGGTTCAGCCCTGGCTTGCCCGCCACTTGTCGAGAATCCGGCGATCTCGTTTGGTCGGTCGTCCGGCACCTCGGTCTCGCGCAGCCACCGGAACGATCGATGTCGGAGGTGGCGCGGGCGTGCGGTCGAGGTAACACGTCACGGCATCAGCCGCGCCGACACGCTTCTGGATCACCCGTACCACTTCGACGATGCGGGTCCGGTCTCCGATCCGCGCGCGGACCTCATCGCCGGGGGACACCGTGGTCGACGCCTTTGCCGGCCGGTCGTTGACCCGCACGTGCCCGCCCCGGCAGGCGGTCGCGGCGTCCGGACGCGTCTTCGTCAGCCGGACTGCCCACAACCACCGATCCACGCGGGTCGATTCCATACGGTCCATGATGACTGTCGCCGACGAGCGCACCTGCGCCAGCCTCATCCAGATCGCCCTCCTGGCCGACGCGCATTGAGGCGGGCGGCCTGCCGGGTGAGGTGATCCCGCTCGGCCAGATTGGGTGCGTCTCCGGCCGCCTCGGCGTACAGCCGCGCGGCCGTGGACAGGTTTCCGTCGCGTTCGTGAAGGTGTGCTGCGACCGCGGCATAGCGGGGCAGGGAGTCGTCCAGGGCAGCGAGTTCGGCCAGGCCGGCGCGCGGTCCGTCGGCCTCGCCGACGGCGACCGCACGGTTGAGCCGAACGATCGGGCTTGCCGTCAAGATGACGAGCTCGTCGTACCACTCGACGATCTGCACCCAGTCGGTTTCGGCCGCGCTGGGCGCGTCCGCATGAAGTGCCGCGATGGCGGCTTGGGCTTGAAACTCGCCCAATTGATCGTGGGCAAGGGCTGACTGCAGGATCGCGACACCCTCGGCGATCAGGCGGGTGTCCCACCGCGAACGGTCCTGTTCGGCCAGCGGTACCAGGGTGCCGTCGGGCGCGGTGCGGGTGGCCCGCCTGGCGTGGTGAAGCAGCATCAGGGCGAGCAATCCCGCCACCTCCGGGTGGTCGATCGCCGACGAGAGTTGCCGGGTGAGCCGGATGGACTCGGCGGCCAGGTCGACGTCGCCCGAATAACCCTCGTTGAAGACGAGGTAGAGGACACGCAGCACGGTCGCGACGTCACCGGGCTGATCGAACCGCACCTCGGACACGGTGCGTTTGGCGCGGCTGATGCGCTGCGCCATGGTCGCCTCCGGCACCAGGTAGGCCTGGGCGATCTGGCGGGTGGTCAATCCACCCACGGCGCGCAGTGTGAGCGCGACCGCCGATGACGCTGTCAACGACGGGTGCGCACACAGGAAATAGAGCTGAAGTGTGTCGTCGACCGCGGACGTCGGCCCGGGCGCCGGTTGGTCGACGGCGTGTTCCTCGCGGCGCCGGCGTGCGGTGTCGGACCGGTTCGCGTCCAGGAACTTGCGCCAGGCCACCGTGACCAGCCAGCCCTTCGGATCCTGCGGCTGGTCGGCCGGCCACACACGGATCGCCTCGATGAGAGCGTCCTGCACCGCGTCCTCGGCCGCCGAGAAGTCCGCACCCCGGCGGACGAGGATCGCGAGCACGTTTGGTGTGAGGCTCCGGAGCAGAACCTCGTTCACCGTTGAATCACTCCGTGATTGTGTGCGCGGCAGTCAGGAACGGGCGCACTTCGAGCCACTCGTGGATCGGCTTGCCGCCGGCCCCGGGTGCGGCCGACAATTCCCCGGCCAGCTCGATGGCACGCTCATAGCTGTCGACATCGATGACCATCCAGCCGGCGATCACGTCTTTGGTCTCGGCGAAGGGGCCGTCGGTGATCGGTGGGCGACCCTCGCCGTCGTACCGGACGAAAATCCCCTCGGGCGAGAGCGCCTGACTGTCGACATACTCGCCGGTCTGTACGAGGCGGTCGGCGAAGTCTTGCATGTACTGCACATGGTCCGAGATCTCCTCGGGGGTCCACTGATCCATGGGAACGTCGTTGACCGATGCCGGGGCACCGCGGTAGTGCTTGAGGAACAGGTACTTGGCCATCGTGTATCTCCTAGGTGCGGTGCGACCCATTCTGGTCGCGTTCATTGCAGGGACGGAGCCACCCACTAATTCTCGACATCGCCGGCGGCTGCCAGCGCCCCGAACGCCAATGTCCGCATCCGCTTGTCTCGTCGATGACCGGCGCCGAATATCCGCGCGCCCTCGATCGCGTCCCGCGGCCGTCTGTCTTCGGGCATCACGTCTTCGAACAGGGACAGCACGCGTTCGGTGCAGTCCGCGGCCCACAACGACACAGGCCGAAGGTCATCCACCGTGAACGCGGTCATGAGGAGAGCGAATCTGTCCGGGTCGAGCCCGGCTCAACCGTGGATCAGGTGAACGGGAGGAAGTCCCCGTTGACCCAGACGCCCCAATGTCCACCCGCAGGCAGTTGCGCCCAGACCATGGGGTGACCCTGCCACGATTCCGCCGGCTTCTTCGGTGCATTGGGCGGGGGAAGCGGGTCTGCGCTCGCGGTGGCGGCGCCGAGGCCGATGGCCGACCCGATGATCGCGCCCGCGGCCGTAACGGTCGCCAGAGTCGCCTTCGTCCAGATCATGTATGCCCACCTCGGTGATTGAGTTCGACGTCCTGTCCCGGAAAGTTTAGCTACTCGAAGCGATCGGTGGACAACGCCCCGGCGGCGGCGTGGACTGCATCGAAGTTGTTATGTAGGTTAGGCTCACCTAACTAATCGATGGCGCTTGAAGGAGAGACATCATGGACACACTCACCTCTGCACCGGTCGCCGATGTATTGGCCCGATTGTTCGCTGAAGCCGAAGCCGCGGACGAGCCACTCGCGGCACGATTCGCTGAGGGCGACCGTGGTGATGCTGTCGCACAGCTCCTGGACGCGGAGGCCGCCGACTACAAGGGTCTCTATCACGGCTTTGCCGACAATTTTCTGAGCATTTCAGCCGAACTCGGCCGGTTTCTCTACATCTGTGCGCGCGCCCGTCAGGCGGAACGCATCGTCGAATTCGGCACGTCGTTCGGCATCTCCACCATCCACCTTGCCGTGGCGCTGCGTGACGGCGGCGGCGGTCAACTCGTCAGCACAGAGCTTGAGCCCACCAAAGCCCGACGCGCACAAGAGAACCTGGCCGCCGCAGGGGTGGCCGATCTCGTCGATGTCCGGGTCGGCGATGCTCTCGAAACACTCCGGGGCGGCGTCGGTGGCCCCGTCGATCTCGTGCTGCTCGACGGAGCATTCAGCTTGTACCTGCCGGTCCTCAAGCTGCTCGAGCCCAATCTGAGCCCGGGGGCTCTGGTGATCGGGGAGAACGCCATCGACGAGTCAGGTGATTACCTCGACTATGTGCGCAACCCCGACAACGGGTACCGCAGCATGCCTCTTCCCTTCGCGCCCGGTCGCGGCAACGAAATATCGGTGCGCACCGGGTGATCCGACAGCAGCAGAAGGAGAGCCCAGGTGGCGGGCGCCTATTTGCCGGTGGCCTCGCGGTGCTTGCAGCCCGGCCAACAGCACGGTCGCCGCTTGCCTTCCTCCAGCTCTTCCTGGGTTCGACGAATCCGGCGCTTGCGCGTCACCTCTTGCTTGGCGTCCTCGACCCAGCAGATGAACTCGTTGCGCGCCAAGGGCGTGATGTCCTGCCAGGTGGCGAGCGCGGTGCCGTTGGCGGTCAGCGCCTGGCGTAGGTCTGCCGGCAGCGTGTGCACCACCCCGCCGGGCACCCGCGGACCACTCATACGGCCAGGGTAGCCACTGCCGCACTGTCCAGTGATGGGCAGACGACGTCGATATGTGCGACGATGCCGTTTACGCTCGGCGCATTCGCGGTTGAACTGAGAACCGGAGACGATGGTCCGCCTCTCAGTATCTCCAGCGGTGTAACAGGGAGGAATGCCGGATTCATGACCGAACAGCACGGCGTGACGCTGTCCGTCAGCACAGCGAAGTTCGCGCTCGCAGGCCTGGCCATTGCCGGTACGGTGCTGGCCGCGGCTGTCCCCGCTGCCGCGGATCCGGCGGTACCCGGCCCCGCTCCGGCAGTGCCGGATCCGGTGGCAGCGGCTCCGGGCCAACCCGTCCTGCCGCCCGACGCCGCGGGTCCGCCGCCACCGCCACCGCCGGGCGCTCCGCCCTCAGTGCCCGAGATTGCGAATCCCGTTTATGGATCCGGCCAATTCGGGTCGGGCCCGCTCGGGAGTCTCAGGGATATCTGGCACCAGGCCCAGAACCCTTACGACCTTCAAGGGCCCACCGGGCAACCCACGGCGCCTCCGCCCGGAGCCGGGGTGTCGCCGCCCCTGCCACCGGGATACGTGTCGATGAATGCACCGGGCTCCGAGACTCCTTCGAAGATCACGGACCCCGGCGGTGCGCCCGCGGCGGGCGCACCCGCTCTGCCGCCCGGTTACTACCCGTTGCAAGGACCGCCGCCGCCCGGGTACGAGTTCAACTCGCCCAATGGCGCGCCGGCCCCGCCGGCCCCGCCGGCACCGCCGGCGGGTCCGACGCCCTAGCGACCTACGCCCCACCCGGCCGACGAGGCGCGGCCGGCGTGCCGCCAATGTTGTGTGCGACTGTCCAACATCGGTAAGACTGTCTCTGTGACCCAATTCCAGAAGCATGAGTTGGCGACGCGGATGGCCGAGTTGGCGCGCAGCGTTGCGGCACCGCGCAGCCTCGATGAGGTGTTCGCCGGTGTCACCGCGGCCGCCGAGGAACTCATTGGCGGGGTGGACGCCGCTGGAGTGCTGTTGATCGGCACCGGCGGTGCCTTCGAGACGTTACCGACAGACCGCGGGTTCACCCATCGACTCCATGCGCTGCAGATGGAGTTCGATGAGGGGCCGTGCGTTGAAGCCGCACTTGATGAGATCGTCGTCCGCACCGACGATTTCCGCGAGGAGAAACGCTGGCCGCAGTACGCGCCGGCCTGCGTCGAGATGGGGGTGCTGAGCGGCTTGTCGTTCAAGCTGTACACCGCGGACCGGACGGCGGGCGCGCTCAACCTCTTCGGCTATCAGCCCCATGTCTGGAATTCCGAGGCAGAGACAATCGGCTCCGTGCTGGCCGCGCACGCCGCAGCGGCAGTCCTGGCCAGCCGGCATGGCGAGCAACTGCAAGCGGCGCTGGCTAGTAGAGACCGCATCGGCCAAGCCAAGGGCATCATCATGGAGCGCTTCAAAGTCGATGATGTCCAGGCCTTTGAGATGCTGCGAAGGCTCTCCCAGGACAGCAACACGAAGCTGGTCGACCTGGCCAAGCAGATCATCGATACTCGCGATTGAACGCGCGCTGGGCAGACGAATGTTGATGCGAAAAAGCCTCCAGCCCATCCGTATTGGGTGAAACCGCCCAAGGTGGGGATGAGCTGGAGGCAATTCAGGCGCATTCAGCGCAGCGTGCTACCGCGAAACTGGGTCGAGTCGACCATCAGGCGCTAGAACCAGGCTTTTCGACCGCCCACAGGACGGCCGACTGCGCCGAGGATCCACAGCACGATTCCGACGACGACCAGGATGCCGCCGATCGTGTAGAGGATCGACAGGCTGGTGAAGTAGCCGATCAGGAGAAGGATGACGCCGAGCACAATCATTGCTGAATCCCATCAGGTTGTGGTTACGACTTGACCCCTTGGGAATTGCCACATCCGTCAACTTTTAAACTTTTCGGCCACCGATCGGGCGGTGACCTCTTGGTCAGGGTTGCTGCCACACGCGATGGTGGCTACGTGTCGGCCCACGAAGCAGTCACGGTCGCCCCGGAGCGTCGAGCGCCCGAAGGCGGCGTCCGGGCCGGGTCGAGGCGGGGGCGCCTGCTTCTCATGACGCGCAGTACAAACGCCGGCTCCAGCAGACTGACAGGGGAGTCGATCATCCCGATGACACGCAGGAACCGTAGCGTCACGGCCGTATCGCTCTCAGCTGCCGACAGCACTCGATCCAGGTAGGCATTGCTCAGTCGGATCGCTACCGGCACGGGCCCCTTCACCTCGGGCAGGGCCAGATCCGAACCTGCCGCGCTCTGCCACGCGATCCGGATCTTCTTGGCGCTCGAGCGGAAGAATCGGCGCGATAGTTCCCTGTCCCCGCGATTGAGACACTCGCGCAGGACGAGTGCTTCGACCGCAGCGACCGTCATCCCCTGACCGTAGATCGGATTGAAACTACAGATCGCATCGCCGAACACGAGTAACCCGTTCGGCAGCCGGCGCATCTTGTCGTAGCGTCGCCAGCGGTTCGACGGAACCCGGTAGTGGACCACCTCTCCGAGCGGCTCGGCCTGAGCGAATGCGGCGAGTGCCCGGGCGGGTGCGAAATCGGCGGCAAAGCGCAGCATTTCGCTGCGTGTCCCGGGTGGTCTCTGGCCGGCCATGGCCCCGACCGTGAACATGGCCGTGTCGTTCTCATAACCCATCGCGGCGAACATTCTGGGGCGGCCGGGTTCGGGGAAGATTGCTGTGAAATCTTCGGTGAGAGCGCCGGGTGCAATACGCACCGGCTGGCAGGCGTACGCCAGATTGACCGTCACCTCATCCTCCGTGGGGCGGCCATAGCCGAACTGCTCGAGGAAAACTGGAGTGCGAGAACCGCGTCCGGTCGCGTCGACAACGAGGTCGGCGGCCAGTGTTGTCGCACTGCTGTTCTCGCGGTCCACCACCTCGACGCCCACTATGCGGCTGCGGTCCGGGGTGGCTGAAAGGGCCAGTACGTCATGGTGTTCGAGCATGACGACATTGGAAATCTGCCGCAGGTGTCGAAGCACGTGCCATTCCAGAAACGGCCGACTCTGGAAATAGAACGGCATGCATTCGGGAGCTGGCGTCCGGCCGCACCTCACCAGCTGATGCCCACCCACCGACAGGCAGAGTTTGGCATAGTCGCCGTCCCATCTGCCGGCCCCACCGGCCACGAGCTCGTCGAGAATCCCTGGAAACAGCTCGTCCAGAATCTGTGCCCCGCGCGCAAGTAGCGCATGGATGAGCCTTCCCTGTGGTACTCCACGGCGCGGGACCGGTCCGGTGGGCAGCACATCGCGCTCCACCACGGTGACGGTGCGGTAGCTTTCGGCCAGCACCCTGGCGGCCAACAGTCCGCCCATGCTCGCGCCAAGAACTATTGCTCGCTCGCCTATGACCGGCATTTCTCCACCTCGCCTCGAACCCGACCGGGTGCCTGGTCAAACCAGTGTTGGGTCGGCGGCGGTGGCGCACTAGCGTAGCCGGGTACTCCTTTTCCGGTTCGCATGGTGCTCCGGTTCGGCAGTGCCGCTACCGGCCGTCGCGTCGTGAGATTCGTCGTCCGTCATAGATACTGGCCGGATGATGACATTCGCCTCCGCGGCGCACGACCGTTGAACCACGACCGTTGAACCCAGCCATCCTCTGGGCCGCTGCCGGCGTCGAGTTCGCCGGACTTGTCACGCTCACGGTGCTGCTGATCGTCGCGCGCCGGAAGCTGAAGGGAACGCGACGTGAGCTTGAGCGCGTTCGGAATGACAAGCCGCGGCGTCGTCGACCGCGCGGACTGGCGCCTGTCGCGATCAAGACGGTATGGCAGACCGCCGACTCGCTGATCAACAAGGGCGTCCGCGCCACCGTGCGCAACTCGATCGAGGATCTGGCCGGATGGGCGCGGGTGGAACGGCCCGACCTCGCGAGACTGACCGCAGGCGGCCAGGTTGTGCTTGTTTTCTCCGACATCGAAGGCTCGACCGAACTCAACGATGCGCTTGGGGACCGCGAGTGGGTGAAACTTCTTGAGCGCCATAACAAACTTTTCCACAAGCACGTTGACCAGCACGGTGGGCACGTGGTGAAGACTCAGGGCGACGGGTTCATGATCGCCTTTGCAGATTCCCGGCAGGCGGTGCTGTGCAGCATCGGGGTGCAGCGGGCGCTGCGTGCCGACCCTGGGCGCTGGGATGAGATCCGGGTACGAATGGGCGTACACATGGGGACGTCGGTCCGACGCGGCGACGATCTGTTCGGACGTAATGTCGCCATGGCCGCGAGAGTGGCCGGCCTTGCCCAGGGCGGCGAGATCCTGATCAGCGAGCCGGTCCATGAAGCCGTCGCGGGGCTGGCCGGTGTCCGATTCGGGCCGCCCCGTGACGTCGAACTCAAAGGATTACAGGGGACCCACATGCTGTATGAGGTGGACGGCAGTGAGTCACCTCAGGACTGAAATCGCGCCTGAGAGTGCGATGCTCAACTGGCCTCGAGAATCTTGATTGCGAAGATCAGTGAGTCGCCCGGCTGGATGCCGGCGGCCGGCTGACCGTCGGGGTAGCCGTCGGCAGAAGTCATTGCGACAGCGACCGTGGATCCGACATTCTGTCCCGCGATAGCTTTCTGGAATCCCGCCACGACGCCGTTGAGCGGGAAGTCAACTGGGGTACCCCGCTCATAGCTGTTGTCGAACACCGAGCCGTCACGCCCATTGACGCCCATGTAGCACACAGAAACCGTGGCCGTGTCCTCGACAACCGGGCCATCACCGGGCTGCAGGGTGTGCACCTGGGTTTCCGTCACGCTGAACGGCGCCTCCACCTTGATGTTCGGGGCATTCGTATCGGTGGACCCGGTCACCCCGACACTGCCGGTGTCGCCGGGCAACGTCCATTCGGGTGTGCCATTGCTGTCGGGAGCAGCAGTCGGGCACGTGCTGGCTTCGGTTGCGGTTTCGGTGATCGACGGTGTGAGTGCATCGGCCACCGACGGCGTGCTTGTCGCCGTAGCTGCCGACGTATCCGTATCGGAGCCGCATGCGGCGAGCGTCATGGCAATCGACGTGGCACAGGCGGCGAGCACGACGGCAGAAGGCACACGAGAGAAGTTCACGGTCGCCACGCTACAGCCGCGTCAGGCGGTCATTGCCGGTAGCCCCGCGATGGCTGCACCGCCGGCCAGGCCCACTCGGCAGATCGCAGGAGCGGAGTTCTCGCCGTAGCGAAGCGGCGAGAACGCGGTCGAGTGCCCGGTCGGGGAGGACGCGCACCAGGCGGGTGATCAGGGCCGCATCCCGGCCCACGGTGTAGCGGGTGCGCGGGTTGCGCGCAGTGGTCGCCCGTGCGATCACCTTGGCTGCGGCGTCAGCGGGCAAGCCCGACAGGGCTGATGACGCCGCTTGCGCCGTGATGGCGTGCACCAGTCCGCCGTAGCGTTGCCTGTGCTCGGGCGTCATGGCAGACACCCGCTCGTGCGCGGTGGTACCCGCTTTGCCGAGCATGTTGGTACACACGGCGCCCGGTTCGACCACGACCACTTGTACGCCGAGCGGTGCGAGCTCGCGCCGCAATGAGTCGCTGACCGCTTCGAGGGCGAACTTCGTTCCGGCGTAAGGCCCGTAGGCGGCCATGGCGACCTTGCCGCCCACGGAGCTGATGTTGACCACGCGGCCCCTGCTGGCGATCAGGGCCGGCAGGAGAGCCTGGGTGACGGCCACGTGGCCGAAGAGGTTGACTTCGAACAGGCGTCGCCAGTCGTCGATCGCGAAAGCCTCGACCGGGGCGTTGGCCTGGACGCCGGCGTTGTTCACCAACGCCCGCAGTGGGCGGCCGTCCGGGTCCTCACGCACCCGGGTAGCCAGCGCCTCGATGTGGTCCGGATCGGTGATGTCGATGATCAGCGGCTCAATCCCGGGCCCCCGGATCGCGTCGGCGTCCCGGTTGCGCCGGACACCCGCGAGGACGTGGAATCCCCGTCGGGCCAGTTCCCGCGCCGTCGCCGCGCCGATGCCGGTGGACGCACCGGTGACTACGGCTAACGCCCCGACTTCAGATGACAGTGTCATCTCAACAAAGTTACCAGTTCAGATGACAGTGTCAACATAAGATGGGTGGTGTGAATCGCACGGAATCAGCCGCCGCCACGCGCCGTGCTCTGCTCGACGAGGCCACCGAGCTGCTCGACAGCGGCGGTCCTGACGCCGTGACGCTGCGCGAGGTGGGCGCACGGGCCGGGGTGAGCCGTGGTGCGCCTTACCGTCACTTCGCCAACAAGGAGAGCCTGCTGACCGCGGTCGCTGCCGAGGGTTGGCGGCGCGTCGGTGATCACATGCATGGGTTGCAGACCGACTCGCGGCTTGCGTCCATGGCCAAGCTCCGCGCGGCGCTCCTCGGGCTCGTCACCGTCAGCAGGCGTCAGCCGTACCTGTACCAGTTGATGTTCAGCGCGCCGGCGGGGGATCCGACTGCAGTGGTGCGGGCCGCCCAACGCGGCTGCGACGAGTTCGTCGCCATCGTCGGCGACGTCGTCGGCGAGCAGAACGCCCAGCGTTGCGCGGCCATCCTCCTGACCGGTGCGCATGGTGCCGCCGGCCTGGAAGTCAGTGGCCTGCTGCATACCGACAAATGGCATACGAACGCCGAGGAACTGATCGACGGCCTGCTCGCTACCGTCACGCAGGCAGGCTGAAGCGCATCACAAGTGGCCTCGGGGAGGTGGCCACCAGCCGGTGGCGGCAGCGATCTGGCGTCCGAGTTCGTCGGCGAGGGTGCGGACGTAGGTGGCGGAGAGATGGTGAGAGTCCCGGTAGATCAGCACATTTCCCTCAACCGCTGGACAGAATTCGTTCTCACACAGGGCATCGGTCATATCGAGTGTCCGCAGCAGTGGAAATCGTCCCGCCACGTCCAGTGTCGGATCGCGCTCCGCGAGCGCATCCGAGCGTTTCACGCCGCAGCTGACGGCGTCGCCGTCACCGGCCAGGCAGTCGGCAGGGTCGAACAGCTGGCCGTCGCGCACCAGCCAGGGGGTGTCTCGCACCCCGAGAATGCCGATACCGCTGTCGGACAGCATGTTCCAGATGGGAAGGTAGCCGTCGGGTGTGTAGTCGCCTGGCTCGGATTCGCGCGGCCGGGTCGTGGTGGTGAACACGTAGTCCGGGCGGTCGGTGAGCAACTTGGGCACGACGTGTTGGACCCACTCATGGCACCGCGAGTACGACTCTGGCGGGGAATCCATCGTCGGCAACTCCTCGGTGGTCAGGAGGCAGCCCATTTTCAAGTACGTGACGACCTTGAAGTGGTGTTGTCGACCCAGCTGATCCAGTGCTGGTATCCAATGCTCGGCATGGGACGCCCCGACCACCGCGACAACACGTTCGGCGTTGGGATCTCCGTACGTGCAGTTGGTCAGCGCCGGGTAATCCGAGTCGTTACTGCAGCCCGCCGCCGCGGGCGGCGGCAGGTCACGACGAGCCTCGAACACGGTGGGACGTATCGGCAACTCGGGCGCCTTGGCGTTATCGGTCAGCGCCCGCGCGCCCGGGTAGTCGTGTGCAGGCAGGGCAGCGAGCTGCGCGTCAACGGACCGGTGCACGATCACGTGCTGGCGCCAGCCGAACGCAGAGGCTGTCAGCGCGACACCGAGCAGCGCCACCGTCGAACCCAATGCGATCGTCGGCCGCCGGATCCGCAGCCACAACGGTTTCGGGTCGATCTCGCGCGCCGGTGCGGACGTCTGTTGAGCGCGCAGCGGGTTCTCGACGAACCGGGTGGTCAGGTACGCCAACACGCCGGAAGCCAGTAGGACGCACGCACCTTCGACGAAGCTGACCCGGGATCGACCGGCGTGTGCGAGCCAGAAGATCAGCAACGGCCAATGCCACAGATACAGCGAGTACGACATCGCGCCGAGCGCGATCAGCGGCCTCGTTGCCAGCAGCCGGTTCGCGAACGGGAGGCGATCACGCGGACCGGCCGGCTGATTGGCAGCGCCCAGAATGATCAGCACCGTGGCTCCGACCGGGACCAACGTCCACGGCCCGGGGTACTCCGCGGCGCCATCGATCAGCACGCCGCAGGACAAGACGGCCGCGAGCGCGACAGCTGTTACCGCGGTGCGTAACCACATCGGCCACCGGATGTGGGGCACCAGCAGCGTGACCAGCACGCCGAGCAACAACTCCCACGCGCGAGCGAAACTGTTGTAGTAGGCGCTCTCCTGGTCGGCGGTGTGAGCGGAGACCGCATAGACAAACGAGGCGACACACAGTGTGCTCAATGCCACGACGATCGCAAGCCGAGTGTGCCTGACGAGAGAGCGGCGCAGCAGGTATGCGATCACGAAAACGAGCATCAGTAAGGCGGCGTAGAACTGGCCCTGCACCGACATCGACCAGATGTGCTGAAGCGGGCTGACCGCCTGCCCGGCTTGCACATAGTTGGATGCGGTACCCGCGAGATGCCAGTTCTGGTAGTAGCCCAGACTCGCCAGACTCTGGTCGGCGAACGCCTCCCAGCGCGTCTGGGGCTGAATCAGCACGGTGAGAACGGCTGAGGCGGCCAGGACGACGACGAGCGCGGGCACCAGCCTGCGCACCAGTCGGCGCAGGTTGTGCAGTGGTACCAGTGTCTCCCCGGGGGTCAGCGCGGTGCGTAGTACCGAGCCGCCGAAGAAGAAGCCCGACAGCAGCAGGAAGACATCGACGCCGCCGGATACCCTGCCCATCCAGACGTGAAACACCGCCACCAGTGCAATGGCAATGCCGCGAAGGCCGTCGAGGTCGTGCCGATACCAGTCTGTGTGCGGGAGGATGGCGGTACGTCCGAACGGCACATCGGCCAAAACCCATCACCTCACCGGATCGACGTTCAAATCACTCTGACCATCGCCGCGCGGGATTCCGTGGGTACCTGCACACGGCGTCAAACTCCATTACCTTGAGTTGCTAGCTTAGTTCACGGCTGTGCACGGCGGGCAGTGGGCGCAGCGTCCGTCGAACATGAGCGACCAGCGCGTAGCTGGTTGACGGCAGCGGATCCCTGGTGGCGCAGCCCCGGGTTCGAGGTCGGCACTGGTGCCGCTTGAGCGCGTTGGAAGATGAATTCAGCTGATAGCACGCATGTTACAAGGTCACGGTGCTGCGACTGCCGTTCACCGCCGCTCTCAGAAGCTGCAGATGGTTTGCTGACTCGACCCACGCGGGCAGCGCCGAAATCCGAGGCCAGGATGCTGCGGGGCCCTTACGGGGGACCGTCGTCTCGTTTGCTGGCGCTTCGGGTGACCGCCGCTGCCCCGGTGAAGCGTCTTCCGCACCAACGCCTCAATCACGCCGTGGTGCACATCACCGCAAATGGTGAAGGCGAGTCGTTGTGGGCGGGCGCATCATTGAGTCGGTACGCGAATCCGGAAGTGTGCAATGCCGGCGGAGAACGGTCGTGTCGGTGTGAATGCGGCGTCGGATACATTGAGAGCGAAAAATACGGATAGGGTTAAATGCACTGGACAGCCCCATGATACGAATTCATGCGGGTGACTCGTGATATTCGGTTGGCGGTAATCCATCGACGAAGCCCCAGTCGTGAACTCGGTTGGCCCGGATCGAAAGCCGGATAGGTGGCCAAAAACTCTTGGCCAGAACCGAACCCCTTCTCAGCAAAGCCTCAGTCGGTCAAGGCACCCTTTGCGTAGGCGCCGGTGCGGCGCATGCATGTCTGTGTCTCAAGGAAGAAGAAGTCAACGCAAATGAGCTACTGGGCAAGGAATTCGTCGTCACAAGGTGGCGACCACGAGTGGTCACCGAAACAAGCTACGGACCAACAGGATCCGAGCCCGTGGAGCCACGGTGGGTATCAACAGCCTGCCAGCACCACGATGTACCACGCTGCCTACCCCACACATCCCGAACTGAATCAGCAGCTCAGAGACCCGCTGCCCCAGCGGGACCCGCAACGGCCAAAGCGCACGCGCGTCGGTGTACTGGTCTGCGGTACAGCGGCGGTGGCCATGGTGGCCGGTGCTGCGTCAGCGGTCGCGGTGATCGATCATTCCGAGCGCCCGGCGCTCAACGCTCAGGCGTCGGCCCCGGGACCCGTCGGCAAACCCTCGCCGGCAGCAGGCTCTGCTCCCATCCGGCCGAACGGTCCGGCGCCGACCGGATCTGTCGAAGAGGTGTCGGCAAAGGTGTTGCCCAGCGTGGTGAAACTGCAGATCGACACCGGGCAGGGGACCGAAGAGGGATCTGGGATCGTGCTCAGCGCCGACGGCCTGATCCTCACCAACAATCATGTCGTGGCCGCGGCTGCCCAAGGTGGCGGCGAACGGGGGCCGATGGCTGCTGATACCGCCCCCGATGGGCCTCTGCCTGGCCTGCCGCGCGGGTTGTTCCCCGGCGGATCGTTCCCGGGCAGTGCGGACGGTCCTTATGCCCAGGATCCCGGTGAGGGACGCAGCGCCTGGCCTTCGGGCCGGACGAGTGCCGCAGTACAGGCGACCGCGACGTTCTCCGACGGGCAGACGGTCCCATTCTCCGTCGTCGGCACGGACCCGGACGACGATATCGCGGTGGTCCGGGCCCAGGGCGTCTCCGGACTCACGCCGATCACCATCGGTTCTTCGAAGGATTTGAAAGTCGGGCAGAACGTCGTGGCGGTCGGTTCACCGTTGGGTCTGCAGGGCACGGTGACAACCGGCATCATCAGCGCACTGGACCGCCCGGTATCGACCGGCGACGAACAGGCCGGCCAGCATTCGGTGATGAGCGCCATCCAGACCGACGCGGCGATCAATCCGGGCAACTCCGGCGGCGCCCTGGTGGACATGAACGGCGACCTCATCGGGGTGAACTCGGCGATAGCGTCGCTGGGCGGTGGCCAGGGCGCGCAGAGTGCTCAGAGCGGTTCGATCGGTCTGGGATTCGCCATCCCGGTGGATCAAGCCAAACGCATTGCCGATGAGCTTGTCTCTACCGGGACCGTCCAACACGCCTCGCTGGGCGTCCAGCTCGGCGCGGACAATGACGGCCACGGCGCGGCGGTCGCGGGAGTGGTCGACGGTGGCCCTGCGGCGGCTGCGGGTCTGCCCACGGGTGCGGTGATCACCAAACTCGATGACCAGGTGATCGACGGACCCGAGTCACTGGTGGCCGCGGTTCGTTCCAAAGCGCCGGGCGACGATGTCACGTTGACTTACGGTGATTCGTCGGGTGCGTCGCGGACCGTTCAGGTGACCCTGGGGCAGCTGCAGTCCTAAGGGGCTGGTGTCGTTCTATCGCGCCGCTGCTTCTGCCGGGATGTCATAACGCTCGACGTACTCGGCGAAGCGCTCCCGCAGTTCGGCGGCGTGCAGTCCGAAGTCCGCAAGCTGGTACCCGTGGGTGCCGAATCGCCCCTGGGATTGGCATCGATGCATCCTGAGATCGCCGTGCGTGCCTTGTCCGTGAACTCTCGACCGCTTGCGGCGTAGATGTCTCCGACTGTGCCCATCGGATCGCTGACGAGGTCGGCGTACTGCACGTCGATGACCTTCGACTCAGGATGATGCTGGCGGAAGGTCTCTATCCGCTCAACGGATTTCACGAGCATCTGTGTCCAGTGTTCGGCGATGTAGCTGGTGTGGTCGGCATCGCTGAAGGTGCTCGTGAGGGTGGAGATGAGGCTGCACGCCGAAGCGCACAGCACCGTCGGATCACGGTGCAGAAGGACCAGCTGTGCGTCCGGATACACCTCGATCAACTCATGCAGTGCGATCGCGTGGTTCGGGCTCTTCAACGTCCATGCGCCGCGTCTGCCTCCGCTCTGCAGAACCTGCAGCACCAGGCGGTGATACCGGTAGGCGGATCGATAATCGGATTGCATGAGCCAGGCGCTGTAGGACGGCACATTGGCCATCGCTTCCCACGTGAGGCTTTTGAAGTCCTGACCCAGCAGGGTGATGCACTCCGTGGGGCTGTCGGCGTCCTCGTGGTGGACGACCCTCATCTGCGGATTGAGTGACTCGAGCATCTCGATCGCAGCGTTGGCCGCATCGACCCGGGGACCCGATCGGTACATATCCGGCGATGGGGGAGGGACGCTGTCGGCGGCCTCCCACCGCAGCAGCGCCCGGTTGGCGGGGTCCTGGTCCAGCAGCTGGCTCAGAAACGTCGTGCCCGCCCGGAACATGCCCACCACCACCAGAGGCGCATCGATGCGCTCATCGAGGATGGCCGGGTGCCGACGAACCCAGTCGTTGATCCGCAGGCGATTCACCAAGCCGCCGATCATGTTCTGCTCCACCGCGAACCGGCCCAGCTCGCTCAGCTGTGCCTCGTCGTTTGCCGACGCGCACAGAACGGTGAGACCTTCGGCGAAGTCATCGGGTCCGAAGTCGTCAGAGCCGGCCTGTTCGACTGCGGCTGCCATCACATCGTCGGCGTTCATCATGGGCATGGCCATCTATCCGCGCCCGACCGTGACGACCGTGCGTCCCATGGTCCGTCGCTGTTCGTGATCGTCCAGGGCGCCTGCCACCTCGTCCATCGCGATCCGCCTGCCGATCACCGGGTGCACTCTGCCCGTGGCCAACAGGTCGAGGAGCGCACCGTGGACCTCTCTGCCCACCTCTGCGGGGAAGATGTTGAGGCCGAATCGGCGGAATTCGACCGGCAACTCGCCGTAACCGAGGATCACGCCGAGCACCGTGATGTTGCCCATCGAGACCTTGCGCAGGGGACGCCCGGTGAGACCCGACTGGGGGTCGTCGTTGAAACCGACCGGCAGATATCGGCCTTCCCGGGCCAGGCAGGTCCAGATGACCTCGGTCTGGTCACCGCCAACGAGGTCGACGGCCACGTCGGCGCCGTGCCCGTCGGTGCGGGCATTCACCTCATCGAAGAGATCGCCCGCGGTGTGGTCGATGGCCGATGCGCCGAGATCCTCACAGAGCCGCACCTTTTCGGGGCCGCCGGCGATCGCGATGACGTTGGCGCCCGCCGCGACACCGAGCTGGATCATCGCGGTCCCGACCGCGCTGGCACCGCCCACCACCAACAGGTTTTCACCGGAGGTCAGTTTCGCGCGTCGGTGCAGCGCAAGGTATCCCACGTGGAACGGCAGCGTGAAGGCCGCCGCCGTGACGTCATCCAGGCCGTCCGGCGCATCGAAGGTGGTGGTCGACGGGGCGATGGCGAACTCTGCCAGGCCACCCAGGGATTGTTTGGTCATTGCGACAACACGACGCCCCACCCACTCAGTGGCGCCGTCGCCTGCCTTGTCGACCACACCGCAGGCGTCCATGCCGAGCGTGAAGGGCAGCTGGCCCATGACGCTGGCCACGGTGCCACGGCACCGGGCGATGTCGCCGAAGTTCAGTGAGGCGGCGGATACGGCTATCCGCACTTCTCCGGGCCCGGGTGTAGGTTCCGGAACCTCTTGAACCTCAATGGCTTTCGCAGGATCATCATGACGAACGACACGGACAGCCTGCACTCGTCGACCTCCAGCCTTGCGTGCAGCGGTACACGCTCCGGCCACAGTAATAAGCAGGGGTGCTTATGTCAATGGAGGTACGGGCGCAGCCATGGCGGCAGCGGCCATGGCGACGAGATTCCGCACGAACGGCTCGCGGTCCAGCTGTGGGCGTCCATGCCGCGTGTGCCGTTCCAAAAGACGCGCGCGGTCGGCAATGGCGCGCAGAATGAACATCACCATCAGCGAAAAACGTTCGGTGCGTAGGGAATTAGTGAGATTCTCGGTTCGCGCGGTGAGTAGTTCGAAGACCTCGTTTCCACCGGTCCGTGCGAGTACGTCCTGCAGTTCCGCGCTGTACTCGGACATGTCCTCACCGGTCAGTTCGGCAATGATCAGCAGGCAGCAGCGGCCCTGCCAGCCGCTGTCGGCAAGCTCCGCGGCGGGGCGTACCAGGGCCTCGATGACGGACTCGAGGCCGGTCGCCTGCTTGGCGACTTCCAGCAGCTCGCCCTCCCGGTGCGCGAGGAAAGCTGTGTGGCGGTCGATGACGGCGCACAATATGCCGTCGCGCGAACCGAAGTGATAGCTGAGTGCGGCCCGGTTGCGCTGGCCTGCCTGGCGGGTGATGTCGATCAGCGACGCGTTGAACACACCGTCGCGGGCAAACGCCCGGGCCGCACTGTCGAGCAGCTTGGTCCTGGTCTTCGATGCGTCCGGCGGCACCCGTCCGATCCTAGAAGGTCGGTGCGGGTTGCCGCCGGATTCACGATGCGCTCGTGGTCAGTAATCCCAGACGGCCGGGACCATCCGGAAGCCGTTGCCTGCGACCGCCACGTGGCAGACCGACGGGAACGGCAGGTGCGTGGCCACCAGAGCCTCGCCACTGGCCGCGAGCTCCTTCAACAGACGTAGCCGCACCCGGGTTGATTCCTCGGGATCGTGTTCGAAGCCGTTCTGCCACTCCGGGTTGTCGAACCCGGGCTGGAACACGGCGTCACCGGCAAACGTCAATGCCTGCCCGCCGGACTCGATGCGCACGATGCTGTGGCCCGGAGTGTGACCGCCGGTGCGGCGCAGCAGCACGCCGGGGGCCACCTCATACTCGGTCTCGAACGGCTGCAGGTGGCCGCGGTAGAGATCCAGGAACTGCGTGGCGGTCCGCCGGAGTACGTCCGGAATCGGTGTCGGCATGACGGTGTGGGAGAAGTCGGGCGCCTCCCAGAACTCTGCCTCGGCCGCCGCCAGGTGGACCCGCAGATCCGGCCGCAGCTGGTTCCTCAGCCCGTCGACCAGGAGTCCGCCGATGTGGTCCATGTGTAGGTGGGTCAGCACCACGTCGGTCACGGACGACGGATCGATCCCGGCGGCGACGAGTCTCATCGCCAACTGCCCGGCCCGCGGGAAATCCGGAAACTCCGTTCCCAGGCCGGAATCGATGAGGATGGTCCTGCCACCGCTGCGCACCACGGCCACATTCAGCGGCCAGTCGATGACCTCCGGCGGCAGGAACATGTCATCCAGCCAGGCCGACAGGTCGGCGGGAGCGGCGTTGGTGGCCATCGTGACGGCGGTGATCGGCAACACCCCGTCGCTGATCACCAGGACGTCGATCTCGCCGACCCGCAGCGCGTAACGCGAGGGAACCAACTCGTCATAACCCGGCTTGCCGGGATGTGTGATGTCGACCAAGCTCATGTTCTTCTCCTCTTGAGGGCTGATCCGAAGACATTGTGGAAATGACCTGTCGTCTCGTAGAACGCCCTCCGGCCGAAAGACTCATCCAGCCGATTCGAAGCGGCTCCTGAGCCACGCATCGATGTCGAGTACGGCGCGTCGGGCGATCGGAGTGGGATGGTTCGAGAATCCATGTGGAACATGGGGGTACAGACGTAGGTCGACGCAATTACCCGCTGCGGACAGCCTGGCCGCCATGGCCAGGTTCTCGGCCAGCACCACGTCGTCGGATCCGATGACCACGAGGGTCGGCGGCAGACCGCGCAGGTCACCGAAAGTGGGAGAGATGTCGGGGACCGTGCGGTCGCGTACGTGGCCGACGTATGCCTCGATGAAGTATTCGTCAGCGATGGTGCGGCCGGCGGGGGTCTGGCCACTCAGGTCGTATGTGCCTGCTTCGAGTACGGCGCCAACAAGGGATTTCGCAAGGCCTCGGTCGCGAAGGCGCAGCAACGTCGCCATGACCAAGGTCGACCCCGCCGACATGCCGCCCAGCGCGATCTTCGTTGTGCCGAACCGTTCGGCCGCAACATCAAGTAGCCAGAGAGCGGCCGTTTCGCAATCGTCCGGGGCCGCAGGCCAAGGGGACTCCGGCGCAAGCCGGTAGTCGACGGTCACCACGGCCATCCCGAGTGCCTCCGCGATTCTCGTGTTTCGGGCATCACTGTGCGCCGCTGAACTCAGGTAAAAGCCACCCGCCGGGAAGAAGAGATACAGCCCGTTCACGTCGCTGTTGCTCGGAGTGACGATGCGCACCGTCACACGCGTGCCGTCGCGCTCGACCGTGTGCTCGGCAGCAGGGCCCGGTGCGGTGGCTTCGGCCAACCTGGCGGATCGCGCCACCTGCAGTTCTGACAGCGAACTCGGGCCGACACCGGCGGGTCGCGACTCATAAAACGATCGCGTGATCGCCAACTCGTCATCGTTCGCGGGTTCGAACAGATCGGTAAGGGCGAGTTTCATGCCAGGCTCCGTCCTCTGATGTGGGGCATCATTGTCGTCGGGTCCGGGGCCGTATGGCGTCTTCGGCACGCCGCAGCGCATACTGGCCCTAAGTGACGGCGGTGAATCCGCTCCTTTCCCGGTCTTTTCCTGACACCGGACGTTTCGTCTCTCCCCTCTGAATTCGATCGGCACCGGATGCCGGTTGCCGTTTGTCCCACCCACACAACTGAACGGAGTGAAAGTCCATGAGCCCCATCGGAATTACCACCGGTGCCGAGCGATCGGTCATCGAGAGCATGCTCGACCGTAACCGTGAAGCGCTCATCGCGACCGTGCGCGGCCTGTCTGACGAAGACGCCCGCCGACGACTCGTTACGTCGCTGACCACACCCATCTCCCTGATCAAACACGCGGCTGCCGCGGAACGGATCTGGTTTCAACGGTTCTGGGCGGGACTCGACGAATCGGAATGCGATGGATACTCGCGCCGCGACGAAGGCACCTTCGCCGTTGCCGAGGACGAATCTTTGACCGCCGTCATCGCCGAGTTTCAGCGCGCAAGCCGGCGTTCACGAGTGATTGCGTCCCGCTTCGGACTTGACGACACCAAGGAACATCCCCATGAGGGCACGGTCAGCATGCGGTGGACCCTGCTCGCGATGATCGAGGAGTTCGCCAGGCACGCCGGGCACGGCGACATCCTCCGCGAACAGATTGATACCCGCACACTCTGACCGCTGGCCGCGCGCAACCGGTGTTACCGTCACGTCGTGGGTGGGAAGCAGCGCCAACGCTGGAATCACAACATTCACTACCACCGGCTGGTGCTCGATGCGGTACCGCTCAATTCGCGGTCCGCTCTCGACGTAGGGACGGGGAACGGGTTATTGGCCGCTGATCTCCGTCGAAAAGTTCCGGAGGTTGTCGCGATCGACATGGACGACGAGGTGCCGGAAGCCGCGCACGAGGAAGTCGACGGTGTCGAGTGGATCCGCGGCGATGTGATGGCCTACCCGTTCGACCGGACGTTCGACGTCGTGGCGTCGGTCACAACGTTGCACCACCTGCCCGATCTCACGTCAACTCTTCGACGTCTCGCGGAGCTGACATCCCCCGGCGGTGTTCTGGTCGTGGTCGGTCTGGCACGGTCCTCGCACCCCTGGGACTTCGCCGTCGGCGTGCTGGGAGTGGTCCAGCACCGGTGGCTGTCATGGCGGCGAGGCTACTGGGAGCACACAGCGCCGACCGTTTGGCCGCCGCCACACTCGTATTCGGACGTGCGCGAGTGCGCGATCAGGGAGCTTCCCGGCGTGCGATGGAGAAGGCTGCCGATGTTCCGCTATGCGTTGATCTGGACAAGGCCTGGTTCCTGATCGACGTGGCCAGCGGGCACTGGCAGTAATGGATTGTAAAGCGGTTGACAGACATCACAATTCTCGCCGGTAATGATCCACATCACATATCCGCGGTTCCCGTGGCAGCCCTAACGTGATGGAGAGCAAGTGCAACTGATCAGTGCGCCTATGGTCGTCATTGCCGACGCCGGCGACGACGCGGGAGATGTCCTGGCATGACCTCAACCCCTGCTGCTACTGACAGCGCTTACCGGATCATCAGCCGAAGACTGCTTCCCATGTTCCTCATCGGGCAGCTGCTGATGAATGTCGACAGGTCGACCATCTCTTACGCCGCGTTGCAGCTCAATGACACCTTGGGTGTCTCCGCCGAGATGTTCGGGCTTGCGGCCGGGATCTTCTTTGTTGGCTATGCGTTGTTCGAGGTTCCGAGCAATCTCATGCTGCAGCGCGTCGGTGCGACCAGGTGGATCGGCGCCATCGTCTTCGCTTGGGGCACGGTGACGGCGCTGCAGGCCTTCGTGCCGAACGGCGAGACACTGGTCGTGTTGCGCTTCTTGATGGGCGTTTTCGAGGGTGGTTTCACACCGGGGGTCATCTTCACCATCACGTTGTGGTTGCCATCGGCTCAACGGGGCAGGGCGTTGGCGTTGACGTTGCTCGCCGTGCCCATCGCAGGCATGATCGGCGGTCCGTTGGCGGGCTTTGTGCTCGGCATGCAATGGCTTGATCTTCACGGGTGGCAGTGGCTGTTCATCGCCGCTGGCGTGGCGACGATGGTGTTCGCCCTACTCTGGATCAGGCTCGTCCCCGCGGGCCCTCAGCAGGCGTCGTGGCTGCCGGATGCTGAACGCGCCGCGTTGATCGAGAGCCTGGAACTCGAGCGCAAAGCTCAGAAGCTGGATCCGCATAGCAGCGCCAGCTTCGTAGCGGCCCTCAGGACATGGCCAGTGTGGATCTACAGCCTCGCTTACTTCGCCATCTGCGCCGGATACTTCGGAATCTTCTTCTGGCTGCCGCAGATCATTCAGAAAGGATTCGTGGGAATCTCGAGCATGGAGAACGGCATGCTGGCCGCCGTGCCCTTCGTGATTGCAATGGTCACCATGACGGTGCTTGGTCGCAGTCAGGATCGCACGGGCGACCGCCGCTGGCACCTGGCGGCTCTCGGCGTCATCTCGGGTGTTGCACTTGCCCTCAGCTTGCTGGCCTCTTCACACCTGATCGCATTCGGGGCGTTGTGCGTGGCGGTGGCCTGTGCGCTGACCTATATCGTGTTGTTCTGGGCATCGCCCATGAGCGTTCTCGCCGCGACAGCGGCAGCGGGCGGCATTGCCCTGATCAACAGCGTCGGCAACCTCGGTGGCTTCGTCGGGCCGTACATCGCCGGCATTCTGGCTGGAGACTCACACGAATTCGCCAGGGCCACTGCATTCTTCGCTGGAATGCTGTTGGTCGCGGGCGCGGTGCCGATTGTCTTCAAGTCCTTGTTCCCGAGCCTCGCTCAGATCGCGGCGCGAACCGAACTCGCACGAGAGGTCAGCGCTGAGGATGTTGTCTACCCCTTGTCGGAGGAGGCGCGCTGACGTCGAGCGCAGACGGATCAATGGCGGCGCGGCAGAACGACCGCAATAAGCTTGCTGGACGGTGCGGACCTTGTTGGGACCGCCCACCGGAGGAGACTTTCGAGCATGAAGCCATTCTTGAGCAGCGACGACCTTGATATCTCGCGGTTGTTCGACAACGGCAGGCCGGTTGGTTTTTCTGCTGGGGCGTGGATCGCCGGTATTGATCAGCTGATGACCCATGCCCTGCTGATCACCTCGGGCGTCATCCGCATCTCAATTCTGACGGCTGGTGGCCGCGAGAGACTGCTGTTCTACGGCTCCGCAGGATCGGTGGTGGGTGACTTCATCACCTTCGGCAACCACTCGGAGGTGCCACAAGGCACTCAAGTGCACGCCATTTCGGACATCGAAGCGCTGAAGCTGTCCCATGCCGAACTGCGGACTGTGTGTGCTGCACAGCCGGAAGTGCTGATGCGGTTGCTCAGTTGGGCGTACGGCAAGATCGGCACGTTGATCGACCAGCTGGAGGTTGCGACGTTCCGTGACACCACTGCGCAGGTCGCCGCCCTGTTGGAGGCTTTCCATGCGGAGAGCAAGCGAGGTCCGGCAGGCCAAGCGGACATACTGCTGGACTTGACACATCAAACGATCGCTTCCGCCACTGGTCGTACCCGTGTGTCGGTGACTCAGGCGTTGAACCGCATGCAGCAGGCGGGCGTCATCGCACTGGGACGTGGCCATATTGATGTGCTCGACGAGAAAAGTTTGGCACTTATCGCCACCGAAGGCATTGGCGTCGAGAGGCATGCTCGACACGTCTACTGTGATTCTGCTCGGCCGCCTGGCTGATCCGATGACCTGCCACACGAGTCCGTGACAAGTGCGATTGACGGCATGGCTCGCGAGGCTTTTGCCGTCGATGCAGTGCGACGAGCACGCTCTACGGCAATGGCCGTGGATGGTCATGCTGTGCCACCGACGGTCACACTGATGGCAGGTGTCGCGTTCGATTCACGCAGCGCCCGGCCGAGTCGCCACGTCGCGCCGCCGAGCATCCCCGCGAGCAGCCCCCCGGCGACACACGTCAGCAGGATGCTGCCCGTGTGCCCGCCGCCGTCCTCACCACCCAGGTCGACGCCCCCGGATCCCATTGAGCTGAGCAGCCAGGTAATTGCGATCAGCCCTGCCGCGCCGGAACCGCCCAGCAGCCAGGCGCTCGCGCCTCTCCACTGCAGCAGGAGCTCGACGAAGACGCCGAACACGAAAACGATGGCGGGGATCAGCACCATGTCGATGGGGAAGCCCAACTCGACGAAGTCGCGAAGCGCCAGGTGCTGCAGGTCGGCATACCAGCCGACCGCCCAGCTGGCGAACGACCAGGTCGCCAGGTTCAGCACCAGTGTGAGAAGGCCGGTGCCGATGGCTCCACCGCGCGGCACGACTTGAGATCCGAGCAGCACGCAGACCAGCGGAATGGCCAGCCAGGTCAGGGTAGACCAGTCGATGGTCGCGCTGAGGTTGAGGTCTGCCAGCGCGCCGCTCTGGATCGAGGCGTACTGCCCGAACGCCGCAATCGCGATCATGAAACCCCAACGGCCCCAGCGGTGTTCGCGAGCCGCGGCGAACACGATTGCGGTGCCGATCATGGTGACACAGATCGACGTCAGCCAACCTTGATGTGGCGGCGACGCAACGGTCACGTCGAATCCGTACAGGCCGTGCCACCACTCGTCGTACAGCCCGTACAGCAGGAATGAGGCCGCGGCGATGCCGGCGACCAGATAGCCGATGGGCGCGGCGAATACGCCGAGTACCTTGAACGCGCGACCGCCGACGGTCGGATCGGGCTCCTGGCCATTGCGCTGTGCGGCGGTGGCCCGCAACACCATCACCAAGCTGGTCAACCCGGCGATCGCGCCGCCGGAGTAGATGAACAGATGTGGCAGCGTGAAAAAGCTATCCGGCCCGACGTCAAGGTGCCAGTCGATGTCCCAGGTCAACCCCGACAGCGAGATCAGGGTGCCAGCGAGCATGACAAACGCCGGTAACTTGCCGCGCGAATCCGCACTCGTCATGGCGGTGTTCCTTTCTAGCCGTTGGTTGGCCCCCGCCGCCGTGCCCGGCGATTTCGATCATGCCGGTCGTCGGGAGGAGCGCCGCCCGCGGCGAAAAAGCCGTAGTCACTGGCTTTCGTCCACGGCGGCATAACCTGCGCGGCAACCAGAAACGGGATCTGTGCCGCGGTGTGGCCGTCGACGCGCTGTACCGTGACCGTCAATTCGCGACCGCCGAGCGGCTGGGTGTCGTGCATGACTGCGTCCGATCCGATGCCGTCGGCCCGCGCCGCAGGCACGCCAACCAAGGTCATGAGCACCAGCATGCCGCTCAAAACTGCCAGTGTCACTGGGGATAACCCCCCACTGCGTCCGCAGCCGTTCGATCTGCCGTGATCGATGCCGCGTGCCGAAAGGCTAATAACTTTGCGACGAGTGGGTCATCTGTCAAGCGCTTGACAGACATCGCACGACTCGCCGGGAATGATTCCAAGTCACACATCCGCGGCTCCCGTGGGTGGCCGGAACGTGATGGAGAATCAAGTGAAGCCGAAAAGTACGCCCATCGTGGGTGGTGCCGTCACCGCCCTGCAAATCCCGGTCGCGCTCGATGGCAGGGTCGCGGCTTACCCGTCCAGTCTCCGCGGCCAGACAACTGTCAACTTGTACCTGCTGCGCGACGGCGATGCTGCGCTCCTCATCGACACCGGGTTCAGTGCGCACCAGGACCTCATCATGCAATGGCTCGAGGACGAGCTGCCCCGGGGCCATCGGCTCGGAGTTGTGACGCTGCGTCAGAGCGAGTTCGATTCCGTCTGCAACGTAGTACCGACCGTGAATCGGTTCAACGTCACTATGGTGTTCGGCGCACAATCCCAGGGCATGACCTGGTTCGGCTTCCGACCGGACCAGCGGCTGGATGAATCTGCCGCCGGTACCGGCTACTCCGTTCTGAAGAAAGATCCGATCACGTTCCTGGACAATCCATCCCGCGCCATCTCCGCAATCGTTCCCGCCTTGCGATTGCTCAACACCCACTGGCTGTTCGATCCACTGTCGCGCACCCTTTTCACGTCCGATGCTTTCTGCCATCTCGACGGTGAGAGCGTGCACGAGGTGACGGTCGACGAACTGATCGAGTACCTGATTGCCACCAGGTATTGGTGGTTGGCTGGAGCGCGGACCAGTGAGATCGTCGACTGGCTCGATCAGGTGTTCACCTGTTTCCCTGTCGAACGCATCGCACCCGCATACGGTCCTGTCCTCGAAGGCGTGGAGACGGTGGCGCGCACCGTCGACATCTACAAGAGTGCGCTGCGGCAACTCGCTGATGCTCCCTCTGCTGCGGCCCGCATGGGAAGGATCCCCGCATGACACTGTCGCCACACGCCGCTGAGACGACGTCCGTCATCGGTCCGCTGCCACTGCCGCGCAATCTCGCACCTGGAGTTCACTGGCTGGGCGGATGCTTACAACAGCCCTACCAGGGGAAGATGTTCCACTCCTACAACTCGGTGTACGTCGTTTCTGGCACGAAAAAGTCGGTGGTCGTCGAGACTGGCTTCCCTGGCGACATCGACTTGATCGAAAGTCAACTCGACCAACTCATCTCGTCGGTGGCACCGATCGAGTACGTCTTCTCTACCCATCCGGAAACGCCGCACGCGGGCGGGGTGGGGAGGTTGCTCGACAAGTATCCGTCGGCCGTTGCGATAGGTGGTGTGCAGGACTTACATCTTGCCTTTCCGCAGTTCGCCGACCGCATCGAAGTGCCGACCGGGGAAACATTGCATTACGACCTTGGTGGCCGGACCTTCCGCATTGTCGGGGGAGTCATCAGGGACCTCATGCCCACCTACTGGGGATTCGACGACAAATCCCGCGCCCTGTTCCCCGGTGACGGGTTCGCCTACAGCCACTACCACACAGACGGACACTGCGGCCTGGTTGCGGAGGAGGCGACATCACTCGATCTCCCCGACATGACGGCGTTGTTCGCGGAGCTGGCCTTGTATTGGACACGTCTCACTGACGTCGAACCGTATCTACAAGAACTGGATCTGCTGCTCGAAGGTCTTGACGTTCAGTTGATCTGCCCTACGCACGGACTGCCGATCGTCGATCTGCCGCACACCGTACCCGCAGTGCGCGAAGGCTTCCGTCTTGGCGCCCGAAGCTGACGTGCCATACACCCGCCAACCCAACCAAGTTACAGCCCCCGATAGAAAGGTCACCCAACATGCGTGATGGACTGTTCATCTTCGACAACGTCGTGCACATGTACGACAACAAGCCCGACAACCTCAACCCGTCGGGAGTGCTCACCGCTAAAAGTCTGATCGGCATGGGCGAGCTGTTCTCCAACGCGAAATATCCTGCCAACGACCACTTCATGGATCAGGAGATGAGCGTTGAGGAGGCTGGTCGGATTCTGTTCGAGGAGTCCGACACCGACATCGCCATGGCGCAGACTGTGCCGCTGTTCGGGTGGTGGAAGGACGGCTTCTCACCGGCGCGGCGCCAGTACGCACTCAAGGAGGCCTACCCGGACCGGGTGTTGTTCTGTGGCGGGGTAGACCCGCTGTACCAGGGCGTCGAGGGCGCGATCAACGAGATGACCCGCCAGGTTGAGGAGATGCAAGCGGTAAGCTTCAAATTCTATCAAGCGCACGACAATTCGCTCAGTTGGCGGATCGATGATCGCAAGATGGCCTACCCCATGTGGGAGAAGGCGCTCGAACTCGGAGTCAACAACGTGCAGTTTCACAAGGGTGTCCCGTTCGGTACCGAACGTATGGAGCACATGCACCCGACCGATATCCAGCAGGCGGCGATCGACTTCCCGGATCTCAATTTCATCATCCACCACCTCGGCGACCCCTACATCGACGAGTCCATCAGCATCGCATCGCGCAACAGCAATGTCTGGCTTGCGCTTTCGGCGTGGATCAATGTCTACCCGATCATGCCGAGGGAGGCGCTCAAACGGCTGGGAAAGGCCATGATGTATGTCGGGCCGGACCGGCTGCTGTACGGGTCGGAGGCATTTGTCTGGCCCAACGTCCAGGGCTACATCGAATTGTTCCTGGACCTGGAGATGCCGGAGAACCTGCAGGAGGATTACGGATTCCCGCCGATCACCCGGGAGGACAAGCGAAAGATCCTGGGAGAGAACTACGCTGGATTGCTGGGTATCGATGTCGGGCAGACACTCAAGGCCATTCACGGCTCCGACGATCGGACCCGCTGACATGTCGATCACCGAGACGTCGCGCGATGTCCAGTCGGCGGTCGACCAAGCAATTCATCAGCACCTCGGTCGTTTCCTCGACTCGCACGGCGGCGCGGTGTCAGCGGCTGCGGTTTCGCCGGCCGGCGACGTCGAGCTGGAGTTTCGCGGCGCCTGCCGCGCCTGCCCCGCCGTCGCGGCGACGTTCTACAGCAAGGTGGCACCGCTGATTCGACAAGTCGACGGCGTTCGCAGCGTGAGCGCACCGAACGTCAATGTGTCCGAGGCCGCTGTTCACCGCATCCAGGCGTTGGGCATGCCATCAGACCGGCCGGGCAAGAGAGCGATTCCAGGGGCAGGTGTCACACCAGGCATTGTCCGAAAGCCGATCCAGGTTCACGCCACCAGCACAAACGAGAACACCGGAAAGGGCCGCACCACATGACGTCAGATCGCACATACGAGCAAGCCACGATTACGGATGCATTCGCTCAGCAATTGCTCGATGCCGCAGTCGGGCATGCCGGCTCGGCGGGCCAGCGCTCCGTGGTCGCGGTCGTTGATGCCGCAGGCGAACTCAAAGGATTCCGAAGGATGGACGGCGCACCGCAGCTTTCCGTGCAACTCGCCCAAGACAAGGCCTACACCGCAGTCGCGTTCGGCATGCCCACCCACGCCTGGCACGACTTCATCAAAGGGGACCCACCGCTGCTGGACGGAATCGTGCACACGCCGCGTCTGATCGTTTTCGGCGGAGGTTATCCGATCACGGTTGCCGGCCAGGTCGTGGGCGGCATAGGGGTTTCAGGCGGTCACTACAGCGACGACATGAAGATCGCGGAGGCGGCGCTCGAGTTGACTGCCGTTCGCGGTGACGTCTGAGCACATGATGTGACGTGCGGTGCGCGGTCGAACTCGGGTCAAAAGCAAGACAGCATCCGATGAAGAAAGAGGAGTATCTGGTGGACAGCCAGGACAAGGACGCCGGCGACGCGGGGACGGGTCCGTTGGCCGGTATCCGGGTCGTGGAGATGGGGCAGCTGATCGCGGGGCCCTTTTGCGGCCAGCTTCTCGGCGACCTGGGTGCCGACGTGATCAAGCTCGAAGATCCACGACGTGGGGATCCCATGCGAGAGTGGGGACATCAGCGTCCCTTGGGGGAGTCGCTCTGGTGGTCTGTCGTTGCGCGAAACAAGCGGTCGGTCACGTGCAACCTCCGTACGCCGGAAGGTCAGGAGCTTGCCCGGCGACTGATCGTTCACGCCGATCTCGTGGTCGAAAACTTCCGGCCCGGCACCCTCGAGAGGTGGGGTCTGGGCTATGACGACCTGGCGACGGAGAACCCCGGCCTCATCATGGTTCGGGTCTCGGGATTCGGCCAGACGGGGCCGTATGCCAAGCGAGCGGGGTTCGGGGCCATTGGAGAGGCAATGGGCGGACTGCGCTACGTCGTCGGCGATCCGACCAGTCCACCGAGTCGCGTCGGCATCTCCATCGGCGATTCACTGGCCGCCACGTACGGCACCCTGGGCGCATTGGCTGCGTTGCACGACCGGAGCCGAACCGGCCTTGGCCAGGTGGTCGATTCGGCCATTTACGAAGCTGTGCTGGCGATGATGGAGTCGTTGGTGCCTGAGTACCAGCAGACTGGCTACATCCGTGAGCGCACGGGAGCGGTGCTTCCGAATGTCTCTCCCAGCAACGTGTACCCGACAAGCGACGACTCGTGGGTCCTGATCGCGGCGAACCAGGACACCGTGTTCCGTCGGTTGGCCCAGGCCATGGGCTGTCCCGAGTTGGGCGATGACCGGCGCTTCTCCACTCACGGTGCGCGGGGCGAACGTCAGGCCGAACTCGACGAGCTGATCGCGGAATGGACCCGTGGGCTGCCGGTCGGCGATATCGAGAAGATCCTGGAAACACACGGGGTGCCCTGCGGTCAGATCTACCGTGGCCCCGAGATGCTGGCTGACGAGCACTACCGGGCTCGCCAGTCGATCATCGAGGTCGCCCACGACCGCCTCGGGCCGCTGGCGATGCAGAACGTCGTCCCACGGCTCACCCGGTCACCAGGGAGCATTCGGTGGGCCGGTCCCAGCCTCGGCGCCCACACCGATGAGGTCTTGATAGGCGAACTCGGATTGACCACAGACGAATTGGCGCACCTGCGGGCGACCGGCGTGGCATGAACCCGTTACCAACGTTGCCGCCACTGATCCGTGTCGTCGAGGTCGGACTGCGGGACGGGCTGCAGGCCGTCTTCGAACCGATTCTGACAGCCCAGGCCAAGATTGAGGTGGTGGAGCGGCTGATCGACGCCGGCGTTCGTGAAATCGAAGCGGTGTCGTTCGCGCACCCGTCTGTGCTACCGCAGCTCGCCGATGCAGCGGAGGTGATGGCGGGGGTGCCGCGCCCCGTGGGCGTACGGTATCGCGGTCTGGTGCCCAACCTGCGGGGTGCTCAGCGCGCAGTGCAAACCGGACTGGACGAGATCGTCGTCGTTGTCTCGGCAGAAGAAGAAGTCAGCCTGCGCAACCAGAACCGCACCACTGCACAGGTCCTGGCGGAGCTCGCCGAGATCGGTCCACTCGTCCGGGACTCCGGCGCCGACCTGGTGGTGGGAATCGCGTGCGCGTTCTTCGCTCCTGCCTACGGCCCGGTGGCGTGGGAACGCACCGTCGCAGTCGTCGATGCGGCAGTGGACGCCGGTGCGACCGGCGTGTACCTAGCGGCGACATCCGGCATGGATCATCCTTACGAAGTAGTCCCTGGCATTGGTCGTGTGCGCGAACGTCATCCGCACCTGGCGGTTGGGGTTCACCTGCACAATCGGAACGGACTCGCGATGGCGAATGCGATCGCCGCGATGGCCGCCGGGGTCGACTGGTTGGAGACGTCGTTCGGAGGTCTCGGGGGCGATATGTGGTTTCCGGGTGATCCGGAGGTTTTGGGCAACGCACCGACCGAGGATCTGGTTCACACCTGCCACATGCTGGGCGTGGATACCGGCATCGACCTGGCTCGGTACCTGGACGTTGTGAAACTCGTGGCCGAGGAAACCCGTCGGTCGTCGGTGTCCTTCGTCTCGCGCGGCGGAAGCCGCGACGAACTCGCCAACGCCTCCTGGCCGGAGTGACCGGAAAATCCGCTCGAGCTTCAGATAGCCCTGAACAGCAGATGGCCAGGGAAAGTTGGGGTTCTCACTTTCATGTGCTTGCGGCGGAGTCGATCCCTACGGTCGGGAGAATGACTGAGAAGACGATTCCCGGGCTGATGGCTCGCTCGATCGAGCCGGTGGCCGACTTCTACAGCGCGTTGGGTTTTGAGATCACGTTCCGGCAAACGGCGCCGTATCAGTTTCTGACCGTCAAGCTCGGCGGCATCGAGCTGAACTTCTACGGGGACAAGCAGTTCGATCCGGCGTCGTCCGCGCATGGCTGTCTGGTCCTCACCGACGACGTCGATTACCTGTACGCGGTTTTCACCGAAGGGCTGGAGACGGCCTTCGGGTCAGTGCCCACCCAGGGGGTGCCGCGGGTAGGTGCGTTGAAGGACATGAGCTACGGCATGCGTCAGTTCCTGATGACCGATCCCGGTGGCAACACCCTCCAGATCGCCGAGCCGATCAGCGAGGACCAGCGGCACCGACCATTGCCGCGGGGGACGTTCGACCGCGCGATCCATATGGGTTCGCTGTTCGCGGACGCCAAGCAGGATCTGGGGCTGGCGGTGAAGGTCTTGGACCGGGCTCTGCAGCGGACCGACGAGGAGCCGACCGCCGTCCAGCTCGTGAAGCTGCTGGTGCTGCGGGCCGACGTGGCCGTCCGCCAAGGTGACCCGGCCCTGGCACGGGAGCTGCTGGCCCGCGCCAGAGCGGTCGATGTCAGTGGACCGGAGCTGGCCGACGACCTCCGGCGCGCCACCGAGCTCGAAGCATGCCTGTGAGCGCAACCCGCACATCCCACCTCGGGCGTTGGCCCGCGGTCATCGGCACGAGTAGCCGCCGTCGATCGGTAACGTGACCCCGGTGATCATCGAAGCGTCGTCGCTGAGCAGAAAGCTGATGGGCCCGGCGATCTCGTCCTCGGTGGCCCACCGTCCCAATGGCATCTGCTCCAGGAACGGCGGGCCGACATCGGAGCGCCCCCAGTAGTAGCCGGACATCTCCGTCATCACCACGGTGGGGTTGACACTGTTGACACGAATGTTGTGTTTGCCCAGCTCCAGCGCAGCCACCCGGGTGATGTTGTCCAGCGCGGCTTTGGACGACCCGTAGGAGATGTGGCCCGCCAGCGCCACCAGGCTGGCCTGGCTGGACACGTTCACGATCGATCCGCCGCGACCGCCGGCAATCATGCGCGGTGTCACATGTTTGATGACCAGCAGGCTTCCCCGTGCATTGATGCTGATCACCTTGTCGAATACCGCGATATCGGTGTCCTGGGGCGTAGCGATCTCCCCGCCGAAACCGCCGCAATTCACCACACCCCAGAGGTTCAGATCCGATACCGCGTCACGGATTTCGTCTTCGGAGGTGAGGTCGAACGGGACCGGATGGGCACCGGTCTCGTCGGCGAGTTGCCTCAGCTTCGCGGCGTCTCGACCGCCCGCGTGGACCGTCGCGCCCTGACTGGCGAGTCGGCGGACGGTAGCCGCCCCGATGCCGCCGCTCGCACCCGTGACCAACACGCCGCGTCCGGCGAAGTCGCCCATGTGCTGCTCGCTCTCGATCCGTTGGGTTGAGCTGGGGGAGATGCCGATCAGCAGTTGGACTTGTACGCCGCCGCGCCGCCATCGCCGTCCAGGTTCTCCCGCGTGATGATCGTGAACCCGGTTTGCACCTTTTTGGTGTTCTCGCCGCCTTCCAGCGCCGTCACCGCCTCATCGACACCGAACTTACCGATGAGCCCAGGGTCCTGGGCGACGAGGGCCTGCACGGTGCCCTCACGCAGTGCCTTGATCTGGTTGGGGCCCGCGTCGAACCCGACCACCTGTACCTGACCATCCTTGCCGGCCTGTCGGACACCGGTTGCCGACCCCTCGGCCGAGAACAGGTTGGTGGCGAACACGCCGACCAGATCGGGGTCCTTCTGTAGTTGGGCACCGATGAGCTGCGCAGCGGTTGCCGGGTCGTTATGGCTGTACTGGACGCCGACATACTCAAACTTGCTGTCGCCCTTGACCGCGTCCTCGAAGCCCTTCGCACGCGCGTCGGTCGTCGATACGCCCGGGTCGATGTTCATCACCATCACCTTGCCGCCCTCGGGGCGCAGCGCCTTGATCGCGTCGAACGCCGCTCGGCCCCCGCCCTCGTTGTCACTGGCGATCTCCGATACCGCATATGACGGGTCGTTGGTGGTGGTGTCGACCAGCACCACTTTGATCCCCGCGGCGGCGGCCTGCTGAAGCGGCTGCTGCATGGCCTGGACATCGGTGGGTGCCACCAGTAGCGCATCCGGCTTGCCCGCGACAATCGAGTCGACGATCGGCTTTTGCAGTGTCGGGTCGAACTTCTGCGGGCCCTGGGTGGTCACGTTGACGCCCAGCTTGGCCGCTTCCTCCTGCGCGCCGCACTGCATCGTGATGTAAAACTGGTCGCCGGTGACACCCTGCAGGAACTGGATGTTGTAGTCCTTGCCGGGTTTTTCCGGTGCAGTGACGGTGGTGGCGGCAGCGGCCGGAGTCGCCCCGCTCGTTGCCTCGTCCGATCCGGTCGACTCGGGTTTCGACGACGTGCACGCGGGCAGGGTGAGCACCAACGCCCCCACTCCCGCCGCGACCAGCTTTACGCGCTTACGGTTCACTGCCCTTCCCTTCGTTTGGAGTTCGTTGAGACCTTCTGCGTTTGAAGAAGGTTCGAGAGCGAGCGCCGCGCATGGCGGCTGCGCGCCGTGACTGATCGACGTACACGGCGGCGATGAGGACCGAACCCACGGCGACGCCCTGCCAGAACGGCTGCACGCCGATGATGACGAACCCGGACTGCAGGACAGCCGGAATGAACAGGCCGACGACGGTGCCGAAGATGGTGCCCTCACCACCGAAGATCGATGTGCCGCCGATGACGACGGCGGCGATGACGTTGAGGTTGGTGAGGGACTGTCCGGCGATCGTCGTGGTGCCGAACTGCGCCAGCGAGAGTATGGCGCCGATACCGGCCAGGGTGCCCGCGAGCGCGTATACGAGCACGAGGTGCCGCGTCACCTTGACACCGGTGCGCCGTGCGGCCTCCGCATTGGAGCCGATCGCATACGTGTATCGGCCGAATCTCGTTTTGTGGAGCACGATTCCGCCGACCACGATGACAAGCAGTGCAATGAAGGGGAGACCGGGGATACCCAAAACCTTGGTGTACACGCTGAAATCGGTCAGCTCACTGGGCACCGAGCGGATGTCGATGCCACCGGTGAGCACCTGCGCAAGACCAAGGGCGATCGACAAGGTGCCGAGGGTGACGATGAGCGCGGGCACTTTGGCGACGGCGACAAGCACCCCGTTGAAGACGCCCCAGACCAAGCCGCCCACGACAGCAGCGATCAACCCCGCGGCAGCTGCCCCCGCACCGGCGCCGCCCATCGCCTCCATCACCTTCGCAGACACCACGGACGAGAACACCAACACCGATCCGACCGACAGGTCGATGCCCGAGGTGATGATGACGAATGTCATCCCGACGCCGAGCACCGCCCACACCGCGACGTTCTGCGAGATCAACGAGAAGTTTCCGGTCGACAGGAAGCGGTCGCCTGCAAGCACGGTGAAGCACACGCAGATCACGATCAGGACCCCGAGGATCCAGAACGCCTGCATGCCGACGATCCGCTTGAGCACCGATTCCGGCGGGTCCAAGTCGTTGCCCGACCCGTTCACCACGGAGGACTGGTTCGCCAGTGTGCTCACGCGGCACCCTCGTTCACGTCGAGAGCGCCGGTCATTGCGCCGACCAGTGTCTCGACAGTGGTGCCGTGTCCGGGATAGGCCGCGACCCGCCTACCCAGCCGCAGCACCTGGATCCGGTCGCACACCTCGAGCACGTGCGGCATGGAATGGCTGATGAGAACCACCGCAATACCCTTGTCGCGCACCCGTTTGATCGATTCGAGGACGTTCTTGGTCTGCACAACGCCAAGGGCCGCGGTCGGCTCGTCGAGGATGAGGACCTTCCGAGCCCACGCGATCGCCCTGGCGATGGCGATCCCTTGCCGCTGCCCGCCGGACATCGCGCCGACAGGCGCATTCAGTGACCGCACGGTGGCTCCGATTTCGGCGAATGACGCGGACGCCCGGCGGCGCATCTCCTTCTCGTCCATGAAGCCGAGGTGGCCGATGATGCCGTTGCGCGGAATCTCGCGACCCAGGAACACGTTTTGGACGGGATTGAGGTGCGGGGCGAGTGCGAGGTCCTGGTAGACCACCTCGATGCCGAGTTCCTCGGCTTGACGAGGCGTCGAAAGGTGTACCCGCGTGCCCTCGAAGTAGACGTCACCGTCGTCGAGGTCGAGATTGCCCGACAGGGCCTTGATGAGCGTGGATTTGCCTGCACCGTTGTCGCCGATCAGCCCGACGACCTCACCGGCGTCGACCTCGAAGTCGGCGCCGTCCAACGCGCGGACGTGGCCGAAGCTGCGCGAGAGGCCCCGCGCCTCCAGAAGTGCGGTCATGCTGCGCCTTCCGTGATCAGCGGCCAGGTGGTGCCCGGCCGGCAGACGAGTAACCTGACGTCGCCCTCGATGTGCCAGTCACCGGACGCGGCGGGAACCACCAGGGTCTGACCGGCTGCCACGTCGAGAGTGCCGGCAGCCGACATGAGCGTTCCGGTTCCTGCCACCACCACGGCGACGGCGAAGCCGGCCGCCACGGGAGAGCCCGGTGACAGTAGTTCCATTCGGAAAAACGGCGCGGCCACCCCGGGCAGGACGGCCACCAAACCGCTGCCGGCGTCCGCGTGCCGCGTCAGCTGTGCGACGTCGGTGATGGCCGCGGTGTCGACGGCCGACAGCGCTACGTCCTGATCCAGGCCGAGGAATGCCTCGCCGTCAGAGGCGGTGGTGTTGGTGCGCTCCAGCAGGATCGACTGATCGGTGGGCTCCTGCGCCTCGACGAGAAGTATTCCTGCCCCGATCGCGTGCGGGGTGCCGCCCGGCACGAAGATTCCGTCGCCGGGGCGAACCGGGATCCGGTGCATCAGGTCCAGCATTGCCGTGGCGTCTTGTGTGTCGACGAGGACCGACAGTCGGTCGGGCTCGATCGGCTCGCGCCAGCCGACCCATACCGCTGCGTCGGGGTCGGCTTGCAGGACGTACCACGCTTCGCTCTTGCCGTACGCGCATCCCAAATGCCGTGACGCGTAAGCCCGGGTCGGATGCACATGTACCGGGAGTCGCTGGCCGGCGTCGAGCAGCTTGACCAGTACACCGGTGTCACCCGGCGCTCCGTCGTCACGGCCCAACCAGTCCAGTGGATCGGCGAGTACCGCGTCGCGGAGCAACACGCCGTCGGCTAACCGGGCAGGCCCGAGGTCCGGCTCACCGAAGCGCGCGACTGTGGCACCCACCCACTCCTCGGGTGAGCGGTCACCGACTGCCGTGATGCCACGCCAGGCGCTCAACGCCGGTCCGCCCGCATACCAGTGCGGCACCACGTTGGGAGGTAGGAGTTGCGGCTGCACGGCCGTCCGGTTCCTCCTCTGTTACCTGGCTCACGTTCTGCGCCGACAGTACGCCACACTCGCGGTTTCTGTCACCGGTGTCAGAGAACTCGCCCCATCGAATCTGACATCGGTGACATACTGGCCGCTGAATCGACCGAGAAGGGGACGTCGATGGCGACCATGCGCGACGTTGCTCAGCGAGCCGGGGTGAGCGCCAAGACGGTCTCGCGGGTGATCAACAACGATCGGTATGTGTCCGCCGACGTCCGCGAGCGGGTCGGGCGCGCGATCGACGAACTGCAGTACGTGCCGAATTTGCTTGCCGTGACTTTCCGCGCCGGGCGGGACGCGGCAATCGGTGTCGCGGTGCCGGGTGTGGCAGACCCGTTCTTCGCCAGCATCATTGGGGCGGTCGAGCGCGAGGCCAGCCGACGGGGTGTGGCGGTCATCGTGACCGCCGTCGGCTGGGAGCCATCACATGAGCAGCGGTCCGTCGAAGCGGTACTGAAGCGTCAAGTCGCCGGCATGATCATCTGCCCGGTCGGCCACGACATGTCGTACTTGCGGCCGTGGCAGGCGCGCACGCCGCTGGTTTTCGCCGACCGGGAGCCGGGTCGGTTAACCGCCGATTCCGTCGTGCAGGACGACGTCGGTGGTGGGCAGGAGGCGACCAGGCATCTGATAAGCCACGGCCACCGCAGCATTGCGTTCATGGGTGACGACAGTTGGACCGGTGTGCGCCGACACAAGGGTTGGCAACAGGCGCTGGACGAAGCGGCACTGCCGCGACGCAGGGACCTGGCGCACCTCGGCGAGGTCGACATCGCCACCCTGACCCCCACTCTGCAGCAGATGCTCCAGACGCCCGACCCGCCGACCGCTGTGTTCTCCTCGAACGCGCGCTGCACCATAGCGCTGTTGACGGTGCTACAGGCCTTGGGGCGCACCGATATCGGGCTCGTGGGATTCGGCGACTTCCCGACGGCGGCGGCGCTCACACCCGCCGTCACCGTGATCCACCAGGACGGTGACGCGATGGGACGATTCGCGGTGGACCGGCTTTTCACCCGTCTGGATCAGCCCGTTCGCCGGCTGCGTCGGCGAACGGTCCTGCCCGTCTCTTTGGTTCCTCGCTCCTCGTGCGCGCTGCCAGGAGAGCGCGTGTACGCCCCACATCGCGACGTTGCGGGGGAATCCTGTTCTGCGGTCAGCTGATTGCGCACAGTAGCTCCGAGACGGCATCGGAGATCGCTGTGCGCGCGGGGGAGAGGTACTTCCGCGGATCGGTAACTACAGGATCGGTGGTCAGGTGGGCACGAACCTGCTCGGTGAATCGGACGTTGAGAAGCGTGCCGACGTTGATCTTGGTCAATCCGGCGCTGACGGCTTTGCGCAGATCGTCGTCGGAGACTCCGGACGAGCCGTGCAGGACCAATGGCACGGGCACTGCCGAGCGCAACCGTGCGATCAACTCGAAGTCGAGGCTTGCTGTGCGCACCGACATCGCATGCGAACTGCCGACAGCGACGGCCAGCGCGTCGACGCCCGTCGCGTGGACGAAGGCCGCCGCCTGGTCCGGGTCGGTGCGAACTCCCGGCGCGTGGGCACCGTCTTTACCGCCGACCTCACCGAGTTCGGCTTCGAGGAACATGCTGCGCTGATGGGCCCACTCTGCCGCCGTCTTGGTCGCCGCGATGTTGGCGTCGTAATCCAGTCTGGCAGCGTCGAACATCGCCGAGCTCACTGCGGTGTCCGCACTGGCCTGCAGCAGGGCCAGATCCTCGATGTGGTCCAGATGCACTGACGCGGGAATTGAGGCCTCGGCGGCCACCGCAGCGGCGGCAGCGACGATCGGGCGCAGCTGGCCTCGATGAAATTTCACCGCGTTCTCGCTGATCTGCAGGATCACGGGCCGGTCGGCCTGTTGGGCGCCGTCCACGATGGCCTCGGCGTGTTCGAGAGTGATGACGTTGAATGCGGCCAGCCCGGTGCCTGCCCGGTATGCGGCCGCGACGAGGTCGGCAGTGCGGACGAGTGGCATTGACACGTCCTTTCCGCGACCGGTCCCTTGACAAGCCCACAACGAAACACAACCATATCCATCAATATCCAAGCGGGCAAGGTCGCGCAGCCGAAGGATTCAGATGAGCACCACCCTCTATGTCGGTCTCGACGTCGGAACGAACACCAGCAAGGCCGTTGTGTTCACCGCAGCAGGTGAACCGGTCGCCACGGGCGCGGCCGACACCCCGTGGTCGTTCGTTCCCACCGGTGCCGAACTCGACGCCACGGCGCTACTCGACGCCACCAAATCCGCAGTGGCGCAAGCCTTGGCGAACTGCCCAGAGGGCGTTATCGCCGGAGTGGGCGTGACAAGCCTGGCTGAAGCGGGGATTCTCCTCGACAGCACCGGAGAACCCGTGGCTCCGGTGATCGCGTGGCACGACACCCGTGACCATCGGGAGCTGGAGGACCTTAGACAGGTCGTCACCCCGCAGGACTTCGCCGCGACCACTGGCCTTCCCTTCCGGCAGCAGTGGTCACTGACCAAACATCGCTGGCTTCTGGACAACATCCCGTCGTCCCGTCAGGCGGTACGCCGGCTCAACGTCGCCGAATGGATCGTGCGTGGGTTGGGCGGTGATGAAGCCACCGAGCAGTCGCTCGCTTCACGAACCGGATGGCTCCGATTGGCCGAGCGCTCCTGGTGGGCGGACACCCTGCACTGGTCGGGCGCAACCGAATCCCTGATGCCCCAATTGGTCACGGCGGGTACACCGTTGGGCCGGGTGAGTGCCGAGGCTGGGTTGCCTCGGTTGACCGGCGCGGTGCTGACCCTGGCGGGCCACGACCACCAGGCCGCCGTGGTGGGCGCGGGCGCGGACGGGCCAGGGGACGAACTGGATTCGTGTGGTACGGCTGAAGCATTGGTGCGCACCATCGCCCCCGGGCTGTCCCCGGTGGTCGTGGCCGAGCTTGCCGAAGCCGGCATCACCACCGGCTGGCACTCGGTGGCCGATCACTGGTGCCTGCTGGGCGCCACCCAGGGAGGGTTGGCATTGCAACGCATCCTTGCGCTGCTGGGCAAGGAGACGGCTGACCTGCCCGCGCTCGACGCCGAGTCAATCGCCCTCACCCAGCCCGGGATTGAGGTATCTGCACCGCCGTTCGGCAGACTGGACATCCTCGGCGTCGCGGACGGGAGCGGTCCCGCGCACCTGTGGCGGGCGGCGTTGGAAGCGGTCACCGAACAAGCCGGCGAGATCCATGACGCGATGAGTGCGGTCAGCGGACCGCACCGGACGCTGGTGGTCACCGGTGGCTGGTCACGCAGCGAAGGGCTGCTCGCCGTCAAGCGTCGCCGCTTCGGTGAACTCATACGTGCCGAGATCGACGAGGCCGGCGCGCGGGGGGCTGCCCTGTTGGCCGCCAAAGCGGCTGCTGCAGCGGCACCAGTCGGCGGTGTGATGACGTGACCGACCTGACGACAGAGGCTGACCAGGGGACCGCCAAACCCTACGCCGATCAACGCAAGAGCCGCATCGTCGAGCGGATCACGAGCAGCGGTCGTATCGACGCCGTACAGATCGCCGACGAGCTGGGGGTCACAGGTGAGACGATCCGCAAGGACCTCATCGCTCTGGAACGCCAAGGACTGCTGCGACGGGTGCACGGTGGTGCGGTGCCGGTGCAGTCGCTGTCCTTCGAACCGGCTGTGGAAACTCGCCTGCAACTTGCCGCGGAGAAGATCCGCATCGCCCGGGCAGCCCTGCAACATCTGCCTGCCCAAGGTTCGGTTCTGATCGACGCGGGGTCGACCACCGCCAAACTGGTCGAGATGTTCCCGGGCGACCGCGACCTCACCGTGTACACCAACACGGTGCCACTGGCGATGTCGCTGTTGACCCGCCCACGCCTGACGGTGTTCACCCTCGGCGGCCGGTTGCGCAACAAGACCTTCGCCGAGGTCGGCGACTGGACTCTGCGCGTGCTGGCCGAAATCAACGTCGACGTCGCTTTCCTTGGCACCAACGGTATTTCGCTGTCGCGCGGGCTGACCACGCCGGATCCGGCGGAGGCGGCGGTGAAGAGGCTCATGCTCGGATGTGCGGCAAAGCGGGTGCTGTTGGCCGACCACAGCAAGTTCGGTGTCATCAAGGGAACCAAACATGCCGACCTCCAGGACATCGACGTCCTGATCGCCGACACCGGGTTGCCCGACGACCGGTACGCCCAATTACTCGCCGCAGGAATCGATGTGGAACGAGCATGATCGTTACCGTCACGCCCAATCCCAGCGTCGACCGCACCGTTGTCGTGGACCATCTGAATCTCGGGGAAGTCAACCGTGGTCGACGCAGTTGGAGTGAACCCAGCGGCAAGGGCGTCAACGTTGCCCTGGCCCTGCATGCTCATCGTGTGCCGGTGCGGGCCGTGGTCACGGCGGGAGGGCCCGTGGGCGCACAACTGCGACAGATGCTCGGCGACACCGGGTTGAGCACGGTGATCGTGTCCATCGCAGGCGATATTCGCAGTAACATCAGTCTGACTCAGCCGGACGGGACCGTCACCAAAATCAATGAGCCCGGCCCACATGTGGACACCGAGGAACGCGACAGGGTTCTCGCCGCCGTTGCCGGGGAGCTGGCGGACGCGAGCTGGCTGGTCTGCGCCGGAAGCCTGGCACGGGGAATGCCGGCCGATTGGTACGGCGAACTCGTCGCGCTGGGCGCAGCTCGGGGTGTGCGTGTCGCCATCGACTCCTCGGGAGCCCCGCTGGCCGGAAGTCTTGCTGCGAAACCAGCTTTGGTGAAGCCGAACCTCGATGAACTGGCCGATCTCACCGGTACGGTCCCGACGACGCTCGGCGGGGTCATTGCCGCAGCGCACGAGATTCGGCGCCGCGGCGCCCGGACGGTTCTGGCCAGCCTCGGCGCTGACGGCGCAATCCTCGTCGATGGCGCCGGTGTGTTGTGGGGACAGGCACCCGTGGTCACCGTGGTGAGCACGGTCGGTGCCGGCGACGCCATGCTGGCCGGCTATCTCAGCTGCCCCGGTGACCGGTCCGAGGCGCTCGCGACCGCCCTACAGTGGGGTGCCGCCGCCGTGCAGCACGAAGGCACCCTCCTGCCGATGACTACGGGCCGCGCTGCGGTGACGATCACCGATGCTGTCGACCCGACCCGGCCGCTGGGCGGCGCTGCCGCCGCACGATCGTCTGGAAGCTGCCTTTGACGGGCAGCCATTCGTTCAGGGGGCGATCGAGTATCGCGGTTTCGTTCCCGGTGCTTCGATCAGCAGGCTCCTGATTCGATCGAGCGGGACAGGGTCGGCGACAAGATCTGTCCACGGGAAACGCGCTTTGGTTCGCTGGAGAAAATCCAGGGCCTGGATCAGGTGTCGCGGCTCGTAATTGTGAACACCGAAGAACGACAAGTGACGGCGTACCACGGATTCTGGGTCCACTGCGATGTCTCCTTCGGGCGCGACCGAGCCGGCGAATACGGCGACCCCCTGGACATCAAGCTTGCGCAGGCCATCCTGCAATGCGGCTGCGTTCCCCGACAACTCGATCAGCACATCGCACTGCTCGACGTCGGCGATCGATGGAAGTACCGCCGTCGCGCCGAACTGCGCTGCGAGGGCACGACGTTCGTCCGACGGATCGACCGCGGTGACCGATGAGGCATCCGCGGTAGCTGCCGCCGCCAGTGCGGTGAGACCGAGCATGCCTGCCCCGATGACGACCACTCGCCTGCCCGCGACGGGAGTGGCACGCTCGATCACTGCCATGACGGTCGCTGTGGCACAGGCTGCGGGTGCGGCGAGAGAATCGGGTATGACGTCATCGACCACGGCAACTGGCATGCCGCGGGGGAGAAGCACATGCTCGGCATACCCACCGGACAGCGCCCATCCGGAGTCGAAGGCTTCGTGACCGGCTTTGCGTACGGTGCGGCATTTCGCCGACACCCCGGCCCGGCAACGGTCGCATGTGCCACAGGGCAGCGTTTCCGACCATACGACGCGCTGGCCGAGGTGGAGTGGCCGACCGTCCACCGAGCGCAGCTCTCCGTCGCTACCGAACGCCACGATCCGCCCGACTGTCTCGTGCCCGAGGATCGATGGACAGGGCTGAGCGCGTCGCCCGGTCACCGTGTGTCGATCGCTACCGCACACGGTGGCCAAGGTAACCCGCACCAGCACTTCTCCCGACCGCAGTGGCGGTACCGGGACCGACTCGAGCGCGATGTCGTCGTCGCCACGCCATATCGCGGCGCGGGTGTGGACGATTCGGTCGGCAGCAGTGATCGGCTGTGACAACGAACCACTCATGGGAAGACCTCGGCTCTACTTCGTCACGCCCAGAAATGAGGGAAGGTCGGCCACCGATGGCAGCAGGTGGGTGTGCGGGTGCGCACTGAGCTCCTCTTTGTCACTTGCTCCGGAGAGAACACCGACGACGAATCCCGCGCCGGCGTTGGTGCCGGCCTCGAGATCGCGGGGCGTGTCGCCCGCGACAAGCACCCGGGAGATGTTGTGAACGTCCAGTTGCTCCATGGCCCGGAAGATCATGAAGGGCGCGGGGCGACCGGTTGGCACATCGCTGCCGCAGACAACGGTGTCGATCACGGAATCGCCTTCCCAACCGAGTGCGGACAGCAGCGAATTCACCACGTCACGATCGAAACCGGTGTTCAGCGCGACACGGATGCCCGCCGCCCGCAGTTCGGCGAGAGCCTCAGGTACGCCGGGCAGTGCTACCGGTGGACGATCAGCGTAGGCAGCCGTGAGTCGGGAGCGGAAGTCCTCGACGATCGGCTTCAGGGCCTCGTCGGTCAGCGGCGCGCCACCGGCCGGAGTGAGCAGGGCACGCAGCGCCTCGTGCTTGGCAGAGCCGTGCCATTTGGCAATATCGGCATCCGAGGGGGTGCCGCCGTGGGCGACGACCGTCTCTTCCAGCACGCGGTAGACCGCCAGACCTTCGTCGACGGTCGTGCCTGCCATATCGAGTACAACAAGCTCAGGTCGGGTTGTGGTGCTAGTCATGCACTTGTCTCCTTTAGGGTTTCGCGTTGCGCACCAGGCCGCTGCGCACGTCGAGAGTGTTCTCCAAGGTGAAGCTGACCATTCCGGGTAGATACCGGTCGTCGTGGAATTCGACGATCTCGCCGCCGGCCGCACGCGTAGAGCGCCGTTGCCGAAGCAACGGAGACCCTTCAGCGACTTCGAGATGCGTCGCATCGACCGGGTCGGCTCCGACTGCGTCGATGTTGTGCGAGGCAGTCGCCAGCCGCACGCCTCGCGAAAACAGGTACGCCCAGATCGATCCCGAGTCGCAATCGAAGTCGAACAAGAGGCGTCCGACATGTTCGACGAACGTGGCGCGCTCAAGCATCGCGCGTTCACCGTCCAGGTAGCGAAGCCGCAGGACCTGCACCACCGGTGTTCCTTCGTCGATGTTCAAACTCGACGAGGCTTGTTCGTCGGCTGGGCGCAGGGTCAGCTCGAGAGTCCGCTGCCCCGGCGTGCGCCCAATCGACTGGGCCCAGGCTGAATAAGACAGCAGGGTGTCGAAAGGCTGACCGATCGCGGTCGAACACACCACAGGCGGCTTTCCGGCACCGCCGGTGATGACGCCCTCGGCACGCAACGTGGCCAGGGCCTGACGCACCGGCCCGCGCGACGACTTCCACTGACTGCAGAGTTGCGATTCCGACGGTAGCGCGGACCCCACAGCAAGTTCGCCGAGGCGCACCTGCTCTCGAATGTTGTCTGCGATCTTCACATGCAACGCCCCGGTCACAAACCTGACTATACAGGTCGGGTCGGCGGGTGGCAACGATGTGCGGCTTCAGAACTGCTGTTAACCAACTGTTTTCCGAAGCGTCGGCATGCTGAGCGCTGCCAGTAGCGCATTCAGGATGAAATGGCAGCGCTACCTGTATTGATAGGTGATGTACGAGCGGTTAGGCGTAGACGTCAGCGCACATCACGAAATATGTTGGGATTACCGGTACGAGAGGTTCGGGGGAGATTTGAGATGAGCGTTCCTGTGGAGATGGTGCGGGCAGGCGTACTTGACGTCGCCTATGAGCGCCACGGCGACAGACAGGGTTGGCCGGTGGTGCTTCTGCACGGATTTCCATACTCTCCGCGGTGCTATGACGAGGTGGTGGGACCGCTCGTCGAGGCCGGCGCGGACATCGTAGTGCCCTATCTGCGAGGTTACGGTCCGACGCGTTTTGTCGACGCCGCCACGATGCGCTCTGGTCAACAGGCGGCGCTTGCGCATGACTTGCGGGACCTCATCGACGCGCTACACCTGCACCGCCCGCTCGTCGCCGGGTTCGATTGGGGCGGCCGGGCGGCCTGCCTCGTCGCGGCATTGTGGCCGGACCTGGTGTCCGGGCTGGTGAGTGTCGACGGCTACAACGTCCAGGACATCTCCCGCGCGTCCATCCCGGCGATGCCGGAGTGGGAATGCCTCTACTGGTACCAGTACTACTTGCATGGCGAGCGCGGCCGCCGCGGCCTCGAGCAGTACCGCAACGAGTACGCCCGATTGCTGTGGCAACAGTGGTCTCCGCGCTGGTCGTTCGACGAAGAACTGTTTTCGGCCACCGTCCAGTCGTTCGGCAACCCAGACTTCGTCGATGTGGTGGTGCACAGCTACCGCCATCGGTATGCATTGGTAGACGGCGATCCCGACTATGAAGCAACCGAGAAAGACATCGCCGCTCAACCGGCCATCCCGGTGCCCAGTGTGGTCCTCGACCCGGCACACGACGGGCTCGGGCCGCGACAGATTTCCGGCGAGCACAAAGATCACTTCACACAACTCGTCGCCTCTCGCCGCGTGGACGGCGGTCACGGTCTACCACAGGAAAACCCACGCGCATTCGTCGAGGCGGTACTGCTGCTGTCCGGCGGGAGAAGCCAGTCGCCGACTTCGACATGAGGGTCGGTACGACGCCGATTCCACAGCCCTGATGTCGAAACCGGTGACGACCGGCGACGATCAGAAGAGCGCCAGCGCGTCGGCGATCATGCGGTGCCCCTGTTTCTCAAACCGCTCGTCGCCGACTTGGTAGGACCAGACGGCGGTACCGATCGCCTCGTGAAGCGCGAACATGCGCCACTGATCCGGGCTTCTCGGATCGCCGCCGTATCCGGCGAAATACGCCTCTTCGAGACCGGGATCATGTCGCCACTGTTGCGCTGCGAGTCGGCAGAAGTCACTGACTGCGGGCCGCCATGCGAAGCGTCCGAAGTCGATGACTTTGAGCTCGCCCTCATCGACAATCCAGTTCCTGGGCTGCCAATCGCCATGCGTGGGAACAACAACCAGCGGCAGTGGTTCGTACCCCGTGAGAATCGTTCGCAGCCTGGCGGCACACTGCGGGTCGATACGATGTGCCTTGTCGAGCCAGCCCAGCGATTTCGCCACCGCTGCCGCGTCGAAATCGGGGTCGACACGTTCGGCCTGATCATGAAACCGCCGGGCGAGTCTTCCTGCCTGCCGGTAGGTGTCCGGAGCGAACTCGGCGTCGGACCCCTCCACCAACGAACCCTCGAGGTATCGAAGGACGAGCACATTCGCGTCCCGGTCCTGGTAGAGCAGTTCGGGGGCGTGTCCGGTCCGCGCCAGGCACGTGGTGAACCCCTGGTAGGCAGTGATCTCGCGGCCGATGTGGTGATTATCCGGGCCGGCAGCCTTGATCACGACCCGTCCGCGTTCCGAGTCGACGTCGAGAACCGTTGTGTCGACGAGATTCCAGCTCATGTCCCTGCGAAGGCGAGCATGCGGAAGCCAGCGGTTGACATGTGCGGCTTGTGGATCGCTCAGCCGCCCCCTATGCCATGACTGCATGAGCGCAACGTTATCTCGACCAGACACTGGTAATGCCTGCGGGTCTTTGCGCTCACCGGCGGTTTAGTGTTCGTTGCGTGGGCGCGCGGTCAACCTGTCGTTTTCTGGTACGTCCCATAACAGTTGACGACGCTTCGTGTGTAGCAGCGGTCTTTGTGTGGCATTCTGAGCGCGTGATGGCGGTGTCGGTCGTCGAGCCCCGCGACCTGGGCCGAGACGAGTGGACGGCTGCCGAGAGGTTGGTCCGGTCCGCCTTCGGTGCCGACTTCCGCTCTCATGATTGGCTGCACGCCGTCGGCGGTGTGCACGTGCTCATCACCGATGGCGACGCGTTATTGGCTCACGCGGCGGTCGTGGCCCGAACGCTGCGCCACGACGGTGCGTTGTTCGATACGGGTTATGTCGAAGGTGTCGCGGTTCGCGCTGACACTCAGGGACGCGGCCTGGGTCGTGTCGTCATGGATCATGCGGAATCCATTATCCGCGAGCGTCATCAGATCGGCGCTCTGAACGCTGTGGAAAGTGCTGCCACGTTCTATGCCGGTCGCGGCTGGCAACTCTGGAGCGGCCCGACCCACGGTGACACTCCGCAGGGAATGATCGATACCTACGATGACGCCGATCGAATCTTTCTTCTACCGTCTCCTGGTCTGGCGCATGGTTTCAGTGCAACCCAACCGCTCATATGTGATTGGCGCGTCGGAGATCTGTGGTAACTGCCGGCCGAGATTGAAATGTGGTCCCCAGATCTAACGATGCTCAAATAGCTGAATTGATCCCGGCTGTGATGAGGTCCGCAAGTCGTTGCGCGGTGTTGAAGTGGGGAGTCAGACGGGTTTTGGTCAAGGCGAACGAGGTGCCGGTCGCGACGTCGGCATAGACGTAACTGCCGCCGCCACCCACCCAGCCGAACGTGGTCGGTGTTTCCTCCGGCCGGGTACCGATGCGGCCCAACGGATAGCCCAGAGCCAACCGCGCCGGGGTGCCAAAGACCGCGTCGGTACCCTCAAAGGCCACCGCGGTCAACTCCTGAAGTTGCCGCATATCGATGAGCCGACCGTCGAGGACCGCCGAGTTCATGGCAGCGACGCCCCGCGCGGTGAAGGTGCCGACCGACGGAATGTCGGCCTGCAGGATCTCACGGCTGTTGCCCATGGCGGCGGTCGGTTGCATTTCCCAGGGCGCAAGAATGGCTTTGTCGGGAGCTGGGCTCGCGGGGTGCGGTGCCGCGTCTTCGACGCGTGCCAGCCGAGCCAGATCCGGCTGGGGCACACCGAAATACAGGCTATCGGTGATGCCCAGGGGTTCGGCGACCCACTCATGCAGGAGTTGCCGCATCGGTTTGCCTGTGGCTCGGCGTGCGATCTCGCCGACAAGGAAGCCGAAGGTGAACGAGTGGTACCCCGTCTTTGTCCCGGGTTGCCACCACGGTTCGGCGTTGGCGATCGCGGTGCAAACTCGAGACCAGTCAGTCAAGTCGGCAGGGCCGATGTCCCGAGGCATCGTCGGCACGCCGACTGAGTGTGTGAGTACGTGTCGGAGCGTCGCGGTCGCCTTGCCGTGGGTACCGAATTCCGGCCACAGGTCGACAATTGGAGTGTCGTATCCGAGGGCACCGGTCCCGACGAGCAGGTGAGCGATCAGCGACGTCATGACCTTGCCGGCAGAGAAGCTGAAGAACGGGATCTGTGGGGCCACCATGCGCCCGGTCTGGCTGTCGGCGACGCCGGCGACGGCGTCGACAATGAGAACGCCCCGGTGGTAGACGGCTACCTGCAGACCGACTTCGGCTCCGGCATCAACGAGTTCGTCGAGGACGCTCTGGGCCTGGTGCTGCACCGAGTGCATGTTCATCACAGGCTCGGCCGTCCGTAGGGAGCCGCCAGGCTGTGACCCGGTGCAATGGCGGCTCCGCTGACGGCGAGGTCGATGGCTACCTGCGCATCGATGACGAATATTGTCATGCCCATACCTCCCTACCCGCGCGACGCGGCTGATCGGGAGTTCCTGCGCTGGTTGGCATTGAAGCGTGCCTTCTTCTGACGATTCCCGCACGTGTTCATGTCACACCATTTTCGGGTGCGACTTTGGCTGGTGTCGAAGAAGGCGGCTTGGCAAGTTGGCGACGCGCACAGGGCCAATTTTCCGTCGCGTTCACCTGCGATGATGCTGATTGCGTCGGCGGCGATCACCCCCAGGGCATCTTCTACCCGGGAGGCTGAGCTGAGTCGCCATTGCTGAGTGCCTTCGGGTGTGAGGATGGCCGCGGCCCGACCCTGAATGCTGCAGTCGTTGATGACTTGGACAGCAGACACGGGCAGGGCGTCCCGGATCGCGGCCGCTGTCGCGGCGGCGTGAATTGATTCCCTCAATTCCCGAGCGCGTTTGAGCTGGGCGCTGCTACAGGACTCCACGGCAAGGCCGCTCACGGCCAGCCAGTCGACGAGCCGCTGCGGCGTGGGAATGCGCTCCACAGGCTCGCCGTGACGCTCCGACAGCGTCCCCGTGAAGCTCGTCGCGAGCACGCTACCGAGGCGGAAGTCCGGAAACCCAGCACGCATGGAACCACCTTAGCCGGTTGCGCGCCGACAGGACGACGTGTTAGAACCGTCTTAGCCGGTTCCGCGAAGATCAGGAGGTCTCATGTCCCGCCCAATCAGCGACGTGCAAGCATTTGAAGCCCACGCCACCGACGATGACCTCGATGATCTGCGCGCACGTCTGTCTGCGGCGCGGCTACCGGAGGCCGAGACGGTCTATCGCGCCGCGCCCGACCCTCGCCGATGGGAGCAGGGCGTTCCTCTCGCCGACCTCGTCGATGTCGTCAACTATTGGCGCACGGGGTACGACTGGCGGTCGTTCGAAGATCGCCTCAACCGGATCAACCAGTACCGCACCATCATTAAGGACCTGGGGATCCACTTTCTGCATCGTCGATCCGCTCGCGCAGATGCCACTCCTCTGATCTTGACGCACGGCTGGCCGGACAGCATTGTCCGGTTCATCGATGTGGTCGACGAGCTGGCAGATCCGAAGGATCCAGGCGCGCCGGCGTTTCACGTCGTGGTCCCGTCGTTACCGGGCTTCGGTTACAGCGACAAGCCGGCCACCACCGGCTGGGGAACCGAAAGGATCGCGGACGCATGGATGGAACTGATGGGAAAGCTCGGCTACAGCAAGTTCGTAGCCCACGGCGGCGATTGGGGAGGAAATATCACCACCGTTCTCGGTGGCCGGTTCCCGGAGCACGTTCTCGGCATCCACACAACGTTCGCGGAGGCACCGCCCGGTTTGACGATGGACGGGCTGACAGAGGTCGAGCGCAAGTGGACCGAGGAAACCCGCGATTTCTGGCGTCACCACGCGGCATACGCGAAGCAGCAGGCAACACGGCCGCAGACCATCGGCTACTCGCTCGTCGACTCACCCGTCGGGCTTCTCGCCTGGATTCTTGACAAGTTCGCCGAGTGGTCAGACACCAAAGACAGTCCGTTCGAGACGATTTCGAGAGACCGCGTTCTTGACGACGTAACCTTGTATTGGCTGACACGGACCGGCGCATCGGCGGCCCGCATTTACTACGAGAGCCACAACTCGCTCGATCCCGAGCTTCGGGTCGACGTCCCGTCAGCACTCACCATGTATCCGCGCGACGTCGAGAAGTGTCCGCGCCCATGGGCGCAGGAGCGGTACCGACAGATCGTTCGATGGAGGGAGCCCGAAACCGGGGGACACTTTCCATCGCTGGAGGTGCCCGAGTTCTTCGTCAAAGACCTACAAGAAGGCCTCGCGGCAGTGCTGGCCGCCAATCGGTGAACGTGGCCGGGTGTCGGGACTCGGCGCAGTCATCCGTCTCGCCCAATCTGGAGGCGCGCGGTCAGCAGTTGCTCGATTTCATGTTGTGCAGCAGCGAGATCGACCTGGCCGTCCAGCAGGCATTGGAGTGCAACCCCGCGCAGCATCGCGATGATAACGGTCGCCAGACCGTGGGGGAGTACCGCCGCCGTCACCTCGCCCGCCGTGACGGCCAACTCGATTCGCTTTTCGATCTCCTCCCGGAACTCACGGTCGGCGGAGAGCATTTGCGGTTTGATGTCCTCCGATGGCGAGGCCACCGCATCGGCCCACAGCGCCAGCCGTGCCCGGTTCACCGGGTGCAGGTCGGAGACCACCGCGAAGTAGAAGTCGATGAGTTGCCATAACTGATCGATCGGCGAATCCGGTTGACTCTGTTCGGCCATCGCATCGCGGAACTGGCTGGTGACCGCTTCGACGAGTCGCTGCATCAGCGCCGCTTTGGATCCGAAGTGATGGGTAGCCAACCCGCGGCTGTAACCCGCACGCTGCCCGACGCCGGCCAGGGTGACGTTGTCGGGGCCGATCTCGCCGACAAGCTCAGCGGCCGCCAGAACCAGGCGGCGCTCGGCTTCGATGCGGCGCTGGTCCTGCGTACGCGGCGAGTTCGACTCAGGCATCGGTGTTTCCGGCCATGGCAAGCAGTTCGCGCCGGCCGATCTGGCTGACCAGGCTGGCTGAATCGAAGTAGACCCGCTCATTGACGATCCGGTCGTCGTCGAAAAAGAACACGGCGATGATGGGGACTCGAAACGCCTTGCCTGTCGGCGGTAGGCCGTAGAACTCGCCGAGATTGGTTCCAAGCAAGTCGAATTCGACGATGATCGCGTCGTCGGCGACGTGGAACCTGGCGTTGTCGTGCCGCTGGTCCGGGAACGCTGTTCGTGTCGTCAGGTAGTAGCCCATGACCTCGTCATCGCCCTCGAAGACCTGGCCCGTGGCCATGATCTCGTAACGCGGATGACCGTTAAAGGTCGCCAACGTGGCGTTGAACTCCTTGGTCACCTCGGTGTCCATGTGTTCCTTGACGATTTCGAGGCGGCGGCGTCGCAGTTCGTCACTGATCATCGGTGATTCCTTCGCGGGTAATGGACCCTCACAATAACTTGCTTGTTGGCTAACAAGTTAATACCCGCGGCGGTGCCCGTCAAGGGCCCGACGTTCGCGCTGACTTTGTGGCACCAGTTGCAGGCGGCCAGCGCCGGCTCGCACCGCCGACGATTGCGGCGGCGAGTCCCTGCCGTACGGAGCCCACGATATGGTGGCCGGATTGTGCGTCGCGGGCGAAATCCTCCGGGGTGTAGGAGATCCAAGGGTATCGGCAGCCATGGTCGGGCCTTTTAACGGTGACTTCATGTGGTGCGACGGCCGGCCCAGCGCCACCGGTCACCTCTCAGCGAAAGGAGTCGAGGTGTTCTGTGGCCCACTGTCGGTACGTGCGTGCCGGCCGGCCGGTGATGCGCTCGGCGGATCGCGTCGCCTTCTTGCCGTCAAACGGTAAGTGCGCCCAATAGTCGAGTATGGCGTCGATAAGCGGCGCGGGAGCGTGATCCGCCAGTTGCGCGGCGGCCTGCTCCCGGCTCGGCTCACGATATTCGAGCTCACGCCCGAGGAGGTGCCCCAGCACGCTGAGTTGCTCGCGGAAGGTCAGCAGTTCGGGCCCACCAAGGGGGATGATCGAGCCGTCGAGCTCGTTCGTCACGAGCGCGCGCTCCGCAACATCGGCGATGTCCTCGGGGTGGATGATGTCGGGCCTCGCGTCCCAGAATGCCTGCTGGACGGGAGTTCCGGAGCGGATGAACCGGGACCAGCCGAGCGTCATCGACGCGAACGTACCCGGCCGGAGCACCGTGGTGCCAAATCCGGTGCCCACCAAGGACTTTTCGACGAGGGCGTGGTGCTGCGCCAGTGCGTTGGACGCGGCGTCCGTCAGCTCGACGGAGTCCGACGACAGCAACACGATATGCCGGACACCTGCCCGCTCCGCGCTTTCGGTGAACTGCCCGATCGCGGCCGGTTCGGCGTAGAGGAAGATCCGCTCGACGTCTTTGAGTGCGTCATAGAAGGTGTCAGGTGCGGTGAGGTCCAGTTTGACGACCTCGACATCGCGCAGCCCGGCCTGCTCCGGGTTGCGGCTCCCCGCCCGCACAGCATGGCCCGCTGTGGACAGCCTGCGCACCAGGCTCGCTCCGATAGCGCCCGTCGCTCCGGTGATCAATATGGTCATGTGTTCCGTTCCGCTGTCAGTGGGTTCTCGGGGTCGGCTCGTGGACGGCCGACCCAACGATGACAAGGCTAGGACGACTCGTGCAACGAAGCAAGACTTGAGTCCGACTTCGTTGCATAACGGGAGGTAAAAGGGTGCTTAGTTCATGGTTTCGGGTGTGTCATCGTCCGCAGACTGCCTCGTGGCGTCAGGCAGGGCTCCCAGAAGTACGAGGTCGAGAAGGCCGGCCAGGTTGTCGCCGAGGTCGATGGCAGGAGGATCGGCCTCCACCCATCGGGCCATCGCCGACACGTAACCGAGGGCGAGGAGCCGGCCGACCTGATCGGGGTGGATGGATGGGCGAAGGACGGCTTCTGACTCGATGGTGAGAGCGGTGAGATCCAGTGCGACAGGATGATTGACGAGTCCGGTGGTGTGTTGGAGTGTGGGGGGTACGAGGGCGCACATTTCAGCTCGCGCGGCGGAGTTCAGCTGGGCCAACGTGGCGAAGTAGGAGCCGAGAACGTCGCGGAGGGCCCGTCCGGCCGGCCCGTCGATCCGCGCGGCGCGCGCAGCCTCTTCTCGCCTTCGTCGCATCCATTCTTCGAGGAAGAGCGTCTTACGCGGGAAATGTTTGAACACGGTGCTGCGTGAGTGTCCGGACCGTTGGGCGATTTCGTCCATCGAGACCGAATCGAAGCCACGCTCAACGAAAAGTTCGATGGCGGCCTCGTAGACGCGGTCGCGCCGCTCGACTCTCTTCACGGTTCGTCTTGTAGGGGTCGGACGCGGCGCTCGTCGTCGCGGTGCTCCGGTCGTACCGGCGGGCTCAGGGCTGCCGAGATCCATAACTACTCAGTCAAGCATGAGGAGCAAATGTGGGGGTGGCGCCGCACGGAGGCCAATCCATCCGGGACAGCAGGCGCCCAGCGCCGCTCAGGTCATCGGACCTGTGCGGTAGGGCGGATCAATATCTCGTTCACTGCGGCATGCGACGGCCGGGTGACCATGTAGACGACAGCGTCCGCGATGTCCTTCGGAGACAGGGGATCACCGGTCGTTGCGTCGGGTGCACCCTTGCTTCCGCCCGTCGTCATCTCCGTACGGACAACTCCGGGCTCGATCAGCCCCACCCGGACACGCTTGCTCGTCAGTTCCTGGCGGAGTGCCTCCGCGAATGCGCCGACGGCATGCTTGCTTGCCGCATACACGTTGCTCGAAGGTGATGGCACACGGCGCCCGGCAATGGAGCTGACCGTGACGATGTCGGCCACACCGCGTGGCCCGCTCGCAGCGTCCACCACATACGGGAGTGCCGCATGGGTCGCGTTCAGGACTCCGTCGACGTTCACGGCGATCGTGCGGTGCCAGTCGGCAAGTTCGGCCTCCAGGGCGGGGCCATTGGCGAGGAAACCGGCGTTGTTGACCAACACGTCGATTCGGCCGTATTGCGTTCCGACAGCACGGACAGTCGCGGCCACGGCTTGGGCATCGGTGATGTCCACCTGGTGGGCCTGCGCCTGGCCGCCATCGGCTTGAACGGCGCTCACCAGACTTTCCAGTCGGTCGAGACGTCGTGCCAGCGCCGCCACTGTCGCCCCCTCTGCGGCGAGCGCAAGTGCGGTCGCCCAGCCGATACCACTGGAGGCGCCGGTCACCAGCGCGATCGTTCCGTTCAGTCTTCCCGCAGTCATTGACGCCCCATTCCTCGCTCGACGGCTCTACCAACGGTCGGCGCCGCGAAGGCATTCCCTCCTTGGCAGGCAGGTTGTCGTGTGTGGCAGGTCAATTGAGTCCATGGATCGAGTTACGAAGGGTCGTCTTCGGCGGGGGAGTGGTCGTCCTTGGCCAGGTGGTGCAGGACTCGTTCGTGGAGGGTGGCGAGCATGTCGAGCTCATCCGGGGTGAACAGGTCGATGAAGTTTCGTCGGACGTCCTCCACGTGCCTCGGTGCCGCCTTCTCGATCGCGGCGCGGCCGGTCGGCAGCAGGCGCACCATGGTGCTGCGGGCGTCGTCGGGGTTGGGCTCGCGGCTGATCAGTCCATCCTTCTGCATGCGCCGCACCTGGTGGGAGAGACGGCTCTTCTCCCAGTTCAGTGCGTTGCACAGGGCGTGGGCAGGCATGCGGTCTCCGTCGAGGGCGGAGAGCGCCGCCAGCACCTCGTAATCGGCCCCGGACAGGCCAGATTCCTGCAGGCGTCGGCTCAGGTGGGCTTCGATCTGTTGATGCGCATGGATGAAGGCCCCCCAGGCGCGGTCTTCACGAGCGTTCAGCCAGTTCGGTTCCATCGGCCTCCAACCTCCTCAATTGGTTGACGCATCTACCAAAGTCTCTTATTGTTGAGTCGTCAACCTTTTTATCGTATGTCAAGACGGGACACCTCATGAGCAGCATCAGCATCATCGGTCTGGGGAACATGGCGAGCGCCCTGGCCCAGCGAGCGGTCGCAGGCGGCAATGCAGTCGAGATCATCGGCCGCGACCCGGCCAAAGCCAAGGAACTGGCCACGGCGGTCGGCGGCGCCACGGTCGGGACGGCCGGCACCACCCCGGCGGGGCACATCGTTATCCTCGCCGTGCCGTACGCCGGAGCGGCGGCAGTGGTGCGCGAGTACGGGGACGCCCTGCAGGGCAAGGTCATCATCGACATCACCAATCCCGTCACGCCCGATTTCACGGGTTTTGTCACTCCCGAGGGCAGTTCCGGCGCGCAGGAGATCGCCAAGGCCGTCCCCGCCGGCGCGCATGTCGTCAAGGCGTTCAACACCCTGTTCTCCCATGTTCTGGCGGCTGGCTCAGTCGACGGCCGCCCTTTGGACGTGTTCGTCGCCGGTGATGATGAGCGGGCAAAGGCGCGTGTGTCGGAGTTCATCGAGAGCTTGGGACTGCGCCCGATGGATGCCGGCCAGCTGCCAATGGCGCGTGTCCTGGAGAACGCGGGCCTGCTGCAGCTTGGCCTGATGACCCACTCGGTCAAACACACCAACTTCGCCCTCAGCATCAGCATTCTCAGCTGAGCTCCCGCACCACCTACCTTCAGAAGGACAGTCACATGCGAGTTTTCGTCACTGGCGGGACCGGCCATTCCGGTTCGTACATCATCCCCGAACTCCTCGCCGCCGGGCATGAGGTCACCGGCCTGGTCCGGTCGGACGCGGCCGCGGCGGCGGTGTCCGCGCTCGGCGCGAACGTGCGTCGCGGGAGTCTTGAGGATCTCGACGGGCTCAAGGAGGCGGCCGCGGACTCCGACGGTGTCATCCACGTCGCGCACAGGCAGGACCTTCTTCCGTCCGGCGGAATCGACGCGGTGACCGCCGCGGAGCTCCCAGTCATGCTCGCCTACGGTGAGGCACTCGCGGGAACCGGGAAGCCCTTGGTCGCGGCGGGCAGTATGGGCTCGCCCGGACACCTGGGCCGGCCGGCCACCGAGGAAGACCCGGCCCTTCCCAGCGGCGATGATTACAGGGGCACCCTGCGGTTCCGTAATGCCGTGGAGAACGCCGTGATCGGCCTGGCCGAGCGGGGAGTGCGGTCTTCGATCGTGCGCCTTCCCACCATCGCACACAGCGCGACCGATCGTGCCGGATTCCTTCCGGGGCTGATCGCGCTCGCGAAGGAGAAAGGCTTTGCCGGCTACCCCGGATACGGCGAGAATCTGTGGGGCGCCGTGCACATCCGCGACGTCGCCTCCTTGTTCCGTTTGGCCCTGGAGAAGGGTCCGGCCGGAAAGTACTGGCACGCAACCGAGGACGAGGGCATCCCGTTCCGCGACATCGCTGAGGCCATCGGCAGCCGCGCTGGTCTGCCGACTGTGAGTATTCCCGAGGACGTCCTGATGCTGCCGGGATACTTCGGCATGTTTACGAATCTGGTCACGATGGACCTCCCGGCCTCCAACCTCATCACGCGCCAGACCCTGGGCTGGGAACCCGTTCAGCCCGGCCTGCTCGCCGATCTGGACAACGGCCATTACTTTTCCGGCGGGCGGGCGGCATGACCACATTCGCCCCGCACCGCGCCACCTTGGAGTCTTTCGTCGACTGCATCAACGGCGGCGCAGACAAAGACACTCTCACCCGATTGCTCGCCAAAGATGTGGTGCTGTACGGCCCGTTCGGCGATGAGCCGATCACCGGCCGCGAGGTCGCCGTGGAGACCATCAAGACTGTCAACGGACTATCGTCCGACGACACCTATTTCGAGGTCCTCAGCGGCGACACCCACCACGCCGCGCACTTCCGGCTGCAAGTCGGAGACGCCGCGGTCAACGGCATCTTCTTTGTCCTGCTCGACGCGGACGGCAAGATCGCCGAGGTGAGCATCTTCTACCGCACGCTGCCGTCCGGCGTTGCGCTGCAACGCAACTTGGCGGAGGTAATCGGCATGCAACCCTGGGAACTGCAGACGAACGTACAGTGACACAACGGACGATCTGGTCGTCGAATGCCGAGGAAGGGAGCCCCACTGTGGCCGCCGAGCCGTTTGAGGTCAGCGTCACCGAAGCCGAGATCGCCGATCTGCGGGACCGGTTGCAGCGGACGCGGTGGCCCGACCCCGAGCCGGTCGACGACTGGTCACAGGGGATGCCGCTGGCCTATGCGCAGGAGCTCTGCCGCAGCTGGGCCGAGGACTACGACTTCGGCTTTGCCAAGCGGCTGAACGTGTTTCCGCAGTACCGCGACACCGTCGACGGTCTGGGCATCCACTTCCTGCACGTCCGCTCGCCGGAGCCCGACGCGTTCCCGTTGGTGCTCACGCACGGGTGGCCGGGTTCGGTACTCGAGTTCCTGGAAGTTCTCGCCCCGCTGACCGACCCGGGCGCGCACGGCGGGGACCCGGCGGACGCGTTCCACGTGGTCGCGCCGTCGTTACCCGGCTACGGCTGGAGTGACAAGCCGTCGAGGACCGGGTGGGGCATCAATCGCATCGCGCGCGCCTGGGACACGTTGATGGTTTCGCTGGGTTACGAGCGGTACGGCGCCCAAGGCGGTGACTGGGGTTCTGCGGTGTCCGGAGCGCTTGGCGAGGTGGCGCCCGAGCGGGTCGCCGGCGTCCACCTGAATATGGGGTCCGTGGCGCTGGGCACGTTCGACGACCCGACGCCCGCGGAGCGGGCGAACCTGGAGGCCGCGAAGGAGTTCCAGCGCACCGGCCGGGGGTACTCGGGCCAGCAGGCGACGCGGCCACAGACGCTCGGCTACGGCCTCACCGACTCTCCGGCGGGCCAGGCCGCGTGGATCGCCGAGAAGTTCTGGGCCTGGACAGACAACAACGGCCACCCCGAGGACGCGTTGTCGCGGCAGAAGATCCTCGATGCGATCTCGGTCTACTGGTTCACCGCGTCGGCCACGTCGTCGGCGCGCCTGTACTGGGAGAGCTTCGGCAGCTTCCGGGACAAGGTCACCGCGCCATCGGGGCTGTCGATCTACCCGCGTGAGATCACCCGGCCGTCGCGTCGGGAAGCCGAGTTGCGGTTCACCGACCTGCGCTGGTTCGAGGAGATGCCGCGCGGCGGCCACTTCGCTGCGCTGGAGCAACCGGAGTCGCTGGTCGAGCAGGTGCGCGGGTTCTTCCGCCTCTTCCGCTGACCGCTCTGCTCAGCAGACTGCATGTCGAACCCCGGTCGCGGCACATTCGTCGACCAACGAAGGTCACGGCAGGGTCGGTGCAGGTTGTGGCAGCGGATGCGCCCCATCCGGGCGCAGCCCGTCGAAGATGATCGCGAGGTACCGCTGCCACAGCAATGGCGCTGGCGCCGAAAGGTTTTCGACGACGTGGATCGGCGCACACATCATCAGGAAGATGTCGGCTTCAGTAACGTCGGCCCGGATGGCGCCCGCGTCACGGGCCCTGTCAACCAGAGTGCCGAGTCGGCGATGGAGTTGGTTTCGGATGTCGGTCACCCTGGGGTCGTCATTGCTGGCCGACTGAAGAAACGTCAGGTCGTGCTGCTGGCGTTGGTCGGCGGCCACAGTCAGGAACTCGAGCAGTGCGGCGCCGGCGTCGGGTGAGCTCGCCAACCGGTGCGCCACGGTGGTGAGCGCGGCCAGATGGTCGCAGACGATGGCCGCGATCAGATCCTCTTTCGTGGCGAAATGGCGGAACACCGTGCCCTTTGCGACACCGGCCCGGCTCGCGATGTCCGCGATTGAGGCGGCCGGTCCTCGTTCCGCGAATTCCGCCTCGGCAGCGACCAGGAGCAACTCGCGGTTGCGGGCGGCGTCAGCGCGCAGCGGGCGGTGGATGGACGGCGGCACGGTGCCACACTATCAAGTTGACCGACCGGTCATGTTTCGCTTACCGTGACTCAGGCAACGTGACCGCTTGGTCATATTAGGTGGATGGGAGATGTAATGAGACTCGAAGGCGCAACCGCACTGGTCACCGGCTCGAACCGGGGTATTGGACGCAACTTCGCCGAGGAATTGCTGCGACGCGGGGCCAAGGTTTACGCCGCGGCGCGACGTCCTGAGTTGGTCGATATCCCAGGCGCCGAAGCGGTGCGAGTCGACATCACCGATCAGGCTTCGGTCGACGCGGTCGCTGCGATTGCCCAGGATGTTGACGTGCTCATCAACAATGCTGCGGATACCGCCGGGGGCAACCTCGTCACCGGCGATCTGAGTGCCATCCGATCGACGATGGATTCGAGCTACTACGGAACCCTCGCGATGATCCGGGCTTTCGCGCCCATCCTCGCGCGTAACGGTGGTGGCGCCATTCTCAACGTGTTGTCGGCAGCCGCGTGGAACACCGTGGACGGCAACACCGCTTACGCCGCGGCCAAGTCAGCGCAGTGGGGTCTGACTAACGGGGTGCGCGTCGAACTTGCTGACCAAGGGACTCTGGTAGCCGCTCTGGTGCCGGGTCTGGTGGGTACCCAGACGCTGTTGGACTATGCCGACAAAGCCGGAGTTGTCCTGCCCCGTGACGCGGTGATGGACCCTGCCGATCTGGTCCGGCTTGCCCTTGACGGGTTGGACGCCGGCGAGATCGAAATCTTGGACCCGCTGGGCGTTTCCGCAAAGGCGTCGCTGTCGGGCCCACCTCGCGCCTTTGCGTGGTGACGGCGTTGCTAGCTTCGGTTCTATGGGGTGGTCTGGCAGAAGCGGATGGTGTTGGAGAACGGATCGACGACCTCCATGGTGGGTCCGCCCGGCGAGTCGGCTTCGATGCCGGGATTCATCCGCGGGTAGCCGGTGGCGTGGAGTTCCTTGTGTAATGCGGTGATGTCGCTGACCGGCACCCACACTGTCGACCCCGGGGTGCCGTCGCCGTGGTGTTCGGACAGGTCGAGGACAAACTGGTCGCGGCGCAATCGCATGTAAAGGATTGATTGTGCGTAATCGAAGCGGTGTTCCCATTCGATGCTGAAATGCAGGTAGTCGAGGTAAAACTCGCGGGCGCGGGTCTCGTCGAGGCTGCGGAGGACGGGCACGGGTGCGCTCATACCGTGGTGAGCCCGCAACTCCGTTGATGCGGTGTTCCAGTCGCGAAAGCCCAACTGTTGGGCCACGATCTCCAGTGCTTTGGAGTGCGTGAGATCGGCGCCGGGTAGTTGATCGCGGAGTACGCGCGCGGCGCGGTTGGCGTCGGCAACCGACAGATCCATCACTTCACCTATGTTTTCGGTGCTGCAGTGCACTCCAAGGTATCGTGACGGTTTCAGTTGAGCAAAGGTAGTGCAGCTTACGCGCGATGCGCGGGCCGATATCACCTGTTCGGCTTTAGTCTTGGCTGCTGTGACCGGACTGGACCGTTATGTGAAACGCTGGAGCACAGCGCTTCACGTAGCGGTTGTGGCATTGATAGTGGCGATCTCCGGACTGGCGATCACGCCGGTAGCGCATGCGGCTGCCGCCGCGGCGAGGTTGTCGGTGTCGTCGACGTGGCAGACCGGTTTCATCGCCCACTTCACTGTCGTCAACGCGGGTACGGTGCCCATGACGGATTGGCGGCTCGAATTCGACTTGCCGGCGGGCGAATCCATCTCGCACGCGTGGAGTGGCACGGTTACGCACTACGGCACGCACTATGTGCTGACCCCCGTGAATTGGAATCGCATCATTGAGCCGGGTGGTTCAGCCAAAGGTGGTTTCAGAGGGGTCCTGACCGGTCGGTACTCACCACCGTCGAATTGTGTGCTCAACGGGCAATATCTCTGCAGCTAGCGGCGATTGTGCGTCGAAGTTCGACTGCTGCCGGCACCGGCGACTGCTCTATGCAGATGCTCTGGCTCGCCCCGTCGCCCATGTGATTCGGTTATAGTCCCGGCCGGGCGAGGATTTCAGCCGCAACTTGACACGGACCACAAGCAGACGCGAGAGGAAACCCATGAGGACGATCGCATACCGGCGCACCGCAGTCGTCGGCCTGGCCGCCTGCACGCTGATCACTGTGGGCTGCAGCAATGGCAACAGCGTCGATGCGTCGGCACCGGCTCAGGTCACGTTGATCGCCACCTCTGCGACTGAAACCCCGGCGCAGGACCCTGAAGTGAAGCTGATCGGGGAGAGAGACGTCGAGGTGACGCTGACCGGTCCGATTGCCGCCAAGTACGCGTCGGCAACCGAAGATCAAAAGGATTTTCTCGGCAAGCCACTGACGGGTGACCACAATGCGGGAACCCGGGAAAGTGGTGTGGTGTTTCAGCAGTTTCAGGGTGGCGTGATCGTCGCCAAGAACGACGAGGCGGGCACGCCGGCATACATCACCGGGGGCAAGACCCGGGAGGCCTGGAATGTCGAACGCAACGCGGACGGCGTACCCGAGATCGGGGGCAAGAACGGATCGCCCGGTCCGCTGGGTGTTCCCACCAGCGACGCGAACGCCGTCGGCGACCTGCAGGTGACGACGTTCGAGCACGGCAAGATCGTGTACAACGCGAAGACTGATCAGGTCGAGGTGACGGTCAACGGCAAGGTCGTACCATCCGGGCTGTAGAGGGTGCTATACAGCTGGAGCAGGCTCTGATCAGCCGACCTAGTTGTTCGCCGGTGGTGGTTGGGGTTGGAATGGGTCGTACCACCACCATTGGGCGCGTTCACCGGTCGGTCCGGGGTATGGGGCTACTGCGGGTGGGGGTGTGGTTGGTGGGCGGGCCAGCGATCCCGCTTCAAGTGGCCGGCCGGCGTTGTCGGTGACTGTGAGCTGGTGGGCGGGGCCGGCGGGTCTCGTGTGCGGACCCGATGACGCGGCCGTGGCGTTCGAACCAGACTTCGCAGGTGGCGTCGCAGGTCAGGTAGCGGTGCTCGTCATCGGAGAGCAGCGGACCTAGATGCAGTGCGGCGATGCGCGTTTGGAGGTCGAGGTGTACGACGACGGTGGTGCGTTGTCCGTGCGGGCGGCGCGCGACCTCGCTGTCCCAGCCGGCCTCGACCAGACTCATGAACCCGTCGACCGTGTCGGGGAACGAAGGTGAGTGCTGAGAGATGTCGTTCCCGTCGGCGTGGTCGTGTTTCCAGTCGGTGACCAGGGCGTCGCGATGTGAGCCGAGTGCGGCCTTGAACGTCGCGGCCTCGTCGTGGGGCAGGGTGATGCGCCAGGTGGTGGACTGTTCGTCGGCGGTCTCGGTGATCGATCGTGGCGGTTCCGCGCGTGGTTCGGGGTCGGGTTCGGGTCGCGGTTCGAGCTTGACGGCCGTGCGGAGTTGGCTGACGGTGGCGCTGGCGGCGAGTTCGGCGTAGTGCTGGTCGGATCCTTCGGCCGCCCGTTCGGCGATGACGCCGACCTGATCGAGGGACAGGCGGCCCTCGCGCATGGCCTCGGCGCAGCGAGGGAATTCCTCGAGCCGACGGGCGACCGCGACGACAATCTCGGCGTTACGCGGGGAGGTGCCGATCTTCCAGGCCACCAACGCCGACACCGACCGCGCACCGGTGGCACCCCAGAGTTCGTCGTGGTCGATCTCGGCCACGATCTCTGCCAGCCGCCCGTCGATCGCGTTGCGCTGCCCGGCCAACTCCGACATTTCCTCGAACAACACTTCAAGCCGCTCAGTCGGACTCACCCCGGAGTCCAAAGACGTTGCAGCCGAAGACATGACTCCATCAAAGCAGAGGCGTCCGACAAGTTAGAGCGTCGGCTCAGACTCGCCGCCGCATCAGGCAGGGATGGCGTTGTCGATGAGGACCGTGGCGATGGCGGCGGCGGTGGCGAGGGTTTCGGTGTTGAGGACCCGGTTACGGGCCGAAGCGCCATCCAGGAGCAGCGCTAGTTGTTCGCCGAGTTGTTCGGGGTCGGCGGCGCCGGCCTCGCGGGCAGCTTCGGTGAACCGCGCGGCAAAGGCCGTCTTGTAGTCGCGGGCGTGGAGGCGTGCCGGGTGGTCCGGGTCATGGATTTCGACGGCCGCCGCGATGAACGGGCACAGGGGTGCCTCAATGTCGAAGGCGGCGAGGAGCCGTTCACGGGGTGTGAGGTCGGTGCGGTCGAACACCTCGGGCAGGATGTCGGGATCGAATCGGCGTAGGTGTTCGGCGATCAGTTCGTCCTTGCCGGTGAAGTGCTGGTAAAACGTGCGCTTGGACACCTGGGCCACCGCGCAGAGCTGGTCCATGCCGGTCGAGTTGATGCCTTGATCGCGGAACAGCTGTCGTGAAGCGTTGAGGATGCGCTCTCGTGCGCCCCTGCCGCGGCGCAGGCCCCGCGGCCCCTTCTCTAACTCCGTCATAGCGCCAGCGTAGTCCAATTCGGTACGGATCGGTGTGCATAGCTTGCGCTCCTCAGCGCCGTCCGCTACGTTAAGCACGCGGATCGGTGTACATAACATCGCCACTATTCGATGAGGAGTGATCGTGGGAAAACTCGATGGCAAGGTCGCGGTGATCACCGGCGCGACAAGCGGTATGGCGCTGGCCGGTGCCAAGTTGTTCGTTGACGAAGGCGCTCACGTCTTCATCACGGGCCGACGCAAGGACGCGCTGGATGCGGCCGTCGAACTGATCGGTCGGAATGTGACTGGCGTGCACGGTGATTCGGCCGATCTGGAGGATCTGGCCCGCTTGTTCGACACGGTCAAACAGGAAAAGGGCGCCATCGACGTGTTGTGGGCAAGCGCCGGGGTGGGCAAGCAGGCCAAGCTCGGTGAGATCACCGAGGCGGACTTTCATGACGCCTTCTGGCTGAACGCGCGCGGCACGCTGTTCACGGTCCAGAAGGCGTTACCGCTGTTCAATGATGGCGGCTCGATCTTCATGACCGGATCGAACGCCTCGTTGCGGGGTTACCCGAACTGGAGTGTGTACGCGGGAAGCAAAGCCGTGCTGCCCGCCTACGCGAGGGTGTGGGTATCCGAGTTGAGAGACAGGAAGATCCGGGTGAATGTGCTGACCCCCGGCCAGGTCGCCTCACCGATGTTGGCCGAAGTGATGGACGAGGAGATGAAGGCGCAGTTCGAGTCCGTGATCCCGCGGCGAGAAATGGGTCAGCCCGAGGAGATCGCGTCGGCCGCGTTGTTCCTCGCCTCCGACGACTCGAGTTACGTCAATGGCATGGAATTGGTCGTCGACGGCGGCACCACGGTGATCTGATTGACCGCCAACGATTTAGGAGCAGTGGTGACCATATTCGCCTCGCACCGCGACACGGTGGAGTTCTTTGTCGACTGCATGCACGGCGGTGCAGACAAGGACGCTCTTGCGGGCATCCTCGCCGAGGACGTCGTGCTGTACGGCCCGCTCGGCGATGAGCCACTCACCGGCCGCGAGGCCGTCCTGGACGCCATCCGGACTGTCGGCACGGTGGCGACCGACCTCACCTACAAGGAAGTCCTCAGCGGCGAGACGCACCACGCCGCATACTTCCGGCTGCAGATCGACGACACGGCGGTCGACGGGATGGACTACATCCTGCTCGACGCCGACGGCAAGATCGCCGAGGTGACCATCTGGTGGCGCCCGCTACCGACCGGCGTCCAGATGCAGGGAAAACTTGCCGATCTCCTCGGCATGCAGCCCTGGGAACTTCGCACGAACGGGGAGTAGCGATCTCTCCCAGACCGCTTGACACGCAGACCAATCCGCACACAGCGCAAGAATCAACCTTCTATTCGAACAAGCAGATAGGACACCTTGTGAGCAACATCAGCATCATCGGTACCGGGAACATGGCCCGCAGCATCGGCGCACTGGCGGTAGCGGGCGGCAACACCGTCGAGGTCGTCGGCCGCGATCAGTCCAAGGCCGCTGACCTCGCCACGGCCCTCGGCGGCAGTGCCACGACGGGGGACTTCGGCGCCGTCCCGGCCGGGGACATCGTCATCGTGGCCCTGAGATACGCCGATGTCGTTCCGGTCGTCACCCAGTACGGAAACGCTTTGGCGGACAAAGTCATCGTCGATATCAGCAACCCTTTCAATGCCGAGGCTGACGGGCTCGCCATCCCCGATGACACCTCGATCGCACAGGAAGTCGCCAAGGCGGCACCGGGCGACGCCCACGTGGTGAAGGCTTTCAACACCGTCTTCGGTCATGTCCTGGAGAAGGGCCGGACGCCGGACGTGTTCTTCGCCGGCGACGATGCGCAGGCCAAGGCTGCCGTGGCGGAATTCATCAAAAGCCTTGGGCTGCGCCCGCTGGATGTCGGTGGTTTGCACATGGCGCACTGGCTCGAAGGAACGGGTTTGGTCCTCATGGGTCTCGCCCGTCATGGGCTGGATAACTTCGACGTCGCCCTCGGCGCCATCGAATTTCCCGGCTGAGTCGCAGATCGTCTGTCTGGAGAGGATGCACGCGATGAAGCTTGGTTTCGTCATTCCTATAGTTGGGCCCGCTGTCAGCAGCGCCGTTGGTCTGAGCGCGTTCTGCCGGGGACTTGAGGAACTTGGTTACGACACGCTGTGGGTCGGCGATCGCCTGGTCACGCCCGTTGAAATGCACAGCACGTATCCGGGTAAGGAGCAGCCATACCCGCCGCAGATGACCCGTTACCTCGATCCGGTGCTGCTGTGGACGGTCGCCGCGACGGCGACCAGCCGGGTGCGGCTGAACGCCAGCACGCTCAGCACGTTCTACTACGAGCCGGTTCACCTGGCCCGGCTGCTGACAACGCTCGACGTGCTCAGCGACGGCCGACTCGACGTCGGTGTAGGAGTCGGGTGGATGAAGGACGAACATGACATCGCCCGCAGTGCGGACTGGCGCCGGCGTGGGCGGATGCTCGATGATGTGCTGGCGTTCCTGCGGCAGTGGTGGACGACCACCCCGGTGTCCTGGGACAGCGAGTTCTTTTCCGTCCCACCGGTCCACGCCGACCTGCGTCCGGTCCAGGCTGGTGGTCCGCCCATCTGGATCGGCGGGACCAGCGAGGCTGCGATGCGTCGGGTCGGCCGCGTCGGCACCGGCTGGCTCGGGGTCGACGGGCTGCAGGACTCTGACCGTTTGTGGTCGATTGCGCGCCGTGCGGCACAGGACGCCGGCCGCGATCCTGACGCGCTGAAGACGGCCATGCGGATCAACCTCGAACCTGGCGTGTCCATTGACTCGGTGGTCGACAAGCTCGAACGTTTCTCGGCGGACGGTGTCGACGAGGCGATCGTGGATGCCTTCGCACTGTTCCCCAGCCTTGACCAGCTGCTCGACTTCGCCGGCCAGATAAAATCGCTTTGGATCCAGAGGTCGTTTCATACTGGTGCAACGCCGAAAGCAAACGTTTAGGCAGTTGCAGATTGACCGAGCAGACCTGTGCCGCACCAGTTCTGCTGGTTGAGGTGGTCGAGCATGGCCACCTCGGCCGCACCCGGATTTCGCCGTGCGCCGACGAGGACGGGCTCGGTCAGGGCAGGCAGTAGTGGGCAGGCCAGTTCTTCGAAGCCTTCGGGAATGGCCGAGGCCGGGACCACAGTGACGCCCAAGCCCTGCGCCACGAGCCGCACCGCGGTGGAGATCTGTGACGCTCGGGCCACCGTGTGCGGGCGCAGGCCCGCGTCGGCGAGCAGGCGGGCGATGTAGTCGTCGAGCAGGCTGGCACGCCGGAACCGGATCCACCCTTCTGACGCCAGGTCTTCCAGGCGCAGGGCGGTGCCGCTCGAGAGGCGCGGATGCCCCTTCGGTAGGACGGCGACGTAAGCTTCCTCGCCCAGAGGGTGGGTGTCGAAGGTGCATCCGGCGGGGATGCGGTGCACGAGAACCATGTCGAGGGTTCCCTGGCGGAGCAGTCGTTCCATGTCCGCGGGATCGGGCTCCTCGTGGAGGGTCACCTGCAGCTTCGGGTGGCGATTGCGTAGGTGTCCCAATGCCTGTGGCAATTGGCGTGCTCCAAGGCCCATGTGGACGGCGATGATGAGCTCGCCTGCCAGTTCGCCGTTGGCGGCGCGGGCGGCGGTGATCGCACGCCGGGATGCTGTCGTCGCGATCTCCGCCTCCGCGAGGAAGGCCCGCCCGGCCACCGTCACCGTAACCCCGCTCGGGGTGCGCGTGAACAGCTCCACCCCAAGGTGCTTCTCCAAGGCGCCGATCTGCTGCGACAGGGACGGCTGAGTGACCCGCAGACGTTCTGCTGCCGCTGTCATGGAGCCCTCGTCGGCGACGGCCAGGGCGTATTCGTACTGGCGCAGGCTCATGCGAATCCACCTTCGACAAGACATAGAGATTGTCAATGCAGACTATACGTTGCCACTATTTGCCTCTATGTCGGGACAGTCATACCGTGGTGTACACCCAGCCGCCCGGGACTGCGCCAATCATCAACGGCAAGAACAGAAACGAAGGAAACGCGCATGAGTCGACCGGTACGCGTTGGAGTGCAACTGTGGCCCGGCGGGGCACCGGACTATCGGACGTGGCGCAATGCGGTGATCCGCGCCGAGGTCTTGGGCGTCGACATCATCTTCGGTTACGACCACTTCCATGCCCCTGCGGCCAGCGGTGTCACCGGCGGCCTGCCGGTACTCGACGAGGTGCAACCCGACGTGAACAACTTCGAGGGATGGACCGCGCTCGCCACCTGGGGCGAAATCACCCAGCGCCCCGAGATAGGGACTTTGGTGACCGGAATCGGCTACCGCAACCCCGATCTGCTCGCCGACATGGCCCGCACCGTCGACCACATCAGCGGCGGCCGACTGATCCTGGGAATCGGAGCCGGCTGGTATGAGAAGGACTACACCAGCTACGGATATGACTTCGGCACGGTGAAGTCGCGGTTCGACCAGTTCGACGCCGGGTTGGAACGCATCACGGCACGGCTATCGACGCTTCAACCTGCCCCGCTGCGCAAGATTCCGATTCTGATCGGCGGCGCAGGCCCCAAACGCGCCCTGCCGGCAGTTGCCCGGCACGCCGACATCTGGCACACCAATTTGCAAACTTTCGAAGAATTCAGCGATGCCACCGCCCGCGTCGACGACCTCGCCGCCGAAATGGGCCGCGACGGCTCGGCCATCGAGCGTTCGGTGCGCTGGCATGGCGCCCCCAGTGCCGACGCGTTTCGGGGTGCGGGAGTAACCACATTCACCACTGAAATTCACCCCACTAGTGATGGCTACGACTTCTCCGTTGTCGAACACATGCTGGCCTGGCGCGATGCGCAGCAATGATCAGTCGTGTTTAGCCTCGTAGCGCAGCAGGACCGTGCCACCCGGGAAGGTGCGGTTCTCCAACAGTCGCAGCGAGATCCATGACGGTAGGTTCGGGAAGAACCGGGTGCCGCCGCCAATAGCGGTGGGCGCGACCACGATCCGGTACTCGTCCACCAGTCCGGCCTGCACGATCGGTGCGGCCAGCGTCGCGCCGGCCACCTCCAGGTGGCCCTCGGTTTCGGCTTTCAGCTTCGTTACCACCTCGACCGGGTCGCCGCGTTCCAGGCGCGAGTTCCAGTTGACGGACTTGCACGTGCGCGAGAACACGACCTTGGGCATGTCGCGCCAGATGTGGGCGAAGTCGACGATCAGGGGGGTGGCGTCCGGGGCCTTGTCGGCGGTCGGCCAGTACGCGGACATCAGTTCGTAGAGTCGCCGCCCGTAGAACGCCACGGCAGTCTGCCGCTCGAAGTCGTTCCAGTACTGGTGTAGTTCGTCGCTCGGATCGGACCAGTCGATGCTGCCTTGCCTGTCGGCGATGTACCCGTCCACCGACACGTTGAATCCATAGATGAGTCTGCCCATGTAGATCAGACTGCACCGGAGGGCAAAACTCATCTCAGGTTTTGTCTCGTTTCTCTGATGCCAGGGTGAACGCTCGGTTGCGGGCATCGATTTGATCTTGGGTGGCCGGCACCTGCCGGTCGCCTCCTCTTAGGACGATGCGCACGGATGGCAATAATGCGCACACATGCGAGAATGTTGACGCGGTCGGCACGCGTGGACCGGATCGGAGTCGGGTGATGCGACCGCATCAGGTGGTGGTCCTCGTACTCGATGGGGCGCTCCCGCTGGACGTCGGGATCCCGGCGGAGGTGTTTCATCCGGAGACGGGCTTCCCCTACGAGGTGTCGGCCTGCGGGGTCACCGCCGGAACGGTGCCGTCGAACGGACGTTTCGGCTACGCGGTCCCGCGGGGCCTGGACGCACTGGCCGGCGCGGACACGATCGTCGTCCCGGGGTACGCCCCGGCGGGTCGGCCGATACCGGTGGAGGTGCGCGAAGCGCTCCGGAGCGCCGCGTCCCGCGGGGCACGCATCGCGTCAATCTGCTACGGCGCGTTCGCCCTCGCCGATGCCGGCCTGCTCGATGGGCTGCGGGCGACGACGCACTGGGATGCGGCGGAGCAACTCGCGCAGCGGCATCCGCAGATCACGGTCGAGCCGAACGTGTTGTTCATCGACGAGGGATCCGTCCTCACCTCGGCGGGGGCCGCCGCCGGTCTCGACCTGTGCCTGCACATCGTTCGCTGCGACCTCGGCGTAAGCGCGGCGAACCAGATCGCGCGAGGGCTCGTCACTGCTCCCTACCGGACCGGCGGTCAGGCCCAGTACCTGCCGAAGACCAGCTCGGCAGCACATGGCGAAACCCTTGCCGCGACGCGCGAATGGGCAATGACGCAGCTCGACCAGCAGCTCACGATCGCCGGACTCGCCGAACACGCGCGGATGTCGCCCCGCACATTCCTGCGCCGCTTCGCCGAAGAGACCGGCACCACCCCGCTGCAGTGGATCCTGCGGGCGCGGGTCGACACCGCCCGCGAACTCCTGGAGAACACGAGGCTGTCGGTCGACCGCATCGCCGAACAGGTCGGCCTGGGAACCGGATCGAACCTCCGCCTGCATTTCCGCCGGCTCCTGGACGTGTCTCCCTCGGAGTACCGCGCCACCTTCGCCGGGCGGAGCTGACGAACTACGCGACGCGACGGGGGAGCGCGACGGTGTCGCCCGCCACGTCGATCGCGACCTTGCCGCTCAGCGCATACAACCGCCTGTTCTCCAGGAGTTCGTGCGCTTCGCCCATGCGAGCGAGCGGAAGAGTCGCGCCGATGACCGGCTTCACCAGACCGCGCTCGACGAGAGTCGTGAGCGCGTCCAGCTTTCCTCGGTTCTGCCGGGTGAAGACGAAGTGATAGGCGGCGTTCTTACCCCACGCCTCGATGAGGTTCTGCGGCTGCCCGATGTCTACGATGCTGACGACGCGTCCAAAGTCAGCCAGAGTCAACGGGCTTCGGGTGAGCGCGTCGCCACCGATCGTGTCGAAGACGACATCGACGCCCTTGCCTTGCGTAACCGCGACCACGGCATCGACGTAGTCCGTCGAGGTGAAGTCGATCGCTGCGTCGGCTCCGAGAGACCGCACGAGCTCATGGTCGGCGGTCTTTGCTGTGGTGATCACTCGCGCGCCGATCGCCTTGGCGATCTGGATCGCGATGGTTCCGACACCGCCCGCGCCGCCATGGATCAGGATTGTCTCTCCGACGGCGAGCTGAGCCCGCGTCACCAGTGCTTCCCAGACCGTGCCGCCGACGAGAGTCAGGCTGGCCGCCTCCAGGTGACTGACGTTATCCGGTTTGCGGCCGACGAGGTCGACGTCGGCGACGTGCTGCTCGGCGTAGGAGCCGGGGCCACCGAAGATTTGGGGCGTGTAATACACGGGATCGCCGGCGCGGAACTCGCCCACGTGGGATCCGACTTTCTCGATTACGCCGGAGATGTCGTGCCCGATGATCGCCGGTAGCGGCACCTGATCGGCGTAGTCTCCGCGACGGATCTGATAATCGAGTGGGTTGACCGCGGTCGCATGGACGCGCACCCGTACCTGGCGGGGGCCGACGTGCGGGACGGGGACGTCGCGAAGCTCGAAGGCGTCGGCTCCTCCGAAACGGGTGAGCACAACGGCCTTCATCGGATCAGTCATAGCGGCATTCCTCATCGTGGTTCTGGGCGCGCCACGCGCCGGGACGGTCGGTTCGGTCTCAGTGTCGTGCGTACCATCCACCCACGCCAGTGGCGGCAATGCCAATATCCGCGAGGATAGCGACACACCCGTCGTGAGGTCGAGATCCGGGACTTGGCCAGATGAGCCTGCCCGTGCAGATCCGACTGCACCGGGGGGCAAAACTCATTGCGACGTGGCGTCTCCTGTTGCTTGACATATCGCCATGTTTGGGTTCGTCGCCCAAGCTGACCCGGTCGCCGGGGTCCAGGCATTCGTCACGTTGTGGAAGGACCTTTTGACGGGCTGCAACTGCTCGCCGGGCTCGTCGCACAGCACACGCGCGGCGCATCGGAAGAACTCACGTGATCGTGAGGCTCGCGGGACGGCAGGTCCTGAGGTAGCTGAGGAACGAGGCCTGCAGTCCGGTGACGTGCGTTTCGTGCAGGATCTCGCTGGTGACCGTTGCGCGGCGTGAGGTGAGGCGGTGAAGGACTGCGGCCGTGTTCTTCGCGAGGCTTTGGTAGACGGCCAGGTCTCCGAGCAGTTCTCGGTCGTTGAACGTCAGGTGAAGCTTCGCGGCACGCTGGCTGTCACCCATCTCGTGCAGCTGGGCGAAGATCTGACTGTCTTCAGCGACGACGCCAGGGCTGCCCGCCCCGATGCTCTCGAAGACTGTGGCGCCGGTGAGCCAGGTGTAGAGGCTGAAAAGTCCTCCGTAGGAGTAGCCGAAGAGGCCGTGACCGCTCGCGGCTGTGCCGTAGTCGCGTTCGATCCGCGGATGCAGTTCCGCGGTGAGGAAGCTCAGGAATGCATCGGCGTGGGTGTCGCGTAATTCGGCGAGGTAGGCGTCGGCTTCCTCGCGTGTCCTCATGCCCGACTGCAGCCCCATCTCCACGGCATCGACGAGCTCCTTGGCGACGGGCTCGCCGGGTGGCACGAAGTCTCTGTTGCGCAGCCGATCCCAGTCCTGTGCCTCCTTGCCCGCGTAGCCGACGCTGACCTGGATGTAGGGCTGGATCCGTTGCATCGGGTCCATCTGGGTGACGATGAGAGGAGCCGTCAGGCCCACGGCCCAGTTCCCGTCGAGCACATACACGGCAGGCGCTGGCGTCGTGGCCTCGTCGTAACCCGGTGGCGTGGTAACCCAGACGCCGTAGTCATGCCCACCACTGGAACGCATCTCGAAATAGTCGGTGTCGGGGAGGCAGCCCTGCCACATGGCGCTCATCGGAGGTCCTTCACAATTCGGCCGGCCTCGCAGCGCGGCACCGTCGGTAGGTCTTATCCATTGGATAATTATTATCCAATGGATAAGCTGCGAGGGTGATCTTGTCAAGCGTGGAACGCAGAAGCGACGCACGCGAGCGTCTCCTGGCTCGGCTTCTCGACGCCTACGGGGAGACCCTTCCCTCGCCGGAGGTTTCGCTGCGTGAGGTCGCCGCCCGGGCCGAGACCAGCCATGCCCTGCTGCGGTACCACTTCGGGTCACTCTCGGGCGTCTTGGCGGCGATGCTCACGGTGCAGCGAGCTCGCGACAACGAGGCGCTTTTCAAGACCGCCCAGCGGGGCACCTTTGACGACCTCGTCGTGGGGATCTGGCGGGCCTACACCCGCCCGAAGCAGCTGACGCGCGCCCGCGGCTTCTTTCACGTCGTAGGACTAGCCGCGTACAGCCCAGGGGACTTTCATGAGTTCATCGACTCGCTCGACGACCTGACCACGTTGCTGGCCTCGCTGGCGGAAAGCGAAGGACACGACACCAAGGAAGCGCGGACGATGGCCACCGTCGCCATTGCCGCGATTCGTGGCCTGCTCTTGCAAGAGGTTCTCACCCCAGCGGTCCGCTCGCGGGACGCGGTCGCCTTGATCCTGCGTATGAGCAAAGGCGGATGCGATCCACGCACATGTCCGGGGCCTCAGGCAAATAGCCGTCGTCCCTAAGATGATCACCGTGAAAACAGATCGAGAGGACGAAGGCAGACGTTCTGACCTCGTTGCGCAACTTCCGAAGGTCGAGTTGCACGTTCATCTCGAAGGCACCCTGGAGCCGTCGATGATGTTGGCCCTGGCAGGGCGCAACGGAGTCGATCTGCCGTGGTCCTCGTTGGAAGAACTGCAGCGGGAATACGATTTCGACGGTCTGGAGCATTTTCTGAAGCTGTTGTTCCTTGGCGCAGGTGTACTTCGCCGGCGCCGCGACTTTCACGACCTGACCTATGCCTACCTGAGTCGTGCGAGCGCGGATGGGGTCACACGTACCGAGATGTTCTTCGGGCCCCAAACCTTCCTGGACACCGGGGTTGAAATCGATGAACAGCTTGGCGGTGTTTTCGACGCGATCGAACACGCACGCACCGACCTTGATATCGACGCGGCGGTGATCCTGACCGCGCAGCGTCATCGGACTGAGAGCGCCGCAATGGAACTCGTCGATATGACCGAGAGCTGGCATCGTCGAATACTCGGGTTCGGGCTCGGCGGGGCCGAGCGCGGCAATCCACCGTCGAAGTTCGAGCAGTATTTCGCGCGCTGTCGCGAGCTCGGTCTGCGCACGACGATTCATGCCGGCGAAGAGGGGTCTGCCGAGAACGTACGCGAAGCGCTGGAACTCTGTAAACCCGATCGGATCGACCACGGGGTTGCCGCTGCGACAGATGCGAACCTCGTGAAACAGCTGGCGGACGAGCGCATTCCGTTGACCATGTGTCCGCTGTCGAACCAGCGCCTGCGCGTGACACCCGACCTGCGCGAGCACCCACTCCTCGGGCTTTACCGTGCGGGTGTGCTCGTCACAGTCAACTCCGACGATCCGCCCTACTTCGGCGGATACATCAACGACAACTATCGAGCGATCGGTTCGGCGCTGGACCTTGGGCCGGACCAGATCGCAGGTCTCGCCCGCAACAGCTTCAGCGCGTCTTTCGCCGATGCGCGCACCGTCGCCGCGGGAACGGCGGCGATCGACGACGTCGTCAACGATTATCTGGGAAGCGTTTGAGGCGCATCGGTTCTAGTGCGGTGCCGGCCGCGGCCGGCGCGGCCTCACCCGTTGTCCCGCCAGGTGAGCACCTCTTTGAGAGACGTAAGGTCGTAACCGTTGTCGGCGGTGAGTTCGGTCTGGAACAACGTCACTCCTGCCTCGCGGAAGGCATCGGCGCTCTCGGCGTTCTCCCACAGCGTGGAGCGTTCGATATCGGCGCCGTTGCGGTCGAACTTCGCCGCCAGCTCGTCGACCAGATCGCTGGACTTGCGGAAGGCATCGAGACTCTGGAACGCGTGCCAGATGTCGGCGTGCTGGGCCACGGCAGGCAGCGAGCGCTTGGGCCCCGTGCCGCCGATGAGGATCGGTAGCTTGCGCACGGGCGGCGGAATCAGTGCAGCGAGCCGGTTCTCGATGCGGATCAAGCTCTCGTCGAACAAATCGAAGCGGGAACCGAAAGTGCCGAAGTCGTAACCGTAGGTGGTGTAGTCCTTTTCATACCACCCCGCGCCGAGGCCGAGGATGAGCCGGCCGCCGCTGATGTGGTCGACGGTGCGCGCCATGTCAGCAAGCAGGTCCGCGTTGCGATAGCCGACACCGGTGACGAGAAGCCCGATCTCGGCGTGTGAGGTGATCTCGCCCCACGACGCGAGCGCGGTCCAACCCTCGAAGTTGGCGACGTCGGGCTGCTCGTCGAACATGACGGGTTTGCCGTCGACGATGCCCTTCATCGCCGGGCGGTGGAAGTGGTCGTAGCCGAAGATGACGTCGACGCCGAGGTCGTCGGCGGCCAGGACCGCCTCGCGCCATGTGCGGTAATCAGGGGTGCCGCCGGGCTGGATCTGCACGGCGACGCGGATGGGACGAGTCATGAATGCTCCTGAGTCGGGAGAGTGCGACTCTTGAGCCAAGTTCACCGGCCGCGGAGTTTATTCCCCGGCCGCTTATCCCAGGATCGCTCGCGCTGCGCGTTCTGCGATCAGCATGACCGGCGCGTTGGTATTCCCGGACGTGATAGAGGGCATCGCCGAGGCATCAACCACTCGAAGGCCGGCGACCCGGTACACGCGACAATCGGTGTCGAGCACGCTAGCGGCCGACCGCGGCAGACCCCGCGTGTCAAAGGCTCCCATCGCGCAGGTGCCCACGGGATGAAAGATCGTGGTACCGAGTTCACGGGCGGCCTGCTGCAGGTCTTCGTCGCTCACCAGTTGCGGGCCGGGAAGCAGTTCCTCTGGGCAGTAGCGGGCCAGGGGCTGCGCTGCCATGATCTGCCGGGTCATCCGAAGGCCGCGCACGGCAATTTCACGATCTGCGTCAGTGGACAGGTAGTTGCAGGAGATCTTCGGATAGGTCAGCGGATCTGCGTCGGATATGCGTACGTGACCGCGCGAGCTGGGACGCAGATTGCAGACTGAGGGAGTGATCGCTCCGAAAGGATGCAGCGGTTCGCCGAACTTGGGCAAAGACAAGGGCTGCACATGCCACTCCAAATCGGGACTGGCCAGTGCGGGATTGCTTTTGGCGAAGGCTCCCAGCGTGGAGGGCGGCATGGTCATGGGTCCTGAGCGCAGCGACAGGTACTGAAGCCCCATGCCTGCCCGCGTGATCCAATTCCGGTACAGCGTATTGACGGTCTGAGCGCCCCGTATCCGGTAGACCGTTCGCAGCTGCAGGTGGTCCTGGAGGTTTTCACCCACTCCCGGCAGATCGACGGCCACCGGCACCTGATGCTCGGTCAGAAGCCCGGCCGGGCCAAGACCCGAAGCCTGCATGAGCTGTGGCGACCCAATCGCTCCGGCGCTCAGGATCACCTCCCGGCGGGCCTGGACATCGATGATCTGGCTGTCTTTGAGCAACCGCACACCGGTGGCGCGGCGCTGCGCAGTGATCCACGCACCGCGACGCTGATCCTCGTGGACCTGGTCGTCCATGAGCAGCTGTAGGGCCTGGGTGTTGGTGTAGATGGTCAGATTTGGTCGACGGGCGACGGGATGCAGGAAAGCATCGGCCATGGACCAGCGACGGCCACGCCGTTGGTTGACATGAAAGTACGCACTGCCGGCGTTGTTTCCGCGGTTGAACTCGTCGATCGGGGAGATACCGACCTGGGCAGCGGCGGCCTGCCAGGCGTCCAAGATCTTCCAGCGCACCCGCGGCCGCTCGACGGCGATCTCACCCCCGGAGCCGTGCCAGTCGTCGGCGCCCCCGAAGTAGTTCTCCAGCTCCTTGTAGATCGACAAGGTCTGGCCGGCACCGTCCCAAAGCCACCGCTCGTCATCGGTGGCCTGTGCCCACAGTTCGTAATCACTGGCCTGTCCGCGCATATGGATCATGGCGTTGATCGACGAGCAGCCGCCGATCACGCGGCCCCGCGCGTAGTGAATGCTGCGGCCGGCCAGACCAGGATCAGCCTCGGTTGTGTAGCACCAGTCGGTGCGGGGATTGGCGATCGTGTACAGATAGCCCACCGGCACCTTGATCCAGAACCAGTCGTCTTTGCCGCCGGCCTCAATCAAGAGCACACGGTGATCAGGGTTGGCGCTGAGTCGATTGGCGAGCAGGCAGCCTGCACTGCCTGCCCCTACGATGATGAAGTCGAAGTCGGCGACGGGGCTCATTTCCGGCATCGTTCCTCCATAGCATCGGACGCGTGTCCTCGTGTGCGATGACCGTCTCATGAAAGGTCGCGAAATGCGTCACCGCGTACTTTCTGCGAATCGGGCGAGCTGGTCCGCGACGGTGCCCCACCCCTCGGCGAATCCCAACTCGGCGTGGCGGTCCCGGGCGGTCGGGTCACCGTGGCGTGCGACGATGCGGTAGTCAGTGCCGTCCGCGTGGTCGTGGAGACTCACCTCTGCCGTCATCGCGACGGGATCTGGGTTCGCCGGACGCCACTGGCTGTCGACGGCGTTGCTGAACACCATGCGCTCGAACTCGTCGACCAGCAAGAAACATGCGTCAAGGTGGGGGACAAATGAATGACCATCGTCGCTCATCTGCGTGACGAACGCACCGCCGGGACGGACCTCCAAACGCTCGACACGGCATGACATCGGCGCCGGGAGCCACCACTGCGCCAGGCTGTCCGGATTGGTCCACGCTTCCCACACGACCTTGCGCGGTGCGCGAATGATCCGTTCGACACGGAGATCGAGATCAGGGTTCATTTCGGGTTCTACTCCTTGGGATTGGCGACGAATTGCTCAAGCCGATCGGTGCGTTCCTCCCAGACGCGTCGCTGCTGTAGCAGCCAGTCTTCGATGACAGCGAGCCGTTCCCGGTTCAGCTGGCATGTCCGTACGCGGCCGACCTTCTCGGTGCTGATCAATCCATTCGACTCGAGCATCCGCACGTGCTTCATGAACGATGGAAGAGTCATCCCGGTGTCGCGGGCCAGGTCGCCAACGCTCGCTGCTCCATGCCCGAGCTGGTGTAGCACAGCCCGTCGGGTGGGGTCTGAAAGTGCCAGGAAGACCCCGTCGAGTTCGGCCAAATACTGTGCCACGAAGCTAAGTATGCATCCGACGCGATAGTTAGCGCAAGGGCTAAGTATTGTGCGCTCTACCGGGCGAGGGGGACCCTGGCAGTACCCGTAGTACGGGGATCTCCTTGGTGTCTGGAATACCGCCTAGCTTGCTATGAGAACGGTCTTGTCCGACCAACGAGAGAGCCGACACGTGGTAGAAAGCCAATTCTCGACGCATGCAGAACTTTTCGACCTGAGTGGTAAGCGCGGCCTCGTCACCGGGGGTACCAGGGGCATCGGAATGATGATCGCGCGCGGACTTCTGCAGGCGGGCGTCCGCGTGATCATCAGCTCACGCAACGCAGAAGCGTGCGCTCAGGCGCAGGAACAGCTGTCCGAATTCGGTGACGTCCGGGCGGTTCCCGCCGATCTGTCTCAGCACGAGGAGTGCGAGCGCCTCGCTCAGCTCGTCATGGCCGATTCTGGGAGTCTCGACATCCTGGTCAACAATGCCGGTGCGATGTGGGACGAGCCGTTGGAGACATTCCCGGACGCGGCCTGGGACACGGTCATCGACCTGAACCTGAAGTCGCCGTTTTGGCTGGTGCAGGCGCTGCTGCCGGCACTTCGTAACGCTGGGACCGCCGACGACCCCGCGCGGATCATCAATATCGGCAGCATCGCCGCCATCCACATCCCCGCGCGGCCCAACTACTCGTACTCCAGCAGCAAGGCTGCACTGCATCAACTCACCCGAGTGCTCGCCAAAGAGCTGGGCCCGCAACACATCACGGTGAACGCGGTGGCGCCGGGACCGTTCCCGTCGACGATGATGGCGGCCACCCTCGACGAGCTCGGCGAGGTGATCGCCGCATCGGCCCCGCTGGGCCGGATCGGCCGCGACGACGACATGGCGGGTGTCGCCGTGTTCCTCGCCGGCCGGGCCGGCGCTTACCTGACGGGCACCATCGTGCCCGTCGACGGAGGGATCGCCACGACTGCGTGAGCCTTTGGCCAACATCGACGCGACGTCAGGCCTCGCCGAGCCTCCAAGGTACTGCCGGTACCTCCCTTCGCTTGCGGTGCGGGCCTACGGTGAGTGGATGCACGCCACGCTTGATCTGCGCAACGAGATTCGAGAGTTTTTGAGGTCGCGTCGCGCCCGCCTCGCGCCTGAGAAGGCCGGCCTGCCCGCTTACGGTGGTCATCGTCGGGTCAAGGGCCTGCGTCGGGAGGAGGTAGCGCTCCTCGCCGGGGTCTCGGTCGAGTATTACGTACGCATCGAGCGCGGCAGCCTGGCTGGCACCTCGGAGCGCGTGCTCGACGCGCTCGCCACGGCCTTGCAGCTCAACGACGCGGAGCGCGATCATTTGTTCCATCTCGCACGCCAGTCCGGGGCGACCGGCGGTCGACGGCACCGCAAACCTCCCGTGACGGTGCGTCCGGCGCTGCAAGAGATGCTCGACGCCATTACCGGCGCGCCGGCGCTGGTCCGCAATGGGCGCTACGACGTGCTCGCCATGAATCAACTTGGTCGTGCGCTGTATTCACCGGTGCTGGCCGACCCGCGACGGCCCGCCAACACTGCGCGGTTCGTGTACTTGCATCCCAGCGAGGCCGAGGCGTTCTTTGTCGACTACGACCAGGCGGCGCGAAACGCGGCTGCGATGTTGCGTATGGAAGTGGGTCGCAATCCCCACGATGAGGAGCTCATCGCCTTGGTGCGCGAGTTATCAACATGCAGTGAGCTATTCCGACAGCAGTGGGCATCTCAGGACGTGCGGCTGAAAGGATACGGGAGCAAGCGTGTGAACCATCCGGTGGTGGGGCTGCTCGAGTTGAACTTCGAGTCCATGGATCTGCCCACCGAACCCGGCCTGCAGTTGAATGTGTACACCGCACCTGCGGGAGCGCAGGGCGCTGACAAGCTGGCCCTGTTGGCGTCGTGGGCCGGCCAGGAGACATTGGCGACCGAGCTTCATGCCGCCGGTGGATAACGCCCTTCAGTCCGTCCGCTTCGTGGTTTGCCCTCGTATACCCGCAAACCTGGTGACTTCTCTGAGATAACCCGGCTAGACCCTGCATGTGGTCACACACCCGGATCCCTGATTTCAATTCGCCGTCTTGGGGAGGCGGCGAGACGTTGGGCACCGAGAGAATCATCAGTTCTCATATGAAATTTGACCCAATCGACAGCGCGGGTGGCTATGTTTAGGACAGTCGATCAGCTACCCGAGGCTGGGAGTGTGAACGGCCGTATGCAAAGAATGGTATCGGCAACGCAAGGAGCTTGACATGGCGGCCCGGGGGATCAAGGCACTGAAGAAAATCATGCAGACAACATTTGATCCAGAGCAGGTGATTCCGAAAGAATTCAGGGTGACGGAACTTACCGGCGATAACAGTTTGTCACGGAAAGACCTATTTCAGCATCCGATTCCCCGTAATTCCCTGATATGGAAATATTGGGGGCGTCTTGACGTTGCATTTTTCGGCAGTCCAGTCATGGGTCCCATTGCAGGGGCGTGGCCGCAGATGGGTCAAGCGACCGCGAGTTCTGTACTTTTCACCGGTGATAGTTCCTTCGGTGCGCGAGCTAAAATTTATAGAATGCGGACTCGGAGATCTCATGAGTACATATATGGAACGGTGTACGATGCTCCAGAAGATGCAAAGAAATACGGGCTGAAAACTCGGAATATGCACAAGCCTGTAAAAGGCACCCTTCAGAATGGCACGTATCATGCTTTGAATGCGGACACCTTCTATTTTGCGCACGTCACCTTCTTTTATCATCTGCTGATAGTAGTAATCGAGCAGCTCTATTTCTGCGGGTCCATGCCGCGCGCGATGAAGGAGCAGATATTTGAGGAATCCAAAGAGTGGTACAGCATGTGGGGCGTGGACGATAGCCCTCAGCCGAGTGCATATGACGATTTCGAGCGGTATCTGGAGAACATCGAGCGTAATCGTTTGGTGAACTCGCAGGTAACTCAGGTCATGCTGGAACAGTTTATGGAGCCCCGCCTGGCGCCGCGGTGGTGGCCTCCGGTCATGAAGAAATTTGTGTGGCCTTGGTTGGTGGGGCGTCGGCAACTCGTTGTCAATAGCTTTTCGCCGCATGTGAAGGAGCTGTTCAATTTAGACTGGACCTCTGAGGACGAGGACATATCTCGCCGCTTTATGCATATGTATCGGCGGTTTTACACGGTTGTCGAGCGACTCCTCCCGCTGAAGTTTTTGTACTTACCAATTGCGGTGAGAGGCTTTGAGCGGGAGGGGATCGATCCACGCAACATCACTCTGGAGTCCGCACAGGAAGCACTCCGGGAGAACCGCGCCCGCCGCGCCGCGCAAGAAAATGCTCCAATAGGTGAGAACAACAGGGTGGCACCTTGACTTCAGCGTGGCCCAGGGCGGAGAGAGGGCGAAGCGCTGGTTGATGTCCTGGATAGGTCGATCACCGCAAACGGGTCACCGGAAGCCCCTTTGCAGGGTTCGGCCTTATCCGCGACATTGGGCGGGATGCTGGCAAACTTAAATAGATTGTCCGACAAGGCGGTAATACAGCGTATTTACTGGTAATCCGCCATATTTGATTCCGCTACATTCCGTGCCGGGGGCAGGCCGTCAGGTCGCCACCGGCGCCCAGATATGTATCCTGGGGCCGTCACCATGCGCTCTACTGATAACTCTGCACATTTGGACGCGGAAAGACCTGCACGGCAACCGAAATGGCGGGAGAGCGGTGGTCGGGACGATGACGCATCTCATGCAGAATGTGTGGTGTTTGCCGGTAACGCTGCGTACTCGATTCAGCCGTTTTCTTGCCCATGCTTCGCAGTCGAACCGTGAGTGGGGCTGGCGGCGATTGTTCGTTTGCTGGCGCGGTTCGAGCAATGACCGACCGGGGCCGGCTTCACCGCCGACTGTGTTGAGCACGACGTCCAGATGCCGGTCACCTGCCCTACTGGATCCCGCCCGAGGCCGAGAGAATTGTTCAGGACAGTGGTAAGTCGATCTTGACGTCGCTTCGGGCGATCTTCCAAGCGTCGTCGCGAAGTTCAAGGTCCATTTCGAAATATCCGGACTCGACCGGACGGACCGGTGGCTCGGGGGCGGTTCGTACTTCGTAGACGATGAATTGCGCGCTGATGTGCGCCTTCTCCTCGTCGACCGTCACAATGTGATCGGCGGTGACGTGGTGGCTGAACCCGCCCGGCGGATGGGGCTTGATCATGGTCGCCACAGCATGTTCGATGTCCTCGGTGTGGAACTCCGGCGCGGCTTCGACATATCTTCCGTCCACTGACCTGCTCCACATCTGGATTACGGCTCCCGGGGCGAACAGTGCGGCCTGTGCGGCGCCGTCGCGGTTGTCGCTGGCGCGCACGTAGCGGGCGAGGATCTCTTCGATTTGTCGTTCTATGCTCATCATCTTCTCCGACCACTTGGGATTTCTTGCTAGGGGAGGGGTTCGGGACTGGCAAGGTCAGGCGGTGCGCCGGAAAGGCCCTGTGAAGTCGATGCCGAACCAGTGCCGCAGAGCGCGTTCGAGGCCGTTGTGGTCGGGTTGCTCGGTCGTGCCCGCCCATGCGACGAAACCGTCAGGCCGGATGAGCATCCGGTCGGCGGCGAGCGGTTCCGTTGGGCTGCCGACGACGATTGCCACGTCTTTAGCAAGTTCGCTGTGGAAGCCGGATACGTCATTGCCGGTGAAGTCGAGCAGGATTGGCTTGCCGTCGCGGGCTAGCTCGGCGAGCCGTTTGCGCCCGGCTCGGGTCTCGATCGTCAGGTCGGGTGCCCACCAACCCGCGAGCGCGTGGGCCCCTTCCGGCACGGGATAGCGGACGTCGGCTCCCGAGAGGAGATCGCTGATGCGACTGGCGGTGTGCGAGTCGGCGAGCAACTCGCCGAAGATCTCCCGCAACGCGGTCATCTCGGGCCCCGGCCGAATAAGCGCGAGCTGTGCCCGGCTGCTGGCGAGCACGCGCAGCGCCATCGGCCTACGTTCTTCCTCATAGGTGTCGAGAATGGCCGGATCCGCCTGGCCGCACACGACTTTGGCGAGCTTCCAACCCAAGTTGACCGCGTCCTGTAAACCCAGGTTGAGTCCAGGCCCGCCCATGGTGAAGTGCACGTGCGCGGCGTCGCCGACGAGGAAAACGTTGCCTGCACGGTAATGGGACGCGGTGCGCGAGTTGATGCCGATGAAGCGGCGGAACTCCACGTCTGCTTCCGACCCGTTGAGCCGCACGGGAAATGGCGCACCGGTGACGCGTTCGAGACTTTCCTGTAGCTCTGTCAGCGTCATCGGCACGACTTCGTCGTCGGGTGCGCGTTCGTCTCGTGCTGTGGGGTCGAGTTCTAAAGTGCCGACCATGGGCGGTTTGCCCGACGGTTGTCCCCAGAAGAACAATCCGCCTGGGCCGCGCCGGAACGGCAGCGGGCCGCCTACGTCATCTGCCCGGTCCCCGGGTGGCAGTACCCCGAACGCCAGCCGGGTGATCACATCCTGGCTGGACATGCCGGGGAAGTCGATTCCGGCGAGCTTGCGCGTCAGACTGTGGCCGCCGTCCGCGCCGACCAGATAACGGGTTGTCAGCTCGTACGGGCCGTCGGGTCCCTCTGTCTCAACGGTGATCGAGCCGTCGTGCTGGACGAAGCCGGTGAGGCGGTGCCCCCACCGTACGTCGATCCCGCGCTCGCCCGCTTCCCGCGCCAACGCTTGGGCCAGCTCGGCCTGCGGTGCGGCGAGCATGTACATCCGCGAGTCTGCTGCCTCCCTGAAATTCACCGGCATCGCACCGAACGAGAACTCCGCGATCGGACGGGGACGCGCAGTGGTTCCGGAGAGCTCTTCATAGAACCCTCGGTGGTCAAGCAGACGGGGTCCTTGGCCGGTCACGCCGGCCGCCCTCGGCTGCAGGTTCGGTCCCAACGTTGGGTCGAGCACCACAGGCCTGACTCCCGCAAGGGCGAGTTCGCATGCAAGCATGAGGCCGTTCGGACCGGCCCCGGCGATGAGAACGTCGATCATGATGCACCTTCTTGTCGAGTCGGAGGCCGGATCGGCGGCTCTCCGTACTGAGATCGGGTTCGATGTTTCTGGCGATGACTAGATGTCGATGACGACTTTGCCGTGCACGTGCCGGCCGGCCTGACGCTCGACCGCGGCGCGGATCTGCTCCATCGGGAAGCTCGCGGCAATGGGCACTCGAAGCAGGCCCGACGCGACTAACCGGGCGATCTCCTCGACGGCACCGGGAGCGGCATGGGCGCCATTGGCCGGGGTGATGCCGTCGATCTGTGCGGCGATGGTGGTGATCCGCTCGTCGGGTACGCCAAGTTCTCGTGCCGCCTGTACCGTTTCGACCCCGTGCAGGTCGATGGCGGCGCTGACTCCGGCGGGGGCCATCGCGCGAACCCTCTCGACCAGGCCGTCGCCGTATGCGACGGGCTCGGCTCCGAGCGAGCGGAGTGCGTCGGCCGACGATGTCGATCCCGTCCCGATCACCCGCGCGCCCGCGATACGGGCCAGCTGGACGGCGAACACACCGACTCCGCCGCCCGCGCCGCCGATGAGCAGGGTGTCGTCCGGACCGGGATTGACGACGGTGAGCGCGGCGATAGCCGTGGCCCCTGCGATCGCGAGGGTGGCGGCGGTGCGGTCGTCGACGCCGTCAGGGGTGTGGTGGGCGTCGCCGCCGGCCGCGACCGTTCCTGCGACGTCAACGAGCACGTAGTCCGCGACCGCGCGGGAGAGGGCACCGCCGAACACCCGGTCGCCGACCGCGAAGCCGGTCACACCGCGGCCGACCTGGTCGACAACGCCGGCGTAGTCGGTGCCGAACCCGCACGGCAGGCTCAACCCGAACCGGGCGGCGGTGTCCACATCGGAGGTCATGAACCAGTCCATCGGGTTCAGCCCAGCGCTCCGGACCCGCACGCGGATGTGCCCCTCGCCGGCCTGCGGTGCCGGTACCTGGTGGAGGGCCAGGACCTCGGGACCTCCGAACGACTCGAGCTGGACTGCTCGGCTGGTGGTCGGCGACGTATCGACGCGCTGTTCCTGCATGCTCAACCTGCTCTTTCCTCCGGCGGAACCATGAACTGGAAATGGACTATGCTCCGTTTCGTGACCAACCGTAACACAAGCGGAGCGTGATCCGTTTTGGATGACTCGGAGGATCGTCGGCCGCGGGCAGACGCGACTCGCAACCGTGAGCAACTCCTCGAGGTGGCGACGCGGGTGTTCGCGTCCGCCGACAGCGAGCCGTCGATGCGGGCAATCGCGCGCGAAGCGGGGGTCGGCATCGCCACCCTGTACCGGCACTTTCCGAACCGCGAATCCTTGGTCGACGCGGTTTACCGCGATCAGGTCGCGCGGCTCTCTATGGGCGCGCGTGACCTGCTCGCTGAGCGTCCCCCGCCGGCAGCGCTACGACGCTGGATGGACCTGTTCGGCCACTGGATCGCGACCAAGAATGGCATGCTCGACACTCTGGTTGCGATGGTCGAATCCGGCGAGATCGCTCACGCCCAGACCCGCACCGAGTTGCTCGCGGCCATCGACAACATCCTCGACGCCGGTCGCATAACAGGTGAGCTCCGCGACGATGTCAGCGCTGAGGACATCGCGGCCGGACTCATCGGAATCTTCACTGTGGCAAAGCCGCCCGAGCACAATGCCCGGGCGAGCCGCCTGTTGAATGTCCTTATGGACGGCCTCCGCATCAGAACGTGAACCGCCTGGGACCGCGACCGGTGTGAAACCGCCTCTGTGGCAGCAGAAACCGCAACTGTCCGAGTCCGCCGTACCGATTCTGAGCGGCCGGCGAAAAGCGTTACCCGCCATATTTCTCTCGTTGAGGAGTACCGCATCGGTCGGTGGAAGGGGAGCGCGCGGTCCTAGCCGACACCCCGAAATACGTGCGGCTGCCTAGATTTTTCGTAGCTCAAATAGCGGGATGACCCGGTCGGGCTTTGGATACGTCTCTATGCGGGGACAAAGTTGCACTACCTTCGTGTACAGATCGTCACGCTCGTCGCCTGTAATCTCCTGTGCCTCGACGTCATAGGACTCTGCTCCGATCTCGACGTGTGCGGCAGGATTGACGCGAAGATTGTGCACCCACGCCGGATTGCGGGGCGCCCCGCCTCTGGTGCCTGCAATGAGAATCCGGTCGCCAACAGTGAAGTATTCCAATGGGGTCTGACGTGGCTGGCCAGATTTGGCGCCCGTCATCGTCAAGAGGACAACATCGGAGTCCGCGAACGGACCACCGACCTTTCCGTGATTGGACCGAAACTCCTCGACGACCGCAGCATTGAAGGCCCGTAGGATCTCCGGATTCGACTGTGTCTCGGCGTGGGTGGGTATCCGAGGGATCCTTGTTTCCTCGTGGGCGGCACTATGCGTCGCCGCGCCTTCGGTGCGAAACGAGGGTGGTTCGTCGAGTATCCGGTCGTCATTCGTCACGACGCCATTGTCAGCGCGCCCACCCCGCCCATCCAGACCCGAGCGCGTCCCGGGAATGTTGAACCGGGGTACCGAAAGACCCATGGTCACCCCGAACCTGGTGCGCGATGATGGAGTCGTGAGCAACCCCGAGTTCGGCGCGTTCCTGCAAGCACGCAGGGCAGCCGTGTCTCCTAGCGCCGCCGGAATACCGGACACCGGTGCACGACGTCGGGTACCTGGGCTACGGCGCGAGGAAGTCGCCGCACTGGTCGGGTTATCCACCGATTACTACGTTCGGCTTGAGCAGGGTCGCGGTGGCCGGCCGTCGGAGTCGGTCCTCGAGGCGATTGCGGCGACACTGCTGCTCGACGAACCCCAGCGCGAGCATCTCCGCCACCTGGCCCATCCGCCTCACCGGCGACCACGCGTGACGAGGGATCGCCTCAGCACCTCGACCCGGACGCTCGTCGACACTTTGACGGTGCCCGCACTTGTGATGACGGCCACCACACAGGTCATCGGATGGAACGACCTCGCCTGTGCCGTGTTCACCGACTTCGGCGGTCGACCCATCCGGGAGCAGAACACGGCATGGCTGCTGTTCCGCGACGTCGATCTGGCGGAGAGGCATCGCAATTGGGAGGCGTCCGCACGCGACACCGTCGGCATGCTCCGGATGGCAGCAGGCCGCAACCCTGACGATCCTGAACTGACGGCGCTCGTGGGCGAGTTATCCGTGCACAGTTCCACCTTCCGGCAGTACTGGAACGAGCACCACGTTTACGAGAAGTCGACCGGGATGACGCAACTGCGTCATCCCGAGGTCGGAGACATCGACCTCGACTTCATCGCGTGGAGAACCCTTGCGACACCGAACCAGACCCTCGTGACCTACACCCCCGAGCCGGGATCCCCGTCGGCCCACGCCGTCGACTTGCTCGGCTCGATGATCGCCACGCATCGCTGATCAACCTCGGTCGATCGCCCGGAGACCGGACGGTTTCGTCGCCCAACCTCTCACATTGTGTGCGATCCGGGCAGGGCCACACGACGAGCAGCTCCACCGTCGGCGGCCGCGACCTCGGTGACGTGTCGAACCGTCGCGAACGTCGGCGAGCAGAACGGCTCGGGCTCGCATTGTCAGCCGATCCAGCACGTTGCCGAATGAATCTCGAGGAATGAGGTGTCGGGTGAAGGTGCGACGATGTGTGGATCATGGTTCTGATCGACCGCGGCGCTGAACGCAGACTGCTCGATGCGGTGCTGCGGGATGTGGGTTCGGGTCACAGTCGGGTGCTGGTGCTCCACGGCGACCCGGGCATAGGGAAGTCAGCGTTGCTGGAGTACCTGGCTGGCCAAGCATCGGGCTGTCGATTGGTTCGTGCTGCCGGGGTCGAATCGGAGATGGAGCTCGCCTACGCCGCGCTGCATCAGTTGTGCGCGCCGATGCTGGATCACCTCGAGCAACTCCCGCCGCCCCAGCGGGATGCTCTGGGGACGGCGTTCGGGCTGAGCGCGGGGCCTGCACCGGATCGGTTTCTGATCGGGCTGGCCGTGTTGAGCCTGTTGACCAATGTCGCCGACGAGCAGCCCCTGCTGTGTCTGGTCGATGACGTGCAGTGGCTGGACCGCGCCTCGGCACAAGCCCTGGCGTTTGTCGGTCGGCGGCTGGTCGCCGAATCGGTGGCGTTGGTCGTGGCGAGCCGTGTCCCGCTCCCTGACCTGGCCACCCTGCCGGGAATGCACATCGCGGGATTGCGGGAGGCCGATGCGCGGGCACTGTTGGATACCGTGCTGACCACGCCGGTCGACGAGCAGGTGCGCGACCAGTTCGTGGTCGAGACTGGCGGAAATCCGCTGGCGTTGCTGGAGTTACCGCGTCGTCTTAGTGTGCATGAATTGGCCGGCGGGTTCGGACTACCTGGGTCTGCGCCACTGTCGGCGGCGGTCGAGGAAAGCTTCCGCCGTGGGGTCCAGGCCCTACCCACGCAGACCCGCCGGCTGCTGCTGCTGGCGGCGGCCGAGCCGCTGGGTGATCCGGTCTTGTTGTGGCGGGCGGCCGCAACGTTGGGCATAGGCACCGACGACGCGGCACCGGCAGCCGCAGCGGGGCTGGCCGACTTCGGTGTTCGGGTGCGGTTTCGCCATCCGCTGGCGCGTTCGGCGGTGTATCGGTCTGCGTCTCTTCGGGAAAGACAGTTGGCGCATGGTGCGCTGGCTGAGGCGACTGATCCGGACCGCGACGCCGATAGGCGTGCGTGGCACCGGGCTCAGGCGACCGAGGGACCTGATGAGGAGGTCGCCGCTGAGCTTGAGCGCTCGGCGGCCCGCGCGCGGGCGCGCGGCGGTTTCGCTGCGGCCGCCGCGTTTCTTGAGCGGGCAACGGTGCTGACGCTTGATTCGGGCTTGCGGGCCGAGCGGGCGCTGGCGGCCGCGTCGGCCACGGTACAAGCGGGCGCGTTCGACGCTGCGCTGGAGCTACTGGCCGTGGCCGAGGGCGGCCCGCTCGACGATCACCAGCAGGCCCGCGCCGACCTGATCCGCGCCCAGATCGCCTACGTCACCGGCCGAGCGGGCGATGCTCCGGCGCTACTGCTCAAGGCGGCTCAACGGCTGGAGACCATCGATGCCACGCTGGCCCGTGCGACCTATCTGGAGGCGCTCACGGCGGGAGTTATCGCCGGCCGACTCGCCGTCAGCGGCATCCTCGACATAGCGTGCGCCGCCCAGGCGTCGACGCGTCCGTCGACTTTGCGGCTACCCGACCTTCTCCTCGATGGACTCGCTGCGTATGCCATCGACGGCTATGCGGCGGCGCTGCCGATCTTTCGCCGGGCAATGAGCACCGCCCGCGTCGCGTCGTCAGATGAACAGCTTCGCTGTCTGTTCCAGATGAGCGTCGCCGCACGGCGTCTCTGGGATGACGAAAGCTGGGAGGTGCTCACGGCGCGCTACCTCGAGGTGGCGCGCGCCGCCGGCGCGCTGGCCGAGCTGCCTCTGGCCCTCGGCGCGCGCGCGTACATGCACGTGTTTGCCGGCGAGCTGACCGCCGCAGAATCGCTGAACGAGGAACTGAAGACGGTCGCAGGCGAGCTGCAGATGGTGACCGAGGCCATCGGCAGCCGCCTCTACCAATACGTTGCTTACGTTGCCCACATGCTCGCTGCATTTCGCGGTGACCAAACGGCGGTAGCCCAGCTGACCGAGGCCACAACGAAGGGGGCGACGACTCGGGGAGAAGGCGGCGGGCTAACGCGGGTCGAGACGATGAATGCGATGTTGTATAACGGGCTGGGCCGCTACGGTGACGCAGTCACCATTGCGCAACGTGCCGCCGAACAGACCGGATTTGGCGAGGTATCGCACTGGGCCGCCGCCGAACTCGTCGAAGCCGCGATACGTAGCGGTGCCACGGACATCGCGGGTGATGCCCTGCACCGGCTGATGGAGACGACCAGTGTCTGTGGCACCGATTGGGCGCTGGGCGTTGAGGCCCGTTCGCGCGCGCTGCTCATGGAAGGCGCCGAGGCCGAGAGTATGTATTGCGAGGCGATCGAGCGGCTTGGCCGGACGAAGGTGCGTACACACCTTGCCCGTGCCCACCTTGTCTATGGTGAATGGCTGGGCCGCCAGTCCCGCCGGATTGAGGCGAGGGACCAGTTGCGCATCGCACTCGACATGTTCGAAACGATGGGTATGCAAGCGTTCGCCGAGCGAGCCCGGCATGAGTTACGGGCCGCCGGGGAGACCACGCGCAAGCGCACCGTCACCGGTTCGCAGCTGACCCCCCAAGAAGAACAGATCGCCCGGTTGGCCGCCGAAGGCCTGACCAATCCCGATATCGGCGCGCGACTGTTCGTCAGTGCCAAAACCGTCCAGTACCACCTGGGCAAGGTGTTCACCAAGCTCGACATCAGCTCGCGCAGCCAGCTTCCTCACGTGCTGCCACGCTGATGCAACCCAGGAGGCGTTAGCTCCGAATCAGCTTGCCTCATAACCTCCCACGTAGCCAGATACCCAACCGGGGAGCTGCCAATATCGTTCTCCGTGACGATGTGAGCATGTCGCGACCGACGGATGAAGCGTGGTTCGTGGGAAAGAAGTGATAGTCACTGGGACCGCTCGGTTCACGCGACACTGCTGACGATCGCGATAACCAACCCGCCCAGGGTCAGGACCCCGACCATCACCGCCGCGGCGATCGCCCGGCCCCGTCGGTGCCGGCATGCGTCGTAGATCGCCACCGCGATGCCGACAAAGATCAACGCTGCATAGGCCGCCAGCCCCACCGTCAGCGCCGCCGTTGACGCGGCGCTGGCCAGGGTCACGTTGTGCACGCCGTGAGGCTACGGCGTGAAACGGAAGCAGCTTCGCGCCGCGTGTCAGTTCGGACCGGTCAGCGCCACGCAGTTCGCGCGTGTTTGAGGAATGCTCCAAGGCTCGATATGGGTGTTTCCCGCCAAACGCGCAAGGGGAGCGTTGCGGCGACACCTACCGGTAAACCGCCATATTCGGTTACGTCGTCTTCCTTCCGACCCGAGGTGCGGAATTCGCCAGAAGCGGCAGGGGAGCGGCTCGGGTCGGGCGACTACCGCAGGGTCGCGTAGATTCTCTGAGAACAATCCGAGCACCTAACGCAGCATTCAACGAAGGCCATCATGTCCGAGGACCAGAACACAGACGTTCCACCGAATCACCTCTCCATCGATCCGCGCAGCGCCTTCTATAGCGAAGAGGTGCTTCGCCGTGACGTGGGTATTCGCTTTAATGGCGTCGAGAAAACCAATGTTCACGAATACAACGTGGCCGAGGGTTGGGTGCGTGTTGAAGTCCCTACCGCGAAGGATCGCCGCGGAAATCCTATGGTCGTCAAGCTCAGTGGCACGGTTGAACCCTATTTCCGCTGAGCAAGATAGCGGTCGCGCCCGTATTTCTGGCGCGACCGTCAACCGGGCGCTGGCAGCGATTTCTCGGCCAGAAGTAGCTTGTTTGAAAACTTGATGCAACGTGGCATGGGTGAGGGCCGCCTGGAACATCGGCGATTCAGCAGATGAAAATGGCGTACTTTACTGGGAGCCCGGCATATTCGATTCGGCCGTATTCCTCGTGGATCGGGCGGCGACGCAAGTGCGCCGGGGAAGACTGGAGCCGACCCGAGGTTGAAATCGGCGGTCGACCCGGGCCGACTCGGCACGAGCATCGGGTTCCTCAGCTTCGACGAAACGCGCCGCGTCGCTGCGGCACTGCGCATCGTCCTCGATCTCTGAGCGCTGCGCAGTCACCACATTGGACAAAAGCAATTGATAGGCAATGTGATACGGCGTGGGCAACTGATGCACTGCCCGAACGGCGCAAAGTACCGTAAATCGTCAAGGGAACGGGCGGTACTGCTGTCCGTCGGGGGGGTAAGGAATATCGTGCGATGGAAATGATCAAGTACGGGACATTCTGTGCGGCCGCCGTCGCGTTGGTAACCGCGTGCGGAGGGGGCGTCTCGCACGACGCCGCGCCTACTGGGCAAGCGGTCGCGCCCGTTACCCCAAGTGAATCCGCATCCCGGTGCTCGTCGGCGACGGCGGATGTCTTGAAGTCGGCCGCGCAACTCGATTACGGGGACGTCTACAAGGTGCTGTGCTCCGGCGATTGGGCGAAGGTCCTGATTGACACGAGGGCCGTCACCAACGCGAATCCCCCCAGCATCGTGCTGTTCCACGACGACGGCGGCGGTTGGCGCGAAGTGCAATACGGCAGTGGGTTCGATTGCACCAACGAGGGCGTACCACCGTCGATCGCCGCGGAACTCGAATGCTAGTTCTGGGAATTCGCCGGAGTTCTCCGATGGGGTGGCGCTGCGCCTGCGTGTCGTCAAGATCGCGCGTCGTTGACATCCCGGCCACACCCTGCCCGCGGAAGTTCACGGCCCGCCTACCAACCCAACTGATATGCCACACGATGATGAAGAACTGTGCGGTCTAGGGGCGGCACCTCGGGCTCAAACGCTCACTTCAATGGTTCGGGCGTGAAGGTGACGTCGATTCCGCCCACGGTCATCGTCACCTGACCTTCGAGCACCATCACCTGAGCCGAGACCCGTCGATCGACAGTCTGGGCCAGTTGCTGCACCGGTGTGTGCGGTATCTGCACCACCGACAGGTTCGGCAGTCCCGCCACTTTGGGGCCGACTGTGCGCCACCAAGTGCCGACGCCGGCCGCGAACGGAAACAGCAGCACCTGGTCGGCCTGGCCGGCCGCCTTGCCCAAGCCGCGTTCATCGGGCTGGCCGACGTTGATCCATTCCAGGATCCGGCCCGTGTAGTCCGCGAGCCGCAAGTCCGGTACGCCAGGGGTGGACAGTCCCGCCCCGAACGCCAACTCACCGTCGATGTCGCTGAGTCGGTGTGCGCGCAGCCCGAAAGCCAACAACCGCACCACCATCCGCTCATCAGTCTCACTGGGATGACGGGCCACGGTCAGCGTGTGATCGGCGTAGTAACCGTGATCGACATCGGAGACTCCAAGGTCGAATTTGAATACTGTTGCAGAAAGGGCCACGCCATAGTGTCCACCCTGATGGTGTTCCCGAGCAGTCAGGCCGCTTCACAGCGGTGGAATGGTCGAAAGTGTCAGCCGCGCTCGATGTTTAATCGCCTGGAACACACACCCGTGCCACGCTCGCGTGCAAGAAGGCCCTTCGGGAGGCGTGGGCGCTGTCGGGCTCGTCGGAACTGGCTGAGTAGACGTTGCTGACTGGAGACCATGCCATGGACATCGCGATCACCATGGCCATCACGTCGAAGGGCTCCCCGTCACGCACCAGTCCGCGACGTTGAGCGTCGGCGATCCGTTCCAGCTTGTCCGAATCGATCCGGTTCACATCCTCGACGAGATGGCCGGTCGGCCGGCGCTCGAGCCGAGACCAGGTAGCCAGCCGAATCAGATCAGGCCGCCGAAGGTACTCGTCGTAGAGCCGCACCGCCCAGTCGGCGAGATCTTCGGCGTCAATGGGAACCACGTTCATGATGCGCTCCAACGATGCAAGGAAGATGGCGTCGAACAGCGCGTCCTTGTCGCCGAAGTACGCGTAGAGCTGTGCCTTGTTGGTGCGGGCTGCGGTCACGATGCGATCGATGCGCGCACCGGCGATGCCGTAGCGGGCGAACTCGTCGGTGGCCGCCTCCACGATGCGCTGCCGCGTCGCGATACCGCGCGCGGTCGCCGGAGTGGCCACCATGTGGTCACCATAACAACAGACCGGTCGGTTTGACTGCTATGGTGACCGAAATAAACCAACTAGTCTGTTTACTGGACTTCAAGGAGTTGCCGTGCGATCCACCTCTGGCTGGGCGGCCGATGCAGAGAACCGATTCCGGCGCGTCACGCTGCAGCGCCGGGACCTTCGAGACGACGACCTCGCCGTCCGAATCGACTATTGCGGTGTCTGCCACACCGACCTGCACGCTCTGCGCTCCCGGGCCGCCGACGATTCCCTTCTCGTCCCAGGTCATGAGTTCACCGGTGTGGTGACCGCCGTGGGCGACGCGGTGTCCGAATTCGTGATCGGCGATCCCGTGGCGGTCGGCAACATCGTGGACTCGTGCGGCGTCTGCAGTATGTGCCGACTGGGCCAGGAGAACTTCTGTCACGAGTTCCCCACGCTGACTTACGGCGGCACGGACCGACGCGATGGTTCGGTGACGTTGGGCGGGTTCTCGGGGGAGTACATCGTGCGCGCGCGGTTCGCGTACGCCCTGCCGCCTGAACTGGACGCCGCCGCCGCGGCACCACTGATGTGCGCAGGCATCACGGTGTGGGAACCGCTGCGCGGACTCGGAGTGGGGCCACGCACCTCGGTCGCGGTCGCCGGCCTCGGCGGGCTCGGCCATTTGGCCGTCAAGTTCCTGGCCGCGCTCGGCGCTGAGACCACGGTGATCGGCCGCTCGCCGGGGAAAGCAGACGATGCACTCGGACTGGGCGCTTCGGCGTACCTGAACTCCACCGACCAGAAGGCGATGGCGGGCGCCCGAGAATGCTTCGACGTCATTCTCGACACCATTCCGGTGGCACACGACCTCTCGCCGTATCTCACCCTGACGGCGCTCGACGGGACGTTGTGCCAGGTGGGCTTTCTCGGGCCGGTCGACCTCGACACCACGGACCTGCTGATCGGGCGGAAACGCCTGACCTCGGCCGGCAGCGGAGGGCGTCCCGCGACCGCCGAGATGCTGAAGTTCAGTGCGCAGCACGGCATCGGCGCCGACGTCGAGGTACTGCCGTCGGCGCAGATCAACGAATCCCTTGAACGCCTGGCCCGCAACGACGTTCGGTACCGCTTCGTCCTCGACATGTCAGATCTCCACGGCGAATGATCCACCACGAAATCGCGTTGAGCGACCTAAATCCTGGCAATCCCTAGTGGGAACTGGCGCCGACGTGAGCAGCGCATGCCTTCTTGAATGCGCTGGCCAGACTAACTACACTATACGGTGTAGTGTGGTTGGAAGTCCGTGAGCTTGGAGAAATGCATGAAGATGAGCAAGGCAGCCCGAGAGCAGTTCCTGGCCGGCCTTCATGTCGGTGTGATCGCCGTGGAGCGCCCCGACCGGGCTCCGTTGGCCACGGCAATCTGGTACGCGTACCAGCCCGGCGGTGAGGTGTCCATCTTTTCGACCGAGGGCGACCTCAAGGTCGCGCTGATTCGTGCGGCTGGGCGGTTCTCGATCACCGTCCAGCAGGAGCAGTTTCCGTATAAGTATGTGACTGCCGAGGGTGACGTCACGTGGGTGGGGCCGGCCGACGAGGCCGAGGCCCGCGCCGTGGCGATCCGCTACCTGGGGGAGGAGGTCGGCAACCGGTTCGCCGACGCGACCCAGCACGCAGACACACAAACGTCGGTCTGCATCCGCATGCAACCCACGAAGTGGCTCAGCAGTGACTTCTCTGACGTCATTGGGCAACTTGACGTCGCCGGCGCCTAGTTTCTCAACCAGTCTCGTTGCCGTAGGCGCGCACGAAGACGTCCACGCCGTCGATCAGGATTTCGTCGACTTCGCCGGACTCCTCGGTCTCGGCACGCTCTAGCGCTTCGAAGGCAAGCTCGAGTGTCAGTGCAACGAAGTGCTCCGCGGCGCGGCGCGGATTGTGGGTGTTGATGACGTCGGCCTCAGCCCACTGCTCGACGCGACTGACGAACAGTTCCATGGCGACGTTGATGGCCGATTCGCGGTCCTGACGCCACGAGCCGCGGCGAGTGGACAGGCGGCGGAAGTGGACGTAGTCGGAGGACGGGAAGGTCTCCAGGACGATGGAGCGCGCGAAATCTAGCAAGCGTGCGCGTAGGTCGCCGGTAGCTTTGGCGTCCCGATCCAGAGCGAACTGAACGGTTTCCGTGAGTCTGTCGCCCACTGCTTCGAGCACCGCGGCGAAGACCGTCCCCTTATCCCCGAAATGGTCGTAGACGGTTCTCTTCGAGACCCCGGCACGCGCGGCAATCGCATCGACGCTGGCAAGCTCGTAACCCTGCGTCACGAACAACTCGCGGGCGGCTTCCAGCATGGCGCGGCGTTTCTCGATTGAGCGACCGCGCTGCCCTTCGCTGCCGTACGTCGAATCCATGTCACAAACTCCCAACCATTGGTGAACCGTACCCGTTCGTGAACTACACTGCACGGTGTAGTGTAACAATGCGGGGCTCAAAGAATCCGCCGACACAGGGAGAGACACTCATGGATCTTGGCTTGAAAGGCCGTCGCGCGCTGATCACAGGGGGCTCCAAGGGGATCGGCCTCGCCACCGCCAGGTGGTTCGCCGACGAGGGCGTCGATCTGTGCTTGGTGGCGCGGGACGCCGGTGCGCTCGCCGACGCGGCGGAGAGTCTTCGCGCATCGACGAGGACGGGCGTCGCGACGATGACCGCCGACCTGTCTCAGGCCTCGGAGCGAGCACGGGTCTGCGAAGCCTTCCCCGACGTGGACATCGTCGTGAACAACGCGGGGTCCATCCCCTTCGGCTCCATCGACCAGGTCGACGAGCAGGCGTGGCGGCAAGGGTGGGATCTGAAGGTGCACGGCTACATCGACCTCACCCGCCGATACCTCGACATCATGCGTCCGCGACAGCGCGGAGTCATCATCAACGTGATCGGCGCCAGCGGAGAGCGACTCCTTGACTCCTACGTGGCGGGCAGCACCGGGAACACCGCCCTGATGGCCTTCACCCGCATCGTGGGTGCCAAGAGCCCGTCATTCGGTGTCCGCGTCGTCGGAGTAAACCCCGGACTGGTCGTACCTGACCGCGGTGGCCGCCTAGCCAGGCCAAACGACGACGCAGGTGACGAGCCCACTCCTTGGTTCCGAGTTCCCTTCGGACGCCTCGCCACACCGGACGAGATCGCAGCCAGCGTCGTGTTCCTGTCCTCGGATCTCTCGTCATACACCAGCGGCACCATCGTGACGATCGACGGGGGAGTCACCTATCAGGGTGAGCCCGCTTAACCTAGGACTTGCAGGGGGAGTTGACCTCGTCGGCGCAGCCCGAAATTCTGGAGGAGTTGGCGCAAACCGACAGAGATTACGCAGCAGGCCGGACCAATAGCGGCTAGGAACGCCGTGTGCGATATAGCCTACCGGAGCGCCGAAAGAGACCTTCGAGTTCGAGAAGTGACGACGTCATGACTTTCATTCTGGGACAATGCTTTCAGTGATCAGGGGAGCGGGAATCTCGGAGACACTTTCCCGTAGGGCCGTGTTGCATGAGCCCAGCAGGTCGATCCCAAGCCACCGAAGTCGTTTCATGGTGGCCTAGCTCGGCGGAGTGTTGCCGATAGAGCAAGAGATTGAAGGCAGTGAAGCCGCTGAGACCAGCGATGGAGTCGCTGCGCAGGACTCGTCGATGACGGTGAGCACTGCTGCGATGCTGCTTAGGGTCTACGGCCTGCGGGAACGCTCAGGTGCTAGACACCGCCGGCTGCCGCGACACCGCTCCCGCCAGGACCACCACCGAAAGCCACAGGGCGAACAGTGCGAGCCCGGCCGCGACCGACGAGCCCCACTCGGCCACCAGGGCCGCCAGTCCGACTCCGGCCGGTACGGCCACCTGAAGACAGGCGTTCTGCAGGCTCAACACGCGGCCCCGGATTCCGTCCGGGATGCGTTGAGCCTGCAGCACACCCAGCACCGCCCCCAGCACCGAGTTGCCGATACCGAACAGCGCGGCGCCCGCGAACACCCAGCCCGGACCGACCAGTGTCGCGAGCAGCAGGAATCCCGCCGTCGTCCCAGTCAGCGCGCACATCAGCCACCGCCGCCGCGACATCCGCGCGCTCACGGCGGCGAACACCGTGGTGCCGACCAGCATGCCGACTGCCAGTGCGGTCAGCACGAAACCCAGTAGATCGGGTCGGGACAACTCGCTGAAGTACAGTGGTAACACCAGGCCCTGCAGTCCGCCGAGCGCAACCGCCAGCCCCACGGTGAGGGCGACGGTGCTGATCAGGAATCGGCTGCCCCGCAGGGCAGTCGCGCCGGCGGTCAGTCGACCCAGCAGCGAATCGTGATCGGCGGCCTCACTTTCCACGGCTCCGAGACGGCCTGGCAGGGTCGCGGTGACCAGAGCTGCTGCCGCGGATGTCGCCGCTGTCACGAAAAGCACCGTGCTGCCGTCGAACAACGTCAGCAGCGTGCCCGCCGCGGCCGGCCCGATCATCAGCGCTGCCGAGGTCATCGACTGACGCAGGCCGAGCAGTCGCTCCAACGACACCCCGGCGTGCCGGGCCACCGCCGGCACCATCACTTGCCGGGCCGTCATGCCGGGGACGTCGCCGAACGACCCGAGGATCGCCAACGCCACCAACCACCCGATGGTCAAGCCGGTTGCCAGGTCCACCAGTGGGATCGCTGCGACCGTCCCGGCCGACACCAGGTCCGAGATGATCGAACAGGTACGCCGGTTCACCCGGTCGATCAGTACCCCGGCGCACAGTCCGACCAACAGCGCAGGCACTGCGGTCGCCGTCGAAACCGCGCCGACACTGAGCGGGCTCCCGGTGGTCTGCAGCACGATCAACGGCAACGCCACCGCCAGGATCCCGTTGCCGAGGAAGCTCAAGAAATGCGAACTCAGATAGGCGACGGCAATCAACGGCATTCGTCCACCAGACGCTGTGCCGCCGCGGCACGGTCAAGTCGCTGTTGACTGTGTCGCTACGTCCGGGTGTTGCATGGCCAGTGTGACGACATTGCTGACCGATTCCGATTACGCGCGCGCCGAACAGATGCTTTTCCCGCACCGTGCCCGGCGAGTGCCGGGCATGGTGCTTACACCGCAGTGGTTCGCCGATGGTGCCCGATTCTGGTACCGGATCGGGACCCGCTACGTCGCGGTCGATCCCGATGCGAAGACGCATCGCGCCGCCTTCGACCACGACGCGCTGGCCGCGGCACTGTCGGTGGCGGCCGGGCAGGCGGTGACCGGTGCCGATCTACCGATTCTGGCCGTGGATATCCGCGCCGACGACACAGTGCTGTTCAGCGCGTTCGGCCGGAATTGGAAGTGGGCGGACGGTGCCTGCACTGAATCCCAGACGGCTACAACCATTCCGGGTGGGATTCCGTCACCCGATGAGCGGTGGGTTGCGTTCTGCCGCGACGGTAACATCTGGGTCCACAACCGGGCCGATGACACCGAACATGCCCTCACCGAGGACGCCGACCCGTTCTTCGACTACGGCGGCCTGCCCGGCACCACCGGCGCACGGGCGCTGACCCGTGCGCTCGGCCTACCGCCGCCGATGATCCTGCACTGGTCACTCGATTCCACCCGCATCCTGGTTGCGCGCATCGATCAACGCGAGGTGCCCGAACTGGTGCTCGTGGAATCGAGCCCGGCCGACGGCGGTCGGCCGGTGGAACACCGCACCCGCTACACGATGCCCGGCGAGAATGCCGTCGCGACGATGACCTGGAATGTGCTCGACGTCGAGCAACGCACGATCGTCCGGCAGCAGACCGAGCCGACACCGATCATGCACAATGTCGCACTCGTCTACGCCTGGTGGAGCGGCAAAGACGTGTACTTCCTGTACCAAGCACGTGATGCCCGCACCCTGGAACTGCGTCGTCTCGATCCGTCGACAGGTGCGGTCAGCACGCTGATCACCGACACGAGCGAGACGCGGGTCGACCCCACCGTCCTGCTCGGCGACCCGCACATGGTGCGGGTGCTCGACACCGGCGAGATCGTGTGGTGGTCGCAGCGCGACGGTTGGGGCCACCTGTACCTCTATTCGGCCGACGGCGCCCAGGTCAACCAGATCACCGCCGGGCCGTGGCTGGTGAGCAGTCTGTTATGGGTCGACGAGAAGGCTCGACAGGTGTACTTCGCGGCCAACGGGCTCATCGAGGCCGATCCGTATCTCCGCCAGCTTTGTCGAATCGGACTGGATGGCAACGGGTTCACCCGCCTCACCGATGATCAACTGGACCATGACGCGGTCAGCCCACCGCAGGGCGGCTACCTGGTGGACCGAGCCTCGAGCCCGAGCCAGCCGCCACGCTCGGTGGTGCTCGACGGGGACGGTCAGGTGGTGGTGGAGGTGGAGGCACCCGACACCGAAGACCTCAAGATTCTGGGCTGGCAACCCCCGGAGCGGTTCCGGGCGACCGCAGCGGACGGTAAGACCCCCATCTACGGTCTGCTCTGGCGGCCGCACGATCTGGACCCGGACCGCACGTACCCGATCATCGAACATATCTATCCGGGGCCGCAGCTTTACCGCGCCGGACCGATGTTCAACCCGCCGCACTATGGCGAGCCGGAGGCCTTCGCAGCGCTCGGATTCGCGGTGGTGGCCATCGACGGTCGCGGAAGCGCGGGGCGCAGCAAGGCATTTCATGACCACTCGTATGGGGACCTCGGCAACGCCGGCGCCCTGGACGACCATATCGCCGCAATCCGAGAACTCGGACAGCGGTATCGGTGGCTGGACACCGCCCGAGTCGGGATCACCGGACAGTCCGCAGGAGCGTTCGCCGCGGCGCGTGCCGTGCTGCGCTATCCGGATTTCTACTCGGTGGCCGTCGCGGTCTCGGGTAATCATGACAACGCGCTCAACCTGGCGATGTGGGCCGAGCACTACCACGGCGATGTCAGCGCCGAGGGCAAAGCGGCACTCTCCAACGCTACGTTGGCCGCCAACCTGAAAGGCAAGTTGCTGCTCATCCACGGCGAACTCGACGACAACGCGCACCCGTACATGACGATGCGGCTGGCCGATGCACTCATCAAGGCGGACAAGGACTTCGACCTAATCATGATTCCGGGTGCCGAGCACTCGCTGATTGGTTGGCTGCACTATTCGCTACGTCGCACCTGGGATTACTTTGTGCGGCATCTGCACGGCAGCGAGCCGCCCGGTTACCGACTACAGCCGTTGCTGCTGCCCTCCCTCGGCTGACCGGCGCACGATCTCACCGGCCTGCTTCAGCACATCCAGCTGCACCGGGTTGTAGAGATCGGACATGGCCATGTCGATCGCCCGCGCGCGTGCTGGCTGGGCTGATTAGCGGCGGTGTAGCGCCCTGACGTCATCCGCAGCCCATGCTACAGTTGCTACATGATGTCGGACTTTGATATCGCCGAGGTGGGCGATGGACTAAAGATCCGCGGCGTCACCCGAGGAGAGCTCACCACGGCGCTTCAGCTCCTCAGTCTCATCGGAGGCACCGAGGGCGCATACGAGGCAATCGGCCTGCGGCAACTGAGCAACGCGATTGTGCATGACCCGCAGGGCGGTGCCCACTTCCGCGAGTTCCTTGAGCTGTTCAATGCGATCCGTACGCTGCAGGCCGAGCATGTTGAAGCCTCCCGCGAAGAGCTCCTCCGAGCGCTGATGGGCCATGGCGTTAGCCTGACACCCGCCGCGACCCTGCAGCAGTCGAAGCGTTTGGCCACCCACCGCAATGCGCTGCTCGCGACACCTTTTCACACCTACACGTCGCTGAGTGAGCAGCGCGATTCGTCGGAGTCCAACACCAGAACGTGGGTGGCTCGACGCCGCCAAGCGCACAAACTATTCACCGTCGACCATGACGGCAGGACCTTGATACCGGCGTTTCAATTCGACGAGCACGGCGAGCTGCGCACCGAGTTGGCCCCGCTCCTCGCAGCGCTTGCCCAGAGGGGAGTGCGGGACTGGTCCTTGTGGACATGGTTGACCAGTCCGACGAGTTTCCTCTCCGGCGAGGTACCAGAGCGCATCGCAACAACTGATCCAGCGCGTGCGCTACGCGCAGCCCAGCGCTTCGCCGCGGGTGCGGCCGCCTAGAACGCCGGCTCGAAGTGACAGCTACGCCTCCGCCGCAGGATCTGGTATGCCCTCATCCGGCCGGCTGTGGCGTAGTCGCGACGTTGCCCACATTGAACACAGTGCCCCTCGACAAGGGCCGGCCGCTATACCGCGTGTACGACGGTAAGTGGGGCTATGACGAATTCAATGCAGGCTGGGGCGACACCCGATTCGCCCCGATCGACGACCCCATCACCGAAAAGCGGTTGTCAAACATGTACCTGGGCGAATCTCCTACCGGGGTGCTGCTTGAGTCGGTCTTCCACGACGTGCACCAGCTGGGCAGCATGATCGCGTACGACGCGCATCTGCACGAGAAGCTGTTGGCGCACATTGAGGTGCCGGCGGATGCCACGCTGGGTGATCTTCGCGATCCGGAGTTGTCGCGGCTGAAGCTCGAGCGCAGCCAATTGATCTCGAGTCCGGCCGAGCACTACCCGTGCACCCGGCGCCTGGCCATTTCAGCGCTTGCGCAGAAACACGATCCGCCGCTTCAGGGACTGATCTGGCATTCCCGTCAAGCCGAGTTGATCAAGACGCCGCCTGAAGAAGTAATCATCCTATTCGGGGAACGGTATCCGTCGAGCCGGGGTTCCTGGCAGCGGTCTGGACCTGGCTCGCAGAACCTCTACGAAGGGCCAGGGCGACTACTCGTCGACGAGATCGCCGAAGAATTGCGTGCGTTGATCGAGACGGATAAGGCGTAAGCGCGGTCGTGGCAGGTGACTACGAGAGGCAGCGGTCGTTATCCATGAAGGCGACGGTAGGCACAAATTCGTTAACGGGCAGGCGCCGTTGCGAAAACCGTCAAATGCACTGATACCGGACTATCAATCAGCCCGGAACCCATTGGAGTGCAGTGTAATACGGCGAAATTACTGGTAACCCGCCATATTTGATCCCGCCGTGATCCTCCCGATGTGCAGCAGTGAACTGGGTGGAATGCGGCAGGGGCGACGTGCTGAATCCTTGCTGGGTGTTGAGAGACAATGGATCTGAGATCAATGACAGCAAATTGATACTCGCTGACGTGGACGAATCGACGTTCTAATCGATGCCTGGGTGACATCCGATCTGAGACGATGCGGACGCCTCGTCCTGGAGTTGTAGTTGTGACACTTGGTTTGAGATACGCGTGTCCGGCGTGTTGATGCTCCCTCCGCGCTCGACGTGGTGGCAGAAAGGGAATCGAGGGTCATGGAGAGCGCAACAGTGCCGGCCGTATGGCCTCGCCTCACTCGTGTTCGAGGAAGTGTTGGGCTGTGGTCAGGCCGATGCTGCTCGTGCCGCCGGTGATGAGGGCGCGTTTGCCTTCGAGACGTTTCATGTTATTACCTCCGGCTTGATCTGGGGCGAGACGGCGTACTCGCCGCAGATGACTGCACGATCTGTGGTATCCCGATACGGACGTTCACCTTCGGTGCCTGTCAGGCGTTGGTCGCCGCGCCAGACGTCCCGGGATTAGCGGTGGGGATGAAGTACTCCCGCATAGCGATGATGCGGCCGTCACGGATTTCGGCGACGCCGGCGACGCGCGCAGACATCAGTAATTCGCCAGCGGCATTGTAGAAGTCATCGACGCGTTCGGTGAACACGTAGGGACCCTGAGAAACAATGAATTTGAAGTCGACGATCATCGTCTCGAACCCGGGTGGCTCGGCGTCGACGAGAGCTTTAGCCTCTTCGATGCCCACCGTGGTGATGAGGCCGACGTTCTCCCACACGGTCTCTGGGGTGAAAAATTCGTCGAAGGCTGCCATCGCGACGGCTTTCGAGATGCTCCAGCGTCCGAAGAACTCGCGGAACACAGCGCTGGGGTCCGTGGCGGACGGGGTGGTGTCGTTGGTGCTGTGTGCTTGTGTCATGCCGTCTAGCGTGCCGAACGGATCCGCGGCGGGGAACGGCCAGTCACAGCCCCGACTGCATGCAACCTAGGACAGGTTCTTCCCTCCCCTGGACTGCTGGGGCGGGAATAATGGGGAGATGGTCAGTCGTTCGGATTCCGCCGGTTCCCTGGGGAGCTTCCTGCGGGCGCGGCGCGCCGAGTTGGACCCCGGTGAGGTGGGGTTACCCGCGCTGGGGGGCCGTCGGCGCGTCCCCGGTCTGCGCCGTGAGGAGGTCGCTCAGCTGGCGGCCATCAGCCACGACTATTACGCCCGACTCGAACAGGGCCGCGTTGCCCCCTCGCCTGCGGTCTTGAACGCTCTTTGCGATGTCCTGCGACTCGACAGCGAGCAACGTAGTTACCTCTATGAACTCGCCGGCAAGCCCGTCCTTGACCGACGTGCGCCCACATCGGATCCCATTCGGCCACAAGTTCAACGCCTCCTCGATGCGATGACGGGGGTTCCCGCCTTCCTTTTCGATCGTCGATTCGACATCCTGGCCTGGAACGCGTTGGCCGCCGCGGTCTACGTCGACTTCAGCGCCATCCCGCCTGGCCAGCGCAATTATGTACACCTGGTCTTCACCCACCCCGACGTCCGCGCGCTCTACGCCGACTGGGATGCCGTCGCCCGGCACTGCGTCGCAACACTGCGCAGATCTGCCGCCCAAAACCCGGATGACCCTCGTCTGCTCGCACTGGTCGACGATTTACGCACCCGCGACGACAGGTTCCGCACCTGGTGGGGAGTGCACGAGGTGGTCAATTTCAGTCGCGGAACCACGATCCTGCGCCATCCGGTCGCCGGCGAGCTCACACTGGACTGGGACACCTTCGCCAGCGACGCCGACCCTGGCCAACGCCTGATGACGATGACCGCACCCCCGCACAGCCCCACCCACCAGGCGCTGCAGTTCCTCAGCTCTTGGAACAACAGCACCGTCCAGTAAAAGTTTCTCTCGCTGAAGAACTTCACGGCCAGGTAACGTCATTCAGGCTGTTCGCAGCCAGTGCGGACACTGCGCCTACGCGCGTAGTGTAATGATCATGCCGGTGGCGGGGTCCTTAACGCCAATTTGCAGGCTGCTGCCTCTGCGCTCAGCCGTTTTGCCTATTGATTCCGCCGTCTCAGTTGCAGTGCCATCCGACAATGTTGAGAGACAGATGATCTGAGACTATTGACGTCTAACTGACACTGGCTGACATGCACGAATCCGCGTTGCGATCCATGCGTGAGTGACGACCAAACTGAGACGGTGCGGAGGTCAGCTGACTTCCCGCGCAAACGGGGACGGCTTTCGACTTCTCGCAGTGTATTGATCTGCAGGAAAGCCCGGATGTTGATCAACCGTACCGATCTAGGACGAGGGTCAGTTGGGCAAGCGAGTTGAGTTGCAGGTCAGCCAGTTCGGCCTCTGCGCGCCGGGCGTGAAGATATCCCCAGGGACCACGACGGATAAGCGCGGTACGTAGCCCAGCGAACCTGGCGGGCAGGATGTCATTGTCGATGCGGTCACCGATGTACATCACCTGGTGACCTTCGAGATGGGCAGCCCGCGTCACCCTGCTGAAGAATTCTTTGGAGGGCTTCGAGATGTTCCATTCGGCCGACGAGGCCACAAAGTCGGCGTTGAAGCCGAGAACTCGCAACTGATCGACCGCGCCAGCCGGCTGGTTTCCGGCAATCCCGACGATGAACCCAGCATATTTGGCTGCCCTGAGGCAGTCGAGTGCATCGGGATAGAGGTCGGCGGGCGTGATGTTAGGAAGGGTTGTCGGAGGGCTGATTCCGAGCATTTCCCATGCGGACCGGTGGTCATCGCCGCGTTCGATCGATGCCCCGATGAGGCCCATCAATGCGAACGGCGTAACGCCCGCCTTTCGGGCTTGGTCGGACCAGGCACGGGATTCGTCCACGAGCGTCTCGCCGACGTCGAAGACGAGTGCACGTACACCCGCCGGTAGTCGTAGATCGCCCACATTGCCATGATCTCATTCGCGCGAGGGACGTCGAGGCAGTCCCGTCTACTCTCAACCAGCCATGGCGTGTCGGCGCTGGAGGAGCTCGTGCGCGCCATTTACCAAAAGCCACCGCTCAACGCCGACCCATTCGAGCGCATCCGACAGGGAAGCTCTCATAGCGGGATCATTTCGTCGTCCGGTCGAGATTCGGTGGGCGATGGCGGGATCCGTGACTATACGGATGACGCGGACGGTCTCAGGGAACAATGCGATTCGGTCGTCGGTACCGTACGAAAAGGTCCCTCGATCGAGCACACGCTGTAGGCGTTCCGGCCTCGCTCGTTCGCCGATGAGGTAGGTGTTGTCGCGAACCAGATCCCATGCGGTCTCGTAGAGTTCGCGGTCGACGAGACCGGACGTGACAAGCCTGCGGAGAAGCTGTTCGGCCTTCCGTAGTTCAGCGCCCGTAACACCTTGACGTTGTACGTCCCCGAGCCACTGTCGATGCCGCCTGCAAAAGGCGAATCGGATATGCGGATAGGTTGCCACGCGTTCACCAACGGTGCAGGACAGGCACGCGGATCGTGACGCTGCCTGTTTGTCCCACAGTCCCCGAAGGTTGGTGTGTCCCACTGAGGCATGGGCGTGGACAGATTCAAAGCGTACTGGAGTGGGGCCGCCCAGTTCGTTGACCGCTTCGCCGAGCGTGGACGCCGTGGCGGTCGTTGAGCCGGCGCGCGTTGATAGCGGTGCGCTGGTCATGCGACGCCGATCTGCCCTACACCGATCAGGTGGTCTTGGGTTATCGCTTCTTTGCCGCTGTCGTCGCGGTCGGCGATTGCGCTCGCCATAGCGAGCGCGAGAATGCTGCGGAGGTCACCGATCTTGCCGTTGCTCATGTTCAAGAGGAGGTCGGCGAAGGGGGAGAGGTGGTTGGGTTCGGCATCGAGAAGGTGCGTCGCATCGCCGAGAGAATTCACCAACGCCGTCCACTGCCCTCGAGATGAGTCGTCGCTTCCGAGGAGTGGGCGCATCTGGGTGACCTGACATCTCGCCATGATCTGCTCGGCCGGCCGGCTCGATAACCCTTGGAGGAGAACGACGCCCGCGAAGACGCATACGGCGCCAGAGTCGTTCATGATCGTCTTCAATGAGTTGATCGCGTCGTCACCAGTCTTGCCGTCGAGCTTGAGCATCTGGAGTTCGTCGATGATGAGAATCTGCGTGCGATGCCTACGCAGGGCGTCGAGTGCCAGGTCGGTGAGCTGGTGCTGTGTCGCAGACTTGAAGTTGTGCGGAATGCCGTAGAAGTTGAGGATCGAGCTGGCAATTGATTTCGGTGAGGCCTTCGGCTCCATCTCGATATAGGCCGTGGGTGCCTGGCCTTGTTCACGAAAGTCCGGACGTCGTTTGTCCACCCACGTTTCGACCTCCGCCGCGAGCCGGACAAGTGCTGTCGTCTTGCCGATGTGGGGAGGACCCGTGAGGACAATCCCACGTTCACCAACGGACGTGGGGTTGTGCATACGCATCAATGCGAGTCCACTCGCGGCCGACGCGCCCCAGAAGCCGAAAGCTGCCGTTGTGAAGGGTCTGAGTAGGGCCGGCTTGCTCCGGCGTCAGTGACACGCGGTTCGAAATTGGGGTCTCAACACTTTGTCAATGAGTCTTAAATAGGGTGTCAGAGTCGCAGATGGCTTGTCACCCGACACACTGGGGCGCTCAAAGCGTTCTTGATTCATCAGATGAACACGGCGACGTTTACTGGTAACACTGCATATTCGATCTCTGCATAATCTTCGACCCAAGAGCTCGAAGATCGACGCCGGGGTACGCGAGACAGTCGGTGTGGAGCACCGTGGCGGCGGACCGCGGCAGGCCACGTGTGTCAAAGGCCCCGCTGAACCCGTGGGGCCCGCTGCGGCAAGTCTCCGTGTTGTGTCGTGCCCCTCGACTGGGCACACAAACACCGACATACCGTTGTCGCGACACTGTCTGATGCTGGTGTCATGAACAAGAACATGGTGGATACAAACTCGGTTGCTGCGGATGCGGCGCTCGCGGTGTGGTTGGAGATGTGGAACACCGACAGTGAGATCGCTCGTCGGATCTGCAGTGAGGATTTCCGGATTCATTTCCTGATCTCCGAGACGGATGGGTCGAACCCGGGCGACGACGTGCTGGGCGCGGAGAGTTTCGTTCGGTTCCTGGATCGGTATCGCGAGCAGCATCCGGATGTGGTGTTCACCGAGGTCGCGCGGGCCGTGGACGGCCCGCGCGGGCGGATGCTGTGGAACGTGCAGGACGGGGAGGTTGCTGCGGGAGGGATCGATGTCTTCGACTTCACCGAGGATGGGCTGATCCGTGAGGTGTGGTCGGTGGGCGGGACGCGTGCGCACCTCACCTGAGACCGGGGGAGACTCACATTCATGAGGAGAGCCGAGCGGTTGTACGCGCTGGTCGATCTGCTGCGGGGATCACGCCGGCCGTTGTCGGCCGCTCGGCTCTCTGAGGAGTTCGAGGTGTCGAAGCGCACGATTGAGCGTGACATCCAGTCGCTCCAGCTCGCGGGAGTCCCGATCTATGCCGACTACGGGGTGTCGGGCGGGTATTCGATCCTGCGGGAACACTCCCTGCCGCCGCTGAATCTCTCGGTACCGGAGTCGCTGGCGGTGCTCGCGGGGCTTGGTTTGCTGGAGAACTCTCCATATGGTGCGGCGGCGCGTCGGGCGCGGGGCAAGGTCCTCGCGATCAGCCGCGAGGATCAGCTCGCGCCAGTCGATCAGGCGTTGGCGTCTATGTTCGTCATCGACGCCCAGTCGCCGTCCGAGGCGGCGATCTCGCTGATTCCCGAGGCGGTCGCCGCGCGCCGGGTCATACGGCTGGACTACACCTCCGAGGACGGCGAGACCCACACCACCCGTGACGTGGAGGCGATGGGTCTGCTGCGCGGCGGTGATTCGTGGATGATCGTCGGGTGGTGTCGGCTGCGTGAAGGCATCCGCGGATTTCACCTCGGCCGCATCCGGCACCTGGAGATCACCGGAGAGGTGTTTCCCGAACGCGATCCTGCGGTGCTCGACGCGGATCTGTCGCGCTGGCGCACTCGGCGGCTCGGGTGATGCCCCAGCCGGCAACCGCGGGCATGTCGCGGTGCGCCCAACTTCGATGAGAAAGCCGCCAAGTCCGATGCGACCCGGACAGCCCGATAGGCGAGAACCGTTGGGCGGCAGAGCAGTATGCAGTAGATTACTGGTAACGCTGCATATTCGATCGCTGCATATTCTTAAGCCCCTGCGCAGGGTTGCCCATGTTCGTTCTGGTATCGGTTAGCTTTCGTTGATGCCGGGTTAGGGTGCCAATTTTTCGAGTTCCGTGACGTCGTTGTCGAGTGCGGTGATGATGTCGCCGACTCCGTGGCAGCTGCAACAGCAACAGCAGGAAATTCTGGCGAAGGACGAGGCGACGGCCGTCTTGCCCCGTAGAAATGACGCGAACGCGTACCGTCGTAGCGTGGTCCACGATGTGCGGTACCGGCCAGGGGATTCAGCGCAGAACCTGATCTTGCGCAGCGCCCTTTGGGATGCCTGGAATTACCGTTGTTGCTGGTGCAGCCATCCGCGCGACCTCCTCGACGTGGATATCGACCACTTGATTCCCCAGAGCTATTCCCGTGCCCAGCTGGAGGCCACTCTCGACCAGAATCTCACCGACGAGCTCCGCGCCCTGCCGTTCGACATCCACGCACCACACAACCTTGGGCCCGGCTGCCGCCGTTGCAACGTCGAGAAAGCGAACCGCGATTTCTCGACCGCCCCCCGCTTCATCGCACTGCTGGCGAAGGCTCGGCAACTCGAACCCACCGTCATACACACGGTCGGAAAGTTCCGCAGCGGCAACGCCTTCACCAAGGCACTAGCCACCGTCACCGGGGTCGACCCAACCGATAACGAGGTCATGGGAACCCTCGCTGAACTTGGTCCCGCGCTGATCAACAGGCTGCGCTACATCGCCCCACACATTCTCGAAGGCCCGTCGAACTACGGCTACGTCGATCCCGACGGAGACGCCACCGACGAATACGTTGTGACTGTCACCCTCGACGAAACGTCACGAAGGGCCAGAGTCCTGCTAGAAGACGCATACGGCTGCGGTTTCGACTCCGCGCTCGTCAAAGTAGTGCGCGCGGTGATCGAGGAAGTCTGCCAGCAGCTCGGTCGAGCGATCGTGCACGAGCTGGAGAAGCGCGGGTACGACCCCGACGTGGCGCCGGTGAATGCCCGAATCGAACTCGCGGTTAATCGCCTCACCGTCGACCCAGACGGACCACGATTCGAGCTGCACGGGACCTACCAAGCCGAGGGCACCGCCGAGGCCGCGATACAGAACTACCAGAATGATTCGGGGACGTCCTGGACCCAACGAGACGCAGACGACCAGGGCCACTTCACGGCGGCTTTCTTCCCCGACGATGCCCCCGACGTTGAAGTCGATTACATCGACCTCAGGAAAGCCCGAGTCAGAGTGCCCGGTAGAAGCTGATTAAGCAGTAGACGCGCGACACCAGGTGTCCTGAGGTCGGGGCCAAGGCGTGTCAGGGCCATCGGGCTGGCAAATGTGCCGGTGTAGCCGGTCGCGGCCGCGCGGGCGTCAAGTTGCCCGTTCTGATCGCCGTGGGGTGACAAGCTGAGCTCATGCCTGAGGACGACCTCAACCTGTATCTGTCGCAGTACCTCGGCCTCGCGCCCGACGTGCTCGAGCAGTACGGCGCATTTGATGTGTCGGTTGCTTCCGATCTCCCCCTATTTATCGACCCGTTTCTCCTGTTCCACAGCGACAAGCCCGAGTACCAGCAGTTGCACGAGAAGGTGCTGCGCTACTTGCGTTTCCTGCGCAATAAGGCGTCATCTGGCCCGTTGGAGGCAGCGCTGGTCCGGAGCTTGTTCCGATTTCCGGAGGTGCGGCAGAACTGGCTCGGGTTCTCCGTGCTTGGTAACGGCGGTCTCGGCCTCGGCGCGAAATTTGCCTCTGCACTGCATGAGTCGCTAACCAGCATTCTGAACGATTTCGGCGCGGAGCAGATCACAAGGTCGAGTCACCTCGAGAAGGTCGGCCTCATCCGTCCCGGTGTGGGCCGCGACGGCATCTCGGACTTCACGACGAACCTGATAAAGGAATACCTGCTGGAGTACACGCAGACATTCGCTCGCCAGCACCTGAGCCCAGATCAGTGTCGAGAGTTTGGCGTGCGCCATGTGCGCTTCAGCTACGACACCGAAGCGTGGGAGTCGGGAACCTACTACCTTCCAGTGCTCTGGGGTGACTTCGTCCTGCTGACGCCGATCGACATGTTGACTCGAGATGATGGCGTGTTCCCGGTGAATGAGTCCCACCAGTTTTAGAGTCCTGTAGCCCGATGTCGGGCGAGAAGGGACGATGAAA